>JBEIJQ010000089.1:0-12891 GCA_040380145.1 Lewinellaceae bacterium | reverse complement strand
TTGAAGGAAACGCCGTTCACCGTTTCGGTGTAAGTGGTGCTCTGCGCGCCGACGGTGGCCGCCATGAGCAGGCCTGCCAATGCCGAACAGATTTTTTTTCGGGAAAAAAAAGCGGGAGAAAAAATTTCAAAGCACTGCATTTCAATCAAGCTGGTCGGTGAAAAAAGGAGTAGGCAAATTTAATCAGCGCGGCCGGGCGTTTGAATTTTTCGTGCCAAAATTTTCGGGACCGAGTTCGTTCAGGAGCGGGTTTTCATTTTTTTCGGCCCTTTCGGGGCGGGCGAACGGATATTTTTTTCCGCGTACTAATTTTTCCAGAAAATATATCTTTTTATTTTTCAATATTTTAAAATTTTTATTTTTTCGAAAAAAACTATTTTAATACAATTTTTTTTATATTTGCATCCAACAACACTCCACCATGGCAAAATACACCGAGGATAGCATACGCTCGCTGGATTGGCGCGAGCACATCCGCCTGAGGCCGGGCATGTACATCGGCAAATTGGGCAACGGCAGCGCGTCGGACGACGGCATCTATGTGCTGTTCAAAGAGATCATGGACAACACCATCGACGAGCACACGATGGGCTTCGGCAAGCAGGTCGAGATCAAGCTCAAAGAGGACGGTTCGATGAACATCCGCGACTATGGGCGCGGCATCCCGCTGGGCAAATTGGTCGATTGCGTGAGCAAGATCAACACGGGCGGCAAGTACGACAGCGAGGCTTTCCAAAAGGCCGTGGGCCTCAACGGCGTGGGGACCAAGGCGGTGAACGCCCTTTCCGAAAAGTTCCGGGTACAGGCGTACCGGGACGGCAAGACGCGCTTCGCCGAGTTCGAGGCCGGGATCCTGCTGCAGGAAAGCAAAGACCTCGACACCAACGATCCCAACGGCACTTCGGTGCTGTTCACGCCGGACTCGAGCGTGTTCAAGAGTTACCGGTGGGACAAGGAGTTTCTGGAAAACCAGATCTGGAACTATGCTTTTTTGAACGCCGGGCTGAAAATCCATTTCAACGGACAGACCTATCTTTCGAAAAACGGCCTGCTCGACCTGCTGGAGCGCAAGACCGATCCCGAGCACATCCGTTACCCGATCATTCACCTCAAGGGCGAGGATATTGAGGTGGCGATCACGCACGGCAACCAATACGGCGAGGAGTATTACGCCTTCGTGAACGGGCAGCACACCACGCAGGGCGGCACCCACCTGCAGGCCTACCGGGCCGCCATCGTGAAGGTGCTGCGGGACTTTTACGGCAAGCAATACGATTCCTCCGACATCCGCATGGGCATGATCGCGGCCATCAGCGTGCGCGTCCAGGAGCCCGTTTTCGAATCCCAGACCAAGACCAAGCTCGGTTCGCTGACCATCGCGCCGGAGGGACTGAGCATCAACACTTTCGTGGCCAATTTCTTGGAAAAGGCGCTGGACGACTACCTGCACAAGCACCCGGATGTGGCCAAGAAGATGCAGGACCGGATCGTGCAGAGCGAACGGGAGCGCAAGGAAATCGCCGGGATCAAAAAGTTGGCCAACGAACGGGCCAAAAAAGCCAATCTGCACAACAAAAAGTTGCGCGACTGTCTGTTGCACTTTTCCGACAAGGCCAAGCCAGGGCACGAGAGCACGACCATTTTCATCACCGAGGGCGATTCGGCCAGCGGCTCGATCACCAAGGCCCGCAACGTGAGCTTGCAGGCCGTTTTCAGCCTGCGCGGCAAACCGCTCAACTGCTACAACCTGTCGAAAAAGATCGTGTACGAAAACGAGGAGTTCAACCTACTCCAGCACGCGCTCGACATCGAAAATTCAGTGGACGACCTGCGCTACGCCCGCGTGGTGATCGCCACCGACGCCGATGTGGACGGCATGCACATCCGTTTGCTGCTGCTGACCTTTTTCCTGCAGTTTTTCCCCGAACTGGTGCGCCGGGGGCACTTGTTTATCATGAATACCCCGCTGTTCAGGGTGCGCAACAAAAAAGACACTTTTTACTGCTACTCGGAAACGGAGAAACTCGCGGCGATGAAAAAACTGGGCTCCACCGCCGAAGTGACCCGCTTCAAAGGCCTCGGGGAAATTTCGCCCGACGAGTTCGCGGGCTTCATCGGCGACGACATCCGTTTGGAACCCGTGAGCGTGAGCGACAAGACCAAGATAGACCAACTGCTCGGCTACTACATGGGCAAAAATTCCATGGAGCGCCAAAACTTCATCATCGACAACCTGCGGGTGGAAGTGGACGAACTGGTGGAAAAATGATCGGGGCCCTAACGCCCGTCCGTCACGGTTTGCCCTGCCAGCGTTGGAGGGCTTCGCAACCGCGGTATTCGGGAGCGATCTCCACATAGAACTGCGCGATCCGTTCCTCGACCCATTTGCGCAGCACCTTGTTCTTTTTCTGCGCCAGCGCGGCCGCTTGGATGCGGGCGTAATCGGTTTCCAGATTGGCCTGGTGGGGATCTGTCCGTTGGTTGAGCCGGATCAGACGAAAGGCTTTTTTGCCGTCGTAATCGCTGAACTCGAACGGAGCGGACACGCCTCCGACTTTCAAGGTATCGGTGACGAAATAGGCGTCTGGGTCGAGTTCTGACAACTGGAAGGAGGCATCCCCGGTCTTTTGGTTGATGACCCGACCGCCGTTTTCGCGGGATTGTTCATCGTCCGAAAACCGTTTCACGGCATCCAGGAAAGTCATTTCGCCGCGCAGGACGGCGTTGCGGGCACTGTCGAGGCGCGCGAGTGCGGCCTGTTCGTCGGCATAGGTCACTTCCACCGGCACGAGAATGTGGCGGACATGGATCTTGTTGCCCAGCCGTTCAATGGACTGGATGATGTGGTAGCCGAACTGGCTTTTCACCACCGACGAAAACTCGTTGGGCTTCAGGCGATAGGCAGCGGCCTCGAACTCTTGTACATAAGCCCCGCGCTCGGCCCAGCCGAGGTCGCCACAGTTGGTTTTGGAACCGTCGGAGGAAAAGCGGCGGGCCAAGTCGCAGAAGTCGGCCCCGGCGAGGAGCTGTTTGCGGATCTCTTCGGCCTTTTCACGGGCCAACCGGTCCTGTTCTTGGCCCGGTTTGGGACGGATCAAGATGTGCGAGATTTCCACCTCCGTGTTGAAGTAAGGAAGGCTGTCCTTGGGGATTTTGGCGAAGTATTCCCGCACTTCGGTGGGCGTCACGGTGACTTTTCCCAAGACCTGTTCCTGCATGCGCTCTTGGAGCATCTGGTCTTTCATGTCGCCGCGCATTTTCTCCTTCATTTCCAAGGGAGAAAAACCGTAATACTGGATGAACTGCGCATCTCCGCCCATCCAGCTGATGATCTGTCCGATGCGCTGGTCCAACTGTGCCTCCACTTCCTCGTCCGACAGCTCAATGCTGTCGCGCTCCGCTTGCCCAAGCAGGAGTTTATCGGTCAGCAACTGTTGGAAAATGACGCATTCCATGTCGGCGGGCAGCAGTTCGCCTTCGTTTTGGGCGGCCAACATGCGGCGGGTTTCCATGATGTCGGAGAGCATCACGATCTTGTCGCCCACCACGCCGACCACTTTGTCAACCAGTTTTTTTCCCGGTTTTTGCGCGTTCAGGGACGGCGCCGAAAAAAAGAAGGCGGCCAACAGGCCGGAAAGAAGGGCGAACCGGAGGGATACAGCTGGCATGGCGCAGAAGATCAATGGATTTTGAGTTGGCCCTCTTGCTGGGCTTTTTGGTACAGTTCTTTGGTCACCTGTTCGATGAGGGCCGTGCGGCGCTGGTAGAGCAAGACATCTTGGATGTCTTTCATCACGAAGGAGATCGGGGCGATCGTTCCCGCTTCCGCGTTTTCAAAGATACGCATAAAGTAGGTGTGCGAACTGTCGGAAACGATCAGGTCCTCACCGGTGAGTTTGGCCGGCGTGACGACGGCATCTGCCGGCAATTTCTGTTTGAGGATATCGAGCATCACCCACTTGTTTTCCTCCAAGAGGAAATCGGTAGAAGCGCGGTTGGCGTTGCAAAAGACGAAGATCTTGTTGTAGTCGAGGCGCACGCCGGGCAGCCAAACGGAGCGCAGGTCGGCCAGACCGGGCGTACTGTTGGCCACTTTCACGAAATAGGCCCGCACATAAGTGTCTTCGAGCAGATACTGTCCCTTGTGCTGATCGTAGTGGTCTTGGTACTCCTGGGCGGTGATGTTGGAGTCGAGTTTCTCGCGCACGACCGCATTTTCGTACTGCTGGATGATCAGCGAATTGCGGTATTCCTCGACCAAGCGGTTGATTTCGGCGTTTTCGATCGCGTATTCTTGGGCCTTGAGCAGGAGCAGTTGCTTGCGCACCCAATTTTCGACATATACATCCATGACATGGGTACTGTCCACCGACGAAATGCCGGGCGGCACCAGGTCGGGTTCCACATCGGCTTCGTAGAGCCGTTGTCCGGCCACTTCGGCCAACAATTTTCCGGGGTCGGACGAGCGATCTCCTTTTCCCGAACAGGCAGCGGAGCCCATCAGGAGAATCAACAGGGGCAGGGAGGGAAGTATCAGCCGCGACGTCAAGGCGTTCATTGTTTTTTGACCAAACCTTTCAGCACATCTTGATTGATGTTGACCGTGTACATCTTGCGGAGTTCTTGCACCCACTGTCTTTCGAGTTGGTCCTGGTAGTCGGCCACCACATAGCCACGGGCCTCGGCGAGGGTTTTGACCGTGGCCTTGGTCACCGCTTCGACTTTGTAGAAAACGGTGGCGCCGTCTTTGATGATGGGAGCCGACATCGCACCGCGTTTGAAGGCGAGGTCTTTCAGGAGCGGATTTTTGCCTTCCTCGAAATTGCCCTCTTGGATTTCGACGACTCTGCCGTTGGCGTTGAACTTGGCCATCACATCGGCGGGGGATTTTTTCTTGGCGAAGGCGCGGATCTCGGCGACGAGGTCCTGATCCGAAGAGTTGATCGTGTAGGTGGTCACCTTGGCCCGATTGGCCCAGGTGTATCTTTTTTTGTTGCCTTCATAGAACTGCTTGAGCCCGACGGTATCGGCGGCGGCTTTGTCCCAGACCAGTTTTTTGGTGGCTTCGAACAGCAGGATACCCTCCTCGTATTCGCGCATCAGGGCGCGGTACTCGGGGTATTTTTTGTCGAGCTGGCGTTCTTCGTATTCGAGGCAGACCTGTCCGACCATTTTTTCCAGCACTTTGTCGAGGGCATTGCCCAAAGCGGCGGCATTGCCGACACGGGCCTGCGTGCGTTCCATCGGGCTGCGCTCGCAGAACTGGGCGAATTCCAGGAAGGTGACCACCCGGTCGCCCACTTTGAACAGCATCCGGTCGGGGTCTTGGACATCGCCGGCTTTCCACTGGGCGTTGAAGAAATCGTCGCTGAGGGATTTGAGGAAAGTTTCGCGGGCAGTCGGGTCGAGTTGGTAGCCGCTTTCTTTTTTGATGCGTTCGATCAGGGATTTTCTGACCTGTTCGTAGCGGGGATTTTTCTTGACGCGCGAGGTGAGTTCGGGCTTGGCCTGCTCATAGGTGGGATTCGTCAGGGCCTTGATCCTTTTGAGGATGTGCCAGCCCGCGGAGGTTTGGAAGGGTTGGCTGTAGTCGCCGTCCTTGGCCAGGCCGAAGGCCTGGCTTTCGAAGGTGGCATCGTAGCGGTTGATGCCGAACCATCCGAGATTGCCTTCTTTGGGCTTGGAAGTGTTGTCCTCGGAATACTGGGCCACCAGATCTTCGAACTTGGCGCCGCCAACGAGTTGGCGGTGGATTTCTTGGATCTTGGCCGCCGCGGCCTGGTTGAGGGGCTCTTCGCCGGGTTTGGTTCGCACGAGGACCTGGGCGACCTGTACCTGTCCTTTGGCGGGCCGGAAACCTTGTACCAGCACGATGTGGTAGCCGAAATTGGTCTTGACCGGTTCTGTGATCTGGCCTTCGCCGATAGAATACACGGCGGTTTCCATTTCGTAGGGCAGTTCGAGCACATTGAACCATCCTTGGTCGCCGCCGTCTTTGGCGGCGTTGCCGTCTTGGGAGTGTTGGCGGGCCAATTCGGCGAAATTGGCCGCAGTGGCCTGGGCCTTGATCTTGCGCAGGGTCTCGATCGCCTGTTGCTCCTCCTCTTCGTTGGCGTTGGCCGAGAGTTTCACCAGGATGTGGCTGATGTGCACATCGCGCTTGCTGCGCTGATAAGCTTCTTTGACCAGTTTTTCGACGATTTCGCGATCCGTCAGGTAAGAGGCGGAAAGTTGTTTGCGGTAGCCGTCCAGCTCGCGGCGGAGGGTTTCGTCGCGGTCAAAGCCGAGTTCCTTGGCTTTTTTCACCTTCAACTTGAAATTCGCGTACAGCGTCAGGTATTCGTCCAGCGACTTTTGCGAGTAATCGGCGTTCGTACCGTTGTTTTTTTCGTAGATATATCGGAATTCGGAGACCGACACCTGATCGCCGCCGATCGTGAACAGCACGGGATCTTGGGCTTGGACCGACGGGGCCCAGAAACAGATCGTGGCAGCCAGGGCCATCGTTCCGCAGGCGATTTGCCGGACAATAGACGGGAAGTTCATGAAAAGCAGGGGTTTGTGGATTGGTTTTGGAAAAAAAGCGCGCAAATTTACCGATTTGGGGCGACCCAAACAACAACGCCGGTCTGACCTTGCGGGTTTTGCCCATGGAATGTCCGCAAAGTCACACTTTTTGCTCGATAAAAGAGCGCAGGACGGCCGCGGCGTTGGAAAAGTGCCGGTTGTTGTTGACCACGATATCCGCTTCTTCGGCAAAGGGCTTGATGTAGCGGTCGAAAGCGGGCTGCACATGGTGCTCGAAGCGGTACAGCACATCGTCCAGGGGATAATTGCGTTCCAGCTGGTCGCGGCGGATGCGACGGATCAGCGACACATTTTCGCGGGCGTGCAAAAAAACCTTCAAATCGAGTTTTTCGGCGATTTCCGGATAGTGGAACACGAAAAGCCCCTCCAAGATCAGCACCGGAGCCGGATAAAAGGTCAGCACCTTGGGCTTCAGATCGGCGTTGTTGAAGACATACTCTTCTTTTTCCACCGTTTCTCCGGCCAGCAGGCGCATTACATCCCGTACCAAAGCCGGCCGATCGATGGATTCCGGCAGGTCGAAATTGTGGATGCCCAGGGCGTCCGTTTTCTGTTCTTCGCGGGGGCGGTAGTAGTGGTCTTGGGAAAGCACGCACACCTGTTGCGGCGAAAAGCCTTCGGTGACGGCCCGCAAAAAGGTGGTTTTGCCGGAGCCGGAGCCGCCCGTGATGCCGATCAGGTAAGACATGGGATTTCGGGAATTGCTTAGTTTTCGGTGGTTTGTTGGCGATGTTGTTCTTTGGGGATCAGCACCTTGTACGATTTTTTGTTCTTGTTGGTCAACCCATAGCCGATGGCCCAAGGGTTGTAAAACTTGAAAGTGGCCAGCGAGATGCCTTTTTCCTTGGCAAAGACCGCCCAGCTGGGCACCGGGCCGTCCACCGTGACCACTTCGGTCTCGCCGTACGGGGGGTAATGGTCTTCCGGGTCCAAGTTGAAGCCGAAACGCTTGGGATCCCGCATGATCTCTTTCATGGCCAAAAGCCTCGGCACATAACGGGAGGTTTCCTGGTTGAGGTACAGGTCGTAGTAATTGCCGGAAAACTGGGCCTTGGCGCTGTTGGAAAACCCGCCCTCGCCCATGTTGTAGGCCGCTGCGGCCGCGGTCCACGAGCCGAGCCGCTTGTAAGCGCCCAGCAGATAGCGGCAGGCCGCCTCGGTGGACTTTTCGATGTCCTGGCGCTCGTCCACCTCTTCGCTGATTTCGAGGCCGAACTGGATGGCGGTGGCCTTCATGAACTGCCAATAACCCTTCGCGCCGGCTGGCGAGGCCACATTGCGCAGACCGCTTTCGATGACGGCGAGATACTTGAAATCCTCCGGAACGCCGTTGCGGGCCAAAATCGGTTCGATAATGGGAAAAAACCGACCCGAGAGTTTGATGTATTGGAAGGTGTTGGAGTGGCCGAAGGTGTTCATCAGGATTTCGCGGTCCACCCGCTCGCGCACCTCCACGATCTCCAGGGGCACCCGCTCCCCGGCGACATCCATGGCATCGGGCAGTTTAGGGGAGGTCACGCTTTGGAAACCAGAATCCCCTCCGGCGTTCGTAAAGGCCCAAAACAGCAAAAGGACAGCGCTCAATCCAAAACCGGCCCCAAAATACGACCAACGCGGCATGCGATATCAAAATTGAAAAGTGAAAAAAAACGCGTTCGACAAAGAACGCAAAATATCCCGACAAAAAAAAATCGTCCGCGCCGGGAATCCGGCGCGGACGATGGAAAAACCCGGTCTAGGTCGGACCGAGAAAAATCACTTGGGAATGCCCAAGAGTTCTACATCGAAAACCAAAGTGGAATAGGGCGGGATTTCATCGCCGGGGCTGTTTTCACCGTAGGCCAGTTGAGCGGGGATCCACAGGGTCCACTTGGAGCCCACGGGCATGAGCTGCAGGGCCTCCGTCCAACCCGGGATGACGCCGGTAACCTGGAATTCCACCGGCTCGCCCCGATCGATCGAACTGTCGAAGACCGTTCCGTCGATCAGCGTGCCGTGGTAGTGCACCTTGACCTTGTCCTTGATCGTGGGTTTGGGGCCGTTGCCCGCTTTCACGACTTTGTACTGCAGACCGGTAGCGGTGGTCTGCACCCCTTCTTTTTTGGCGTTTTCGGCCAAAAAGGCCTCGCCTTCGGCCCGGACGCCCTCGAACGCCTTGTTGCGGGCCGTTTGTTGGCGCAATTGGAGCGCCATCATCTGGGATTGCAGCTGCGGCTCGGTGAGCTGGCAGGCCTGGCTGTCGAGCGCGGCCACAAAGGCCCGCACGAAAGCTTCCCGATCGATCAGGCCGAGGAGGCCATTTTCGAGCATACCGTTGCGGAAATTTTGACCCACATTGAAGCCCAATGCATAAGAAGCGGAATCGGTCACAGGGCCGTCCGTCGAGAAAGAGCCGCTGCCGGATTTTTGACAGCCGGCAAACAAGGCCGCAACAATGGCAAGAGAAAGAAAAATGGTGCGCATGTTCTGGATAAAAAAGTGGTGATTATTTGATTTCCAAAAGTTCCACCTCAAAGATCAAGGCGGCATAAGGGGGTATGGTGGGCGGGGCGCCCTGCTCGCCGTAAGCGAGGTTGTACGGAATGAAAAGTTTCCACTTGGAACCGACGGGCATCAACTGCAGGGCCTCCACCCAGCCTTCGATCACCGCATTGACGGGCAGCTCGATGGGCTCGTTGCGCTCGACCGAACTGTCGAAAACGGTGCCATCCACGAGCATGCCGTGGTAATGGACCAAAACAGTGCTGGTGTCGGCCGGACGCGGGCCGTTGCCGGCCCGGAGGATTTCGTACTGCAGACCGCTGGCGGTGGTGATCACACCAGGCCGTTTTTGGTTTTTGGCCATAAAATCGGCGCCCTCTTTTTGCGCCGCCTCGGCCATTTTGGCCTTCTTTTCGTCGCCCATGCGCATCAGGTAGGCCTCGGGCACGCCCGGAGCGACGACCGGAGTATCGGAACGCAGGGCGGCCTCGAATGCAATGGCGAACTGCTTCGGATCCACTTGGTCGCCGAAGCCGCTGTTGCGGATGTTCTGGCCGATCAGCACCCCGAGGTAGTACGACATGGTGTCGGTGATCGCAACGGGCTTTTTGGCGTCGGCAGAGCGGGTACCCTGCTTGGAACAGGCGCCCAGAGTGAAGACCGCCAAAGCGATCAGCGGAACAAAAATTCTGTACATGTTCACTGTTTGATTACCTGCAACAATTCGATTTCAAATACCAACGCGGCAAAAGGTCCGATCTTGGCTCCTTGCCCGCGCTCGCCGTAAGCGAGATTGTACGGGATGAAGACCTTCCACTTCGAGCCTTCGGGCATGAGCTGGAGCGCTTCGATCCAACCCTGGATCACGCCGGTCACGGGGAAATCGATCGGCTGGCCGCGGTCCACCGAACTGTCGAACACCGTGCCGTCGATCAGCGTGCCGTGGTAGTGCACCTTGACCTTGTCCTTGGCCGTGGGCTTGGGCCCGTTGCCGGCCTTGAGGATCTCGTACTGGAGCCCGCTGGCGGTGGTGGTCACACCGGGGCGCTTTTTGTTGGTCGCGAGGAAATCTTCCCCGGCCTTCTTCGCCACTGCCCCTTTGGCGGCACGGGCCTCTTGATTCTTCTTGTTGATGAATTGCTGTGCCTGCTGGAGCGTCATCACCGTGGGCTGGTTGGCCAGCACCATCGCCAACGCGCTCTGGAACTCGCTCATGCTGATCTTGGTGAAACCATTGGTATTGAAATAATCGCCGATCTGGACACCGAGCGCATAGGCCAGCGAGTCTTTCACGATCGGCTCGTTCTGCGCGCGCAGACCGCCGACGGACAAAACGACCGCAAACGAAAGAATGAGCATTTTTTTCATGGGACAAAAAAATTTGGTTTTAAAAAAAAGCGTGTGGAAAAACAACGCGCTCCGCTTAGCAAACCGCGTTCCAAAAACGGATGGTTCAAGCGTAAAGTGCATCCCGCTGCGCACGGATCTCGGGATCCCGCAGATAATCGTCGTAGCTCATCAGCTTGTCGAGCGCACCGTTGGGCCCGATCTCGATGATGCGGTTGGCCACCGTCTGGGTGAACTGGTGGTCCTGCGACACGAACATCACATGGCCCTTGAAATCGATCAAAGCGTTGTTGAACGCCGTGATGGCCTCGAGGTCGAGGTGGGAGGTGGGTTCGTCCAGCAACAGGAAATTGCCTTCTTCGAGCATCATTTTGGACACGAGGCAGCGCACTTTTTCGCCCCCGGAAAGAACCCGGGCGCTTTTCAGTGACTCTTCCCCGGAAAACAACATCCGGCCCAAAAATCCACGGATGTAGGTCTCGTCCTTTTCCTTGGAATACTGGCGGAGCCAGTCTATCAGGCTGTCATCGGAATCGAAGTAGGCGCTGTTGTCGTTGGGAAGGTACGAAGGCAGGATGGTCACCCCCCAATCGTAGGTGCCCGCATCGGCTTTTTCCTCGCCCATCAAGACCCGGAAAAAAGTGGACACCGCCAAACTATTGCGCGAGATCAGGGCGATTTTTTCGCCTTTTTCGACGGTGAAGTGCACATCGCTGAACAACTTGGCGCCCTCGGCGTCTTTTTTCGAGAGCCCGTCCACGCGCAGGATCTGGTCGCCGATCTCGCGGGACATCCGAAAGAAAATGCCCGGATAGCGGCGCGAGGAAGGCTGGATTTCTTCAAGGTTGAGTTTATCGAGGGCCTTTTTGCGCGAGGTCGCCTGCTTGGCCTTCGAAGCGTTGGCCGAGAAGCGGGCGATGAACTCCATCAATTCCGCCCGGCGCTGCTCGACCTTCTTGTTCTTGTCGGCCATCTGACGAGCGGCCAACTGGCTGGATTCGTACCAGAACGAGTAGTTGCCCGTGTAGATCTGCAGCCGCTGGCGGTCGAGGTCGGCGACGTGGGTGCAGACGCTGTCCAAAAAGTGACGGTCGTGCGACACCACGATCACCGTGTTGCGGTAATCCGCCAAGAAGTTTTCCAGCCAGAAGATCGTGTCGGCGTCCAGGTCGTTGGTCGGTTCGTCCATGATCAGCACATCGGGGTTGCCGAACAGGGCCTGCGCGATCAATACGCGCACCTTTTGGTTGGCCGTCAGGTCCTTCATCAATTTGTGGTGGTGGGGCTCCCCCACCCCGAGGTTCGACAGCAGTTCGGCCGCGTCGCTCTCGGCGTTCCAGCCGCCCATCTCGTCGAAATCGCCCTGCAGCTCGGCCACGCGCATCCCGTCCTCGTCCGTGAAATCGGCCTTGGCATAGATGTCGTCCATCTCTTTTTTGACCTTGTACAAGGTTTGGTGGCCCATGATCACGGTATCGATCGCCAGAAACTCTTCGTAGGCGAAGTGGTTCTGCTTCAAGACCGCCATGCGCTGCCCCGGCGTGATGGAAACCTGACCGGTGGTGGATTCCTGCTCGCCCGACAAGATGCGCAGAAAAGTGGATTTGCCGGCGCCGTTGGCGCCGATGATGCCGTAACAGTTGCCTTCTGCGAACTTGGCGTTTACTTCATCGAACAACACGCGCTTGCCGAAACGCAGGGAAACATTGGTGACTTGTAGCATAGGATGTGAAAATAGAGTTTTTTTCGCGGCGCAAAGGTAAGATTTTTTTTCCCGAAATGCCTTTTTGACCGTTGTACTATATCTTTGTAGAGCAGTGCCCCTCCACAACTCCCCGACCATGAACCTGCTCTCCGCCACCACCGAACTCATCCACAAAGATTTCGGTCTCGAAACGCCCTCCTCGCCGTTCTCCGACAAGGACGCGCTCGTGGCATGGTTCGCCGATCAGATCCGCACCATGATCGACGAACGGCCGGGCGACCTCTTCAGCGTGCTGTACATCATCGATGTGGACGAGGAAAAAATCCGTTTCGCGCTTTCGCCCCAATCGCCCGAAGAGCCCGCGCCGGCGATCGCCCGGCTCGTGGTGGAACGCCTCTTTCAAAAAGCCGAGACAAGGTTGAAATACAGCGGCGACGCTGAAGGGGATTGGTGAGGATCAAATAGTTACACCTTTTTTTATCCCAAAATTGTCATTGGGATAAATTTCTAATGGCCGCCATTAGAAAATAATGGATGTAAAAAATTGAAATACAGCTCAAAAAACACCATTGATGTCGCCGAAAATCGAAGAACGACCAGTAAGAATTTCTTACTGCCCAGCCGGCCTTCGAGAAAATCCCGACAGCGCGGCTTTTGGTAGCGGGCCTGAGCGAAAAACCTGTTGGATGATTTGCGGCAAACGGCGCTGATCCGAGGCCCAAACGCTGCCCCGCAAATCGAGTTTTTTTTCGCGCCCGCGAACAAAAGAC
>JBEIJQ010000088.1:0-13122 GCA_040380145.1 Lewinellaceae bacterium | reverse complement strand
TCGCTCAGGCCCGCTACCAAAAGCCGCGCTGTCGGGATTTGCTCGAAGGCCGGCTGGGCAGTAAGAATTTCTTACAGGTCGATCTTTGATTTTCGCCAATCCTTTTCGTGATTTCATGATTGAATTTCAAATTTTTACGCTCTCCTTTTTCTAATGGCCGCCATTAGAAATTTTCCCTAATGACAATTTTGGGTTGAACATCGCCTGGAAAATCGGTCATCTGCTTTGCCCTGCACCCGTTCTCGTTTTTCAAAAGTCCCTGACCCGCCCTTTACATTGCAACAATGTTGCAAAAGGTGTATTTTTGCTTTTTCTTTCCATCAAAAATTCCGAAATCTCCCTCATGCGTTGGCTGATCGTCTTGGCACTTGGCTTCTTTTCCGTGTCCCGGCTCGGGGCGCAGAAACTGACGGGCATAGTGCGGGACGCGGTGACGGGCGGCGAGATCGAGCGGGCCGAAATCCGGGCCGAGCCTTCGGGCGAAACCGTGTTCGCCGATGAGCACGGCCACTTCCATTTGTCGGTCGCGCCGACGGATGTGTGCTCGCTGACGGTTTCCCATGCCGGTTACCTGACGCTCGACACGGCGTTTGCCATGGCGCCCATACCTCCGTCGTTGGAGTTGGTCTTGCGCCCCACAGCCACGGAACTGCCCTCGGCGATGGTTTCGGCGCGGCTGTTCCGGCCGCCGGGGGGCCAAGAGGAAACCGTGGGGCAGCAGTACCTGCTGCGCAACCAGCGGGGCACCTTTGTGCAGGCGCTCGAGAAACTGCCCGGCGTGAACGCCATTTCGCTGGGTGTGGGCGTGGCCAAGCCGGTGTTGCGCGGACTGGCGTTCAACCGCGTGGTGGTGAGCAGCGACGGGGTCAAGCAGGAGGGCCAGCAGTGGGGCGCCGACCATGGGTTGGAAGTGGATCCTTTTTCGGTCGAACAGGCCGAGGTGGTGAAAGGGCCCGTGTCGCTCCAATACGGTTCGGACGGCCTGGGCGGCGCCGTGGAGATCCAACCGGCCCGTCCGCCCTCGCGCGACACTTGGCGGGCGGGCGTTCAGGGCGTATGGAAGTCCAACAACGGGCACCTCGGCGGCTCGGCCTGGGCGCAGGCCAACCGGCGGGACTGGTTCGCGATGGTCCGCTACAGCGGCCAGGCCTTTGGAGATTTCCGCGTGCCGGCCGATTCTTTTGTGTACAACGGCTTCGAGCTGCCGATCTTCGGGCGGCGGCTGAAGAACACGGCGGGGCGCGAAAACAGTCTCAGCCTCTCGGCGGGCACGGTTCGGGAGCGATGGGGGTTGCGGCTCACCTATACCAGATATGTGCTGTGCGCGGGGCTTTTCCCTGGGGCTACGGGCATACCGCGGGCGTACGATCTGGTCGACGACGGCGATCCGAGAGGCATTGCGCGGCCCGCCCAGTCGGTGGTCCACCAAAAATTGGCCCTGCACGCCGTGGTTTCGCCGCGGGAAGGTCGGCTATGGAAAGCCGTGGCGGCGTGGCAGCTCAACGAGCGCGCCGAGTTCGGCGTACCCGACCTGCACGGCCGCCCCACGATGGATTCCTCGGATCTGGCGCTGGGCCTGCGCTTGGAAACATGGTCGTTGAACGTCCTGCACGAATGGAACAACGGCCCTTGGCAACACACTTTGGGGGCGAACGCGCAGCTCCAGCGCAACCGTCGGACCGGCTTCGAGTTCCTGTTGCCCGACTTTGCGATCTGGCGTTCGGGCGTTTTCGGCCTGACGCGGCTGCGCGCCGCAGAGTGGGTTTTTACCGCCGGGGCGCGCTTGGATCTGGGCGGCAACCGCAACGGCGCCTACGACCTGCTGACCGCTTTCGATGTGGACGGGCAGCCCGTTTACCAGCGCCGAACGGAGGCCGGCAGCGGACTTTTCACCAATGTGGCCGCCGCGTTGAAGGCCGCCCGGGGCCTGTCGGCCACCGATAGATGGGCTTTTCAGGCATCTTTGGGCAAAAGTTTTCGGATCCCGCACCCCGTGGAGACTTCCGCCAACGGCGTGCACCACGGCACCTTCCGCCACGAACAGGGCACCGCGGGACTGCGGTCGGAGCACGGTTGGCAGCTGGATCTCGGCGCGGATTGTCGCCCATCTGTGGGTTGGAAGGCCAGCGCGGCGGTCTTCGGCTATTTTTTCCAAAACTATATCTACCTCGGTCCCACCGGGCAATTTTCCGATCTGCCCGAGGGCGGGCAATTGTACCGGTATCGACAGGACGACGCCGTGTACGCCGGCGCGGAATGGCGCCTGGAGTATTCCGGAAATTTCGTGCAGTGCAGCCAGAGCGCGGATGTTGTCTGGAACCGCAACCTGCGCACCGGCATGCCACTTCCCTTCACGCCGCCGGCGAGGATACAAGCGGAAGCGGTTTTCTTTTTGCCCCGGCATCCCGAGCATTATTTGCGCATTTCGGGACGCTATGCGTTCGCCCAAACGCTCACCGATCGCAACGAGGCCGAAACGCCCTCCGCCTGGGTGCTCGATGTGGCCATCGGCGGCGAATGGCGGATCGGCGAGCAGCGCCTACAGGTGTTCGGCGAATTGCAGAACATTTTCGACGCGACCTACTACAACCATTTGAGCCGTTACCGGCTGTTGAATTTGCCCGAACAGGGCCGCAACGCGGTATTGGGCTTACGACTGGCTTTCGAAGGCGGGATCGGCCGGAGCCGGGCGCCTTACTGATCCTGGGCCAAGATCCCGTCTTGTTGGAGTTGCCGGACGATCTTCTCGGCGGTCAATTTGCCGCCGGCCCCGGCCTCCATGGTGCCGAAGCCCAGCACCCCGCCGCCGCTCACATCCAAGGTACTCTGCCACAGCACCTTCGGAGTGGAGGAGTGTTGCAGCGTGATCCGGAGCAGGGCCTCTTCTTTGAGGTGCGTCTCGTCGCGGTTTTCCCGGATGGCGGCTCTTCGCAGGGCCAGCACATGGCAGGGACCGAATTCGCCGAGCAATTTTCGATAGGCCGCCGCCTCGTCGGCCGAAGCCGAGTCGCGGAACACGAAAAACGATGTGCCCAAGCCTTTTTTTTCTAAGGATTTCGCCAGCTGTTGGGCCGTTTTGGAGAAATAGTCCTCGAACTGTCCCTCGGTCTCCGACACCACGAGGATCTTTTCGATCTTTTGTCCGTCTGGAGTCCGGTTGGACGACTTCACCGCAACGGAAACGCAGGAGGACGCGGCCACGGTCAGGGACAAGATCAGGGATATTGCTTTTGTTTTCAACGTCATAATTTATTCGGTAAGGTCAATGTGTTTACGAAAATACACCGATTTGGACAAAAAACAAATCCGATGGAAAGCCGATTTTTTCGGAAAATACAATCGATCGGGGCCAAAACTCACAAAAGGGGATCGAAGATCAAAAAATGGTGTACTTTTCGGCATGGCCAACACGGCACCAATGTAGGAATCGGGTGGCCGGTCGCTTTTTTTGCGAAAAATTGTTTTTCGGCGATTTTCGTTTTTTCATCCATGCCTTTTTGGGGATTATGAGCATATTCGATTCTTCGCGCCGCGCGCGGGCGCTGATCTGGACGCTGTTGCCTTTGCTTTTTTTGGGCGGAGCCTTTTTTCTTCTTGCCGGCAACGGCAACCAACGGCCATTGTCCCTCCCGGTGGCCGAGCAGATCGTCGAACCGCAGGGAGAGCTTTCCCTGCGCCTGATCTTCACGGGCGACATCATGGGGCACAGCCCACAGATCGATGCCGCGTACGATTCTTCTCAAAAGGCCCACGATTACCGCGATTGCTTCCGGTATGTGAATAAAGTCCTGTCGGCACCCGACATCGCGGTGGGCAATCTCGAAGTGACGCTGCCCGGCAAAGGCCCCTACTCGGGCTATCCGATGTTCAAAAGTCCCGATGCGCTGGCCGTGGCGCTCAAAGAGGCCGGCTTGGACCTGTTGGTGACCGCCAACAACCATTCCAACGACGGCAAGTTGATCGGGGTCACGCACACGATCGACTTGTTGCGCGAACTGGGTTTCCAGCAGACGGGCACTTTCAAGGACGCCGCCGACCGGAACGCCCGCTACCCGTTGATCTGGAAATTCGAAAAGGGCGGGCGGTTCGTGAAATTGGCTGTGCTCAACTTCACCTACGGCACCAACGGCATTCCCGACCACGCGCCTTCGGTGGTCAACCTGATCGATACGGCCCAGATCCGCAAGGATGTGGCCCGGGCCAAAAGTTATTCGCCCGATTTTGTGTTGGCGGTGGTGCACTGGGGCGCCGAGTACCAGCTCGACGAAAGCGCCGAACAGCGCAAGACCGCGCAGTTTCTCGCCGACCTCGGCGTGCAACTGATCGTGGGCATGCACCCCCATGTGGTGCAGCCCGTGAAAACGCTCCAAGCGAAAAACGGCGAGACGGTGGTCTGCGCCTACTCGTTGGGCAACTTCATTTCCAATCAGAAGCAGGCCAACACCGACCTCGGCCTGATGTTCGAGGTCGAACTGTCCAAAGATCTGGCTAACGGCAAGACCCGCTTGATCGATCACGCTTGGATACCTGTTTGGCGTTGGATCGGCGCCAAAAGGCCCAAGTACTTCGTGCTGCCCGTATCGGCGGTCGAAAGCGATACGGACAACGTGCTCGGCATTCCCCAAACGGCCCGGACGGCCATGTCCGCTGTGGCGGGCCGCATCAGGGCGCACCTCGGAAAGCACGCCGGAAAGGAGCGCAAGCTCACCTTAGAGGATGTGCGATAGGCTTTATTGCACTCCGTCGAGATCGTCGCCGCGCAGGATGCGGTAGCGCTTGCGCGCTTCGATCACGAACAGGCTGCCGCTGTGCTCCAACAGGATTTTTTCAAAGAGAGCCTTGGCCTTTTCCTTGTCGTTGAGCTTGTTTTCGTTTTCGAACAGTTCGCCCAAGCGGAAAAGGGCGTTGTCGAGGTATATGCTCTCGGGGAAATCCGTGGTGATTTTTTCCAAGAGCGGCTGCGCCCGGGCATATTCGCGGCGTTTGATGTGCACATCGGCCTTGGTGTACAGGATGGCGTCCAGCAGCGTGTGCTTGGGGAAAAGTTGTTCGATGGAGTCCAATACCAAAAAAGATTCCTCGAAGCGGTTCTGGAAATTGAGCAGATCGGCCCGGGCGAACATCTCCATGGGCGTGGGGATCGTGTCGAGGCCGTAGTGGTCCATGATGAAAACCGACAGGTCGATCGCGTCGTTGGAGATCAGTTCGGAAGTGGAGGCTTTCAAGGCGTCGAGCTGTCCTTGCGACCATTCGAAATCGCCCATGTAGTACGACAATTTGGCGTTTTTGAAACGGGCCATTTCGCCGATTTCGTCCTCTTTGTGGGCTTTGTCCACCTGTGAATACAGCAGCGTGGCCTCCCATGCTTCTCCGCTCATCAGGTAATAATCGGCCAGATCGAGTTTGGCCTCGGCGAGGACGAGGCGCTCTTTGTTGCCCTGTCCGAAATTCATTTCCGTGACGGACAGCATGGTGGCGATCGCCTTGGGCAGGTTGTTGAGGTAAAAGGCTTCCAGTTCGGCCAGTTCCGAAAGCAGGGCTGCGGTGTTCTTGCTGCGCCCGAATTCTTCGAGGAAGGATTCGTAATCTTTTTCGAGCAGCAGCAGTTCGTCGCGCGAGAACATGTACCCTTCGGTCAGGCGGGTGCGGCGGCAGTTGAGGATTTCGCGGCGGGCATCGTAGTAAAACGGGCAGGAAGTGCCCTTTTTTTCCACGATGTACCCGTACCCTTCGATGGCCGCTTCGTAATCGCGTTCGGTCTGGGCGGTTTTGGCCATTTTGAAGATCCGTCCGCCGTTTTCCTGCATGCGCTTGTCGAGGGCGATCACCTGCTTGAAGGCGTTGCGGTAATCTTTTTTGCGCAGATAGGCCCACGCCAGCATTTCGGGCCAGATCGTGTTTTCGGGATCCGACTGCACGAGGGCGAAGAGTTGGGAAAAGAGTTCTTCATAGGCTTCTTCTTCCAGGCTGCGGGAAAAATAGTACTGCACATTGGTGAGCCGGCTGGGCTGGGCTTTCAGGCAGGCCAGGTAACTTTCGATCATCTTGATATTGTCGCCCTTGGCCCGGTAGATGTCGCCCAATTCGAAAGCAAAGTAGGCGGTGTTTCCGAACAGCTGGTTGCCTTTTTCGTAGGTTTTGGCGGCGAGGTCGTATTTGAGGTTGTTGACGAAGGTATTGGCCAATTTGGAAATGGCCGCTTGGTCGGCGGGCAGCAGTTCGATGGCTTCTTCGTATTGGGCTTTTGCTTTTTCGGGTTCGTTGGCGCGTTCGTACACATAGCCGAGTTCCACATAGAGCCAGCCCGTGGTTTTTTCCTGTTTGATCCTTTTTTTCAAGACTTCCACCGCTTCCTTTTGCTGTTCCATTTCCACGAGGCTGCGGATGTAGTAGGTAAAATAATAATCCACCGAGGGGCTTTGCTTCCACAGTTTTTCGTACAGCACGGCCGACTTTTCGAATTCGCCGTTCTGAAAGTATTGGTTGGCCAAACTGGCGTCGGGCTGGGCCGACAAAACGCCGGCCAGCAGGAGCAGGCAAAACAGGAGGATGTTGGACTTCATAGATCGGGATCTGGCGGGCTCGGGAGGAAAAGTGAAAGGGCGGTTGCCGGTCGCGAAAACCGTTTTTGGGACGGTGTGCACAAACTAAAACGATCCGGCCCCATTTTTCACACAAAAAAAGCATTTTTTTGCAAGAAAAAAAACCCTTTTTCCCACACCTCCCACTCTGATCTGCCCGTGAAACCCGTGTTCATCCTCGCCTCCCTTTCCGCATTGTTGTTGGCCTGTGCCTGTGGATCCCCTGCCTCCGGTCCCGGAGAGGGCGGCACCGCTGCGGCGGACACCCTGCGCTACCCCGAAGAGCGGCACCTGAAAAACATCCGCCAGCTCACCTTCGGGGGCGACAACGCCGAGGCATATTTCAGTTTCGACGATCGGCAACTGATCTTCCAGGCCACGAACCCGAAGTGGTCGGCCGAATGCGACCAGATTTTTGTGATGCCGACGGCCGGCGTGGGCCGGGAAGGCGTGCCGCAGTTGGTCAGCACCGGGCAAGGCCGCACCACCTGTTCGTTTTTCCTGCCGGGCGATTCGCTTTTGCTGTACGCGTCCACGCACCTCGGCGGCGCGACCTGTCCGAGTGCGCCGCGCAGCATCAACGGCAAGTATGTCTGGGCGCTGTTCGGCGATTTCGACATATTCGTTTCCGATCTGAAGGGCAACATCCGCCGGCAGCTCACCAAAGAGCCGGGCTACGATGCCGAGGCGACCGTTTCGCCCGACGGACAAAAGATCGTTTTCACTTCCACGCGTTCGGGCGACATCGAGTTGTACACGATGAACTTGGACGGCAGCGATGTCCGTCAGATCACCCATGAACTGGGCTACGACGGCGGCGCGTTCTTTTCGCCCGATGGGAAGCGGCTGGTTTTCCGTGCCTCCCGCCCCCAAACGCCCGAAGAAGTGGCCGGATACAAGGAATTGCTGTCGAAGGGTTTTGTGCAGCCCACCAACCTCGAGATCTTCACCTGCAATGTGGACGGCAGCGATCTGCGCCAAGTGACCCATTTGGGCGGGGCCAACTGGGCGCCCTACTTCCACCCCAAGGGCGACCGCATCGTGTTCGCCAGCAACCACCACGCGCCCGACCGCCGGCGGTTCAACCTGTTTTCCGTCAAGATCGACGGCTCCGATCTCCAACAGATCACTTTCGACGAAAATTTCGACTCCTTCCCGATGTTTTCCCGCGACGGCAGATATCTTGTCTTCGCGTCCAACCGCAAAAACGGCGGCACCCGCGACACCAATGTGTTCCTCGCCGAATGGACCGATTGAAGCCCGATAAGGATCCATGCAACTGTCCGTCGTCATCGTCAACTACAACGTCCGCTACTTCCTGGAGCAGGCGCTGAACGCTGTCCGGAGAGCTTCCGAGGGGCTTTCGGTGGAGGTGTTCGTGGTTGACAACAACTCGGTGGACGATTCCGTGGCGATGGTGCGGGAGAAATTTCCCGAGGCGATCGTGGTGGCCAACCGCGAAAATGTGGGCTTTTCGCGGGCCAACAACCAAGCGATCGAAATGGCCAAGGGAGAGTTCGTGCTGCTGCTCAATCCCGACACGGTGGTCGAGGAGAGCACTTTCCACCGCTGCCTGTCGTTCATGCGGGCCCACCCCGACTGTGGGGGGCTGGGCGTGAAGATGATCGACGGCAAAGGCAATTTCCTGCCCGAGAGCAAACGCGGATTTCCTTCCCCGGCGGTGGCATTCTACAAGACCTTCGGGCTTTCGCGCCTGTTCCCGCGCTCGCGGGTGTTCAACCGCTACCACCTCGGCTACCTTTCGCCCGACGAGACCCATTCGGTGGAAGTGCTCTCCGGGGCGTTCATGCTGATGCCCAAAAAAGTACTCGACGAGATCGGCCTGCTCGACGAAACATTCTTCATGTACGGCGAGGACATCGATCTGTCGTACAGGATCCTAAAGGCCGGTTACAAAAATTATTACTTCGCCGACACCTGCATCATCCACTACAAAGGGGAGAGCACGAAAAAAGGGAGCCTCAACTATGTGAGGACTTTCTACCAGGCGATGATCATCTTTGCCCGCAAGCATTTTTCCGGCGGCAATGCCCGCCTGTTCGTGCTGATGTTGCAGGCGGCCATTTGGTTCCGGGCGGGCATCACCCTGCTGTCGAACGCGGCCAAAATGGCTTGGCTGCCGTTGCTCGAGGCTTTGCTGGTGTTCGGGGGGCTGCTTTTCGTCCGCGACACCTGGGCGGCGTTCCGGTTCAACGATCCCGATTACTTCCTGCCCAGCCTCTGGTACTTCAATTTTCCGCTCTATGTGGCTCTGTGGACGGGCGCCGTGTACCTCAACGGCGGCTACGACGATCGGCGAAACCTGCGCGGGCTTTTGCGCGGACTGACGCTCGGCACGGTGCTGATCGCCGCGGTGTACGGGTTTTTGGACAGCAGCCTGCGTTCCTCGCGGATGCTGATCCTGTTGGGGGCCGCATGGGCCACGATCGCCACCGTGGGCCTGCGCACGCTGCTGAGTTTCTTGTTCGACCGCGAACTGCTCCCCGACGGCAAGCGGCGCAAAAACCTGGTTGTGGTCGGAGGCGAACCGGAAACGGAGCGGGTGCTGCGCTTGTTGCAGAAAGCCCAAGTGGAAGTCAATTTCATCGGTTCGGTATCGACCGGTGCCGAGCAGGCCGACCGACGCCCGCAAGGGGTGTTGGGGCAACTTTACCAACTTTCGGAAATCTCCGATCTGTACCGCGTGGAGGAAATCATTTTTTGTTCGAAAGACCTGCCCGCACAGGACATCATCCGCTGGATGGCGCGCCTCGGCCCGTTCATCGATTACAAGATCCTGCCGGAGGGCAGCCTGAGCATCATCGGCAGCAATTCCAAGAACACGGCCGGCGACCTGTACACGATCGACATCTGTTTCGCCATTGCACAGCCTGCCCAAGTCCGCAACAAACGCTTCTTGGACATGGCGGTTTCATTGGCCGTGCTCTGCTTTTTCCCCGTGTTTTTGTTGTTGGGAAAAAAATCCCGTAAACTGCTGTCGGAATCCTTCCGGGTGCTTTTCGGAAAAAAAACCTGGGTGGGCTATTGCCCGTTGCCAGATGCGCAGGCGACCCTGCCCAGGTTGCGCCCGGGCGTGTTCACCCCCGCCCACGCGGCCGCCCAATGGCCCGACGATCCGGCCACTTTGGAACGGTTGAACTTCCTGTACGCCAAGGACTATTCGCCCGGCATAGACCTGGATATCTTGTTGAAGGCGCTTCGTTGACGTCACCCGCAACGGTACGATCGGTCGATTGGAAATCGCCGAAAAGAGGCCCGGGCATCCATAAAGAAGCCCCGATTTTCGTGAAAATCGGGGCTTCTTTCATTGGGGAAAATCGGATCAATCGTACAACAGATCGTCGAACACATCCTCGCAATCCCACAGGTGCTGTTCTTTTTTCACGGGGCGTTGGGTATCGCCGCCACCATTTTTTTCCGCGATCATTTTTTGGATCAGACGGGCCCTTTCAGCGGCTATCCAAGCTCGTTTGGCAAGGTCTTTTTCGCGGCTGAAAAATTCGATGCCGTCCACGAAGGTGTGTTCGGCGCGGGCGTACATCGAGAGCGGGTTGTCCGACCAAAGCACCAAGTCGGCATCTTTTTCGATTTTCACGGAGCCCATGCGGTGGTCGAGGCGGAGGAGTTTGGCGGGGTTGAGGGTGACCAGTTTCCAGGCCTCTTCTTCCGTCAGGCCACCGTATTTGACGGCCTTGGCCGCTTCTTGGTTGAGGCGGCGCGACATCTCGGCGTCGTCGGAGTTGACGGCGGTCACCACGCCCATGCGCATCAGGATGGCGGGGTTGTAGGGGATGGCGTCCTTGACTTCGAACTTATAGGCCCACCAATCGGCGAAGGAAGATCCGCCGACGCCGTGAGCGGCCATTTTGTCGGCCACCTTGTAGCCTTCGAGCACGTGGGTGAAGGTATTGACTACAAAGCCAAAACGGGTGGCCACTTTCATCAGCATCGCGATTTCGCTCTGCACGTAGCTGTGGCAGGTGATGAAACGCTCGCGCTCCAAGATTTCCACGAGAGCGTCCAGTTCGAGGTCGCGGCGCTTGTTGCGGCCCTTTTGCCCGGCGTATTCGCGGGCGCGGGTGAAATGGTCTTCATAGACCTGCTCCACGCCCATGCGGGTCTGCGGGAAACGGGTACGGTTGTTGTCGCCCCAGTTGGACTGCTTGACATTTTCGCCGAGGGCGAATTTGATGTACCCTTTGGCGCCCCGGATCTTCATGTCCTCGGGCGCATAGCCCCAGCGGAGCTTGATGAGCGCCGACTGTCCGCCGATGGGATTGGCGGATCCGTGGAGCAATTGGCAGGCGGTGACGCCGCCGGAGAGGTTGCGGTAGATGTTGATATCGTCGGAGTTGACCACATCGCCGATGCGCACTTCGGCCGAACTGGCCTGGGTGCCCTCGTTTACCCCGCGGCTGATGGCGATGTGCGAGTGCTCGTCGATGATGCCGGCGGTGAGGTGCTTGCCGGTGGCGTCTATCACGCGCGCACGGCCGGCAGCGAGGTTTTTGCCGATGGCAGCGATGCGGCCGTCTTCGATCAACACATCGGTGTTGGCCAAGATGCCCTCGGCTTCATTGGTCCAGACCGTGGCGTTGCGGAACAGCACGCGCTCGGCCTTGGTGGGGATCTCTGGCATGCCGTAGCCCATGAAGGGAAAAAGGACCTGGCCCAGCGTGGGCATGGGGCCCGTTTTGGGCGTTTCCGGGGCCGGCGGCGCGAAGGCCGCGGTGCGCCGAGCCGACCATACGAGGCGGCCGTTGAGAGAATCCATGCCGATGCCCGACCAGTTTTCCTCGTCCATCACGCCGGTGAACCGGAAGATTTTTTTGGGTGCGTTCGGATCGGGCGCAAAGGAAAAACTCACCGAATTGCCCGTCACGGAAAGGGCGACATCCGCTTTGGCGGAGTCGATCTGCACGGTGGCGGCCGGTTTTTCGGGAGTGCCCTTCACGGAAAGGCCGACGGTTCGGGCACCGAAGGAGAGCTGAAATTCGCCGCGGGGATCGCGCCGATCGTCGGGTTTCACATCGTGGCCATGGCCGCGCACCCAAACCTCGTGGACGACGGTTTTGTCGTCGAACAGATCGCCCGAAACCACCAAAAAGTTCGCCAAGCGGCCTTTTTCGAGGCTGCCGAGGTCGTCCTCGGCGCGGAGCAAGCGGGCGGGGGTTTCGGTGAGCGCTTTCAGGGCCGCTTCTTTCGACAGTCCGAAGCGGACCGCCTTGCGGATCTGGGCGAGGAAGGTTTCTTTTTTTTCCAGCCCGGCGGACGTGAACACAAAGGGAATCTCCGATTGGGCGATGCGGGCCGCGTTGGCCGGGGCCATCTCCCAGTGGAGCATATCGCCGAGGGTGACCAGTTCGGCCTCATAGGGATCTTCCAGGTCATAGGCCTTGGGGAAGTTGACCGGCACGATCAGCGGACAGCCGGTGCGTTTGATATCTTCGAGGCGTTGGTACTCGTCGCCGGCACCTTTGAGAATGAACTTCAGGTCGAACTCCTCTCCGATCTTGGCGGCGCGCAGGGCTTCGAGCCGGTCGCGCACATCGAATACGGCGGGCAGTCCGTCGAGCTGGTTCCAAGTGTCCAACGAAATGTTGTACTCCTCGTCCTTGCCGCCCGCGGCGTACCATTTTGCGTCGTAGAACGCTTGGCGCAGCAGCGCGATGGCGCCCATGAGCGAGGAGGGATAATCTTGGGTGGAGGTGCCCTTGCGGAAAGAGAAGTGGCGGGAAGCCTGGTCGCGCAGCACGAGCAGGTGCTCTTTCTCGTCGCCCAGCAGCACCAGCGCACCGGATCCGCGGGCGATGCCGTCGAAGCGGTGCGCGAGGACGGCCCCGAAGCCCGCCGCGCGAAGCGATTGGGCCGCTTTGGGATCCACGGCGAACTGGGTGTGGGCGCGGTAATCGTTTTTCAGGGCCTCGTTCCAACTGTAGGCGCCCTTCTGGTTGTTGAGCATCTGCGGCCTGTCGGACGGCGATCCGCCGACGGCCTTCGGCTCGGGCAGCCCGTAATTGGCGTACATTTCCACAAAGGCCGGATACACCCATTTGCCCGACAGGTCGTGCACCACCGCGCCGGCGGGGATTTCCACGTCCGTGCCCACCTTTTCCACCCGCCCCTCGCGGATCAGCAACGTGGCGTTTTCGATCTTTTGGTCGAAACGCACCCACAAAGTGGCGTTGGTGAAAGCGTGCAGTTCGGGCCGGTGGTCGTAGGGGCCGTTTTGGGGGAAGGTGATCTGGGCGGAAAGGCCGGCCGACAGGAACAAGAAACAGACAAAAGAGATATTTCGGAAAAAATGCATACTGGCACTCGGTGGGTGGTTTGAAAACGATCGGGAAAAACGGCTTCGGACGACGGTCGCTTTTTCCGATTTTTTTTATTTTTATAAAAGAAAATCAATAATAATACCTCCGCTCGGTTTCCCGGCTGTACAATTCCAGCGGGATGGTCCAACCGAAGCGCAGTCCGAAAAACAGATCCAGCCGACCGTTGGTTTCGGCGGCTATCTCGT
>JBEIJQ010000087.1:0-13197 GCA_040380145.1 Lewinellaceae bacterium | reverse complement strand
GCAGCGGGCAGGGCGAGCGCCAACAGGACGGACTGGTGGAGATGATTGCGTTCCGACATGGACAAAAGTGCCGCGAAGATAATAAAACCAAAGGGCTTTCCCGGACGGCGTTTCTTTTGTTTTTTTGTGGGAAATGCCCCCTCTGGATCAGTTGAAACCCATACTGCCCTTCTTGGCCTATGCCGTTGCCATGGCCGCCGCCGCCATCGGCGTCGATCGGGTGCCGGCACGTGTTTTTACGGGCGGGTCCTGGGAATTGGGCCTGCTCGTGGCCGCCATGGCGCTGGCCCATTGGATCTGGTACCGCTGGACTGTCGACCGGCCCTTTCGGCAAGGGCTTGGTGCCTTGCTGTTGGTAGCGGTGCTGGTGCGGCTGCCGCTTTTTTTCGCTCCGCCCAACCTGTCCGATGATTTCTACCGCTACCTGTGGGACGGCCGATTGGCCCTCGAGGGGGCCAGTCCTTTCGCCCACCGGCCTTCCGAACTGGTGGGCACGCCTTTGGACCCCGATCGGCTACGTGCTCCGGGGAGCGAGCGCCTGTACGGGAATTTCAACTCCCCGGATTACTACTCGCTATATCCGCCAACGGCCCAAGCAGCGTTCGCGACGGCCGCCGCCTGCGGTAAGGGGGATGTCGGCCGCGGAGCCCAAACGCTTCGTTGGCTGGTGCTGGTGGCCGAACTGTCGTCCATCGTGCTGTTGTGGCGGTTGCTCGGCGGATTGGGGCTGCCGCGGGAAAGAGCCGCTTGGTACGGGCTACACCCCTTGGCGGTGGTCGAACTGACCGGCAACCTGCATGTAGAGGCTTTTGCCGTGGTTTTTCTGCTGCTCGCCCTGTGGCTGGTGCAGCGCGGGCGCTGGGCCTGGGGGGCGTTGGCTTGGGCCGGGGCCATCGGGGCCAAACTGAGCCCGCTGTGGTTTCTGCCGCTCTTGTGGCCCCGATTGGGAATGCGCCGCTGGATCCTGTTCGGAGCTATGTGCGGTACGGCCTGTCTGCTTTCGTTTGCCCCGCTGTGGTGCCCGGAGTGTTGGGCGAACTTTACGGAGACCACGGGGCGCTATTACCGTCAATTCGCGTTCAATTCTCCCGTCGAACTGCTGGCGCGCCTGACGACCGAGTCCCTTCTCGGCTATTCTGTCGCATCGTCTTTGATGCCGGCGGTCGGCCTTTTGGCCATCGTTTTCCCTTGGTACGCCCTCTTGCACCGCCCGGGGGACGATCTGCGGCGCACGGGCGAGCTGCTCTGCACCGGCTATACGCTGTATGTGCTCTGTTCCGGAATGGCGCACCCGTGGTACCTGTGTCTGCCGCTCGCGTTCTCCCCGTTCTGCCGACCCCGATTTCTGTGGGCCTGGGCGGCTTTGTCGGTGCTGTCGTACCACGCCTACTTACGACCGGATTATTTCCAATCGCCTTGGCCGGTGATCTTGGAGTATACTGGGGCGGCCGCCATCGCATGGTGGGCCTGGCGGCGGTCGGACAGGAAATTTTGATTTTATTTTCTTGACAATAAATTTTTTATAAAAAAAATTGTCGTTCCCAATTGGGGGTTTGAGCAAAGGGAATGGGGTCATTTTTTCATCCCAAAATTGTCATTGGGAAAAATTCCCGATGGCGGCCATTAAAACTAAATGATTGCAAAAAACTGAAATACAGCCTGAAAAATATAGTTTAGACCGTCGAAAATCGAAGAGCGATGTGTAAGGAAATTTTACCGGCCAAAAGAGCCGAAAAAAATCCTGCAAATCCTTGAATCCAGCTATTGCAAAGGTGCCCCTTTGGCAAGTGCATGAAAAAGCCCCGGCGGAAAGACCGTCGGGGCTTTTTTGAAAAATAGAGGCCACAAATGTTCTGAGCCCCCCTCTCGGGGCGATCAATTGGAGTAGAGTCTCTTTACCCGCTTGTGCGCGGTCGGGGATATATTTATTTGCCTGTCTTGGCCTCCATGCTCAGCGTGGCATGGGGCACGATCATCAATCTTTCCTTGGCGATGAGCTTTCCGGTGGCGCGGCAAATGCCGTAAACCTTGTTGTCGATCCGCACGAGCGCGTTCTCCAAGTGGTGGATAAACTTTTCCTCGCGGGAAATCAAGTCGCTCAGGATGTCGGCTTCCATCGAATCGGAGTAATCGTCCAAGGATTTGATCCGCGTGTCCGAAAGGCCCTCGGCCAATTGGGCGCGGAAAGAATCGAGTTTGTGCCGGGCCTTTTCGAGGCGATCGGAGATCAGATGTTTGAATTCCATCAGTTCGGAATCTGTGTAGCGAGTTTTTTCTTTGGTCATAACGATAATGCTGGTTTGGATAATTCTGAATAGTTTCTCGATGCAAAAATAAAATTTTATTTTTATTCAAAAAGGAAAAAGAGAGAAAATGTTGAAAAAATGTGGACAACTCGCCTTTCGATGTGGATAACTTATTGGAGAGAAATGCCGTCCAAAACCGGGACAACTTGAATGAAAGAAAACGGAGCGCAAAAAGTGGTCGGGGCGTTACTTTTGTGCACGGTCCGCGACGGATGTTTGTCCGTGGGCAAAACCGATCGGTCGGAAAACCGTTTTAGAGCCTTATTTTTTCCAAAACATACGAATGCACATGCGGTACAGCGCCTTTTTTATCCTGTCGTTGTTTTTTTTGTCCCAAAACCTGCGGGCCGCCAACGTGTACGGTATCGTGCTGGACGAGAAGGGCGAGCCCCTGCCTTTCGCCAATGTGGTGCTGAAGGCCGGGGGCGGCACTACGGCCAACATTGACGGAGCATACCGGCTAGAGCTGCCGAATGGGGTGCACGAGGTGGTTTTCCAGTACATCGGCTATGCGCACCGTACCGAGACGGTGACCGTTTCCGGCAAAGACGTTCGGCTGGACGTGGCCCTTTCGCCCGAGGACTTCCAGCTGGAGGGCGTCACTGTGGACGCCAACGCCGAGGACCCTGCCTACCGGATCATCCGGGCGGCCATCGCCAAGCGGGCCTACCACCGCGGACAGGTGGACGGCTATGCCTGTTTGGCCTATGTCAAAGGGCTGATCCGCCTGCTGAACGCACCGGAGAAATTGCTCGGACAAAATATCGGCAACATGGAGGGCACGCTGGACACCAACCGGCGGGGCATCCTGTACCTGTCGGAATCAGTGTCGAAATACAGCTTCGAGCGGCCCGACAATGTGCGCGAGGAAATGATCTCTTCCAAGGTCAGCGGCGACGACAACGGATTCAGTTTCAACACGGCCCGCGCCATGGAACTGTCGTTTTACGACAACCAGCTGGAGTTCAACCGTCCTTTGATTTCGCCCATCGCCGAGAACGCGCTGTTTTTTTACGAATACAAACTGGAGGGATCGTTCCGCGACGAGGCCCAGCGGCTCGTGCACAAGATAGCCGTCTTGCCCAAACGCGAGATGGATCCCGTCTTCCGCGGGCACCTCTACATCGTGGAAGGGCAGTGGAACATCCACAGCACCGACCTTTGGGCCACCCGCGAGGCCTCCAAGGTGGACGCCCTGGACTCCCTGGTGCTGCGCCAACTGTACCGACCGGTCACCGACAGCCTGTGGATGCCCTTTTCGCGTAGCCTGCGCTTTGCGGGAAAAGTGATGGGATTCGCCTTTCAGGGCGATTTCGTGGCCATTTACCGCGACTACGACATCAACCCCGTTTTCCCCAAGGGCCACTTCACTTCCGAGGTGATGCGCGTGGAAGAATCTGCCAATCAACGGGACTCCGCCTATTGGGAAGCCAACCGCCCCGTGCCCCTTACAGACGAGGAGACCAATGACTACGTATATAAGGACAGTCTCGCCGTGGTGCGTGCCAGCAAGGTCTGGCTCGACTCGGTGGACCGGGAGAACAACAAATTCAAGCCGATGAGCATCCTCACGGGCTACACCTACAATTGGAGCTACCGTCGGATGTCTTTTTCCTTCAATCCGCTTTCGGCGGTGTATTTCAATACGGTACAGGGCTACAGCATTGCCCCGGCGCTTTCGTTCACCAAAGCCTTCGACGAAAACCGCGCCCGGCTGTTGCGCGCCTCGGCCAGCGTGTCCTACGGATTCGACGATCGCACGGTGCGCGGAGAGGGCGGCCTTTCGTACCGGTTCAACCGGACGAACTTCACCGAAATGTCGATTTCGGGCGGCCGCGCCCTGCGCCAGTTCAACGCCGACGAGCCCATCACGCCGCTGCTCAACTCGCTGTATTGCCTGTTTTTGCGCAGAAATCACATGAAAGTTTACGACAAGCTGTTCGTACGTTTCGATGCACAGCGGGAAGTGGCCAACGGACTGCTGCTGAAAGTGGGCGGCGAATGGGCCCAGCGCACCTTGGTCGAAAACCGCAGCAATACCTCCTACAACCGCCGCGAGGGGCGTTTTTACCGGCCCAACATCCCCGGGCAGCTGTACCCGTCCGGCATGGAGGGATTCCAAAACCAGGCCCTGTTGTTGGACCTGTCGCTGCGGATCCGTTTCAAACAGCGCTACATGCGTTACCCTGACCGCAAGTTGATCTTGGGAAGCGACTTCCCGGAACTCACCCTGAAAGCGCGCGCCGGGTTGCCCGGGCTGGGTTCGGAAGTGCGTTTTATGCATCTCTCGGCGCGGTTGGCCTACGATTGGGAAATGGGCTTGGTGGGCCGTTCCGAATTCGCCGCCGAGGGCGGGTTTTTTCCGTGGAGGGACGCGCTGCAGCCCATGGATTACATGCACTTCAACGGCAACCAGACGGTTTTTGCCAACGGCAACAAGTACCTCAACACCTTCCAATTGCTGGACTACTACAGCGAGAGCACGACGGAGCCTTATGTGCAGGTGCACTACCAGCATTTTTTCAATGGGTTTTTGTTCAACAAGATCCCGTTGTTCAACCGCTTGGGCTTCACCGAGGTCGTGGGCTACCACTTTTTGTACGCCAAAGGGCAGGAGCCGTACATGGAGTTCAATTTCGGCGTGGATCGGATCGGCTGGAAGATCTTCCGTTTCCTGCGGGTGGATTGGGTGATGGGCTACCGGCCCGGTCGGAGCGGTTACACGAGCGGAGTGGTGGTCGGCTTCAAATTTTAGAGCAAGTCCGGACTTTTTTCCGGCAGCTGCCAACGATCGGTTTTGGGTTTCATTGCACGGGCATCCGATTTTCGGATGCCGTCTTGTTTCTTATTTTTTTATTTATCAATTTTTTATAAAATTTTTCCGATCGATTTCCATCCAAATTTTTCGGTCCCAAGGGCCATTCTGGGTTTGGTGCGTATATTTTGGCATTAACAGCGGATCCGATCGTTTTTTGGCAAAAATTCTTTTTTTTTGCGTTCCAAATAGCAAGGAGACTTCCTTGAGACCTTTTGCACCGAACTGTTTTTTTTTCCCTTTTCCCAACACCTTTACCGACTCTTATGAGGAAAACACAACATTCACCTTACCGAATTTTGGGCCTACCGGCCCTGCTCATCGGCTGGCTGCTTTTCGCATTTGCCGCGAACGTGCAGGCCCAGGCGCCCTTTTACGTGGGCAACCTGACCGTTACCCTGACCGATGTGGTGGCCAACACCAACTGCGGCAGCGACCAAGGAGGATTTCTTTTCCAAAATCCCGATCCGCGCATCAATCTTTCGGTCAACTACACGGGCAACCCGGCGGCCGCCACCGTGACCAGCATCGTGCAGGACGATGTGCCCTGTCCGAACTGGAACATCGCGGACCAGATCGTGTTCTCGGCCAACAACTTCTGCGGCACACAGGTCGCCTTGAGTTTTGTGGCTTGGGAAGAGGACTGCGGCGGCAACAACAATTTCGACAACTGTTGCAACCCGATTTTCGGCATCTGCACCGGTGAGGACGACAGCTTTTTGAGCAGCCAGACCTTCACGATCGACTTCCAGAACATCCTGCCGCTGACGCCGACCCCGTTCACCTTCACGCAAGGTCCTTGGGGCGTGACGGTCAGCGTGGTCTGGGAACCCGCCGACTTGGTCGGCGTGACCGGTCAGACCACGATCTGCGCCAACCAGACCACCACGCTGACGGCTTCCCACCTGCCTTTGAGCCCCTCCTCGGGCCAGTTCAACTGGTACACGGTGATCGGCCAACCGCCGGTTTTCCAGGGCTCGATCTTCACCACGCCCCCGTTGGTCAGTTCCACCACTTATTTTGTGACCGAGGTGTTCGGCAACTGCGAGAGTCTTTCCGAGATCGTTACGGTCAACGTGCTGCCCGCACCGGCTGCGCCCACGGCCAACAACGCGACCGTCTGCAACGGCGGAACCGCCACTCTCACGGCCACGGCCGTCGGCGGTGGCACCTTGGAATGGTTCAGCGATGCCGCGGGTACCGTGCTGGTGGGCACCGGTCCGAGCTTCACCACTCCGGTGTTGGCGGCCTCCACCACTTATTATGTCGGTGAAAATTCCGGTTCGTGCAGCGGTGCGCTCACCCCCTTGGTGGTCACGGTGGGCACGCCCCCGCCCACGCCCGTGGTGCCCGATGTGGAGTTCTGCGAAAACACGACCATCGAGATCACCGCCTTCGGCAATCCCACGATCCAATGGTACGGCCAGCCCACCGGCGGCACCGTGATCGCCACCGGCAACCTGTTCAACCCCGGAGCCCTCGCGCCCGGCGCCTACAACTATTATGCCTCCTCTTACGACGGCCAGTGCGAATCCAACCGCGACCCGGTGACGCTGATCGTTTATGCCCAGCCCGCCGCTCCCTCCGTGGCCATTGACTCGGTTTGTCCAGGCCAGCCAGCCTCCCTGACCGCCACGGGCGCCGGGATCAATTTCAACTGGTACGGCGTGGCCGCCGGCGGCTCGCCGCTGCTGACCGGTTCGGTGTTCAACACCCCCGTCATCAACGCCCCCACCACTTATTGGGTCTCCACCCTTTCCGCCCAAGGCTGCGAAAGCCCCCGCACGCAGGTCGATCTGAACCTGTACATCGTGCCCCAGCCCACTGCGAGCAACGCCACCACCTGCCCAGGCGGCACGGCCTCGCTCAGCGCCAACGCGCCCGGCAGCACGGCGATCAACTGGTATTCCAGCCCCGACGGCACTGGCCTGTTGGCCACCGGCGGCACCTTCACCACGCCGATATTGGCCGTGAACACGACCTATTTCGTGTCGGCCCTGTACCCCAACGGCTGCGAAAGCGCTCCTCTGCCGGTGACCGTCACCGTCAACCCCGCTTCGCTCGCTCCCGCCGCCGCCGATGTGACGGTCTGCGAAAACGAAAACATCTCCCTCGAAGCCATCGGCAACGGCGGCGTGCTGAGCTGGTGGGACAGCCCCACGGCCACCATCGCCCTGGCCACCGGCACCTCCACCTTCAATGTGGGCACCTTGCCCGCCGGCACGTATGTCTATTTCGTTTCAGAGCTCAACGGCTCCTGCGAATCTTCCCGCACCGACATCGTGCTGACCGTCAACGCACAACCCGCCGCCCCCACGGCCTCCGATGTGGCGGTCTGCGCCGGTGAAACGGCCACCCTCACGGCCAACGGCGTGGGCGACCTGTACTGGTTCGACGCGACCCAGACCCTCCTCGCCGCCGGCAATTCCTACAGCACCTCCACGGCCGGCACCTACACGGTGGTCGCCGAGGTGCGCGGCTGCGAAAGCCCGGGCACCGATGTGGTGCTCACCGTGAACGCCCTGCCCGTGATCGGCGCCGTGACCAACAACGGCCCGCTCTGCGAAGGCGACACGCTCCTGCTCGATGCGCCCGCCCGCGCCGGCACTTCCTACGCTTGGGAAGGCCCCAACGGCTGGACCTCCAATGTGGAGGACCCCCAAGTGCCGAATGTTTCCGAACTCGACAACCAGGGCGTTTACCTGCTGCAGGTGACCGACATCGTCACCGGCTGCGTTTCGTTGCCCGTGGCCACACTGGTGGAAGTCAATTCCGTGCCCAGCGGCGGCATCGCCCTCAACGACGGCCCGGCCTGTGAAGGCTCCGATGCCTCGGTCTCTACCATCCAGGTCTTTGGCGCCAGCTACGCTTGGACCGGCCCCAACGGATTCTCGAGCATCGACCGCGAGGCGGTCATCCCCGCGGTGGGCGAAGCCAACGAAGGGGACTATACCGTGGTCATCAGCGTGGGCAACTGCTCTGCCCTGCCCGCCACCACTACCCTGCTCGTCAACCCCGTGCCCGTCGTCGAGGCCGGAGACGACCAGACCATCGAAGTGGGCGATCCCCTCGTCCTGTCGGCTACCGGCGCCTCGACCTATTCCTGGTCGCCCGGCGGCAATCTCAACAACCCCGTCCTGCCCACCCCGATCTTCGCCGCCACCGCCACCGGTACTTACACCCTGACGGTGTTCGGCACCACCGACGGATGTTCGGGCTCCGACAGCGTCACCGTGACCGTCAACGACCGCACCAGCATCGAGGTGGCCGACCTGTTCACCCCCAACGGCGACGGCGTCAACGACACCTGGCAGATCAACTTCCTGCAATATGTGGGCAGCTACACGCTCACCGTGTATTCCCGCGGCGGCTCTTCCGTGTTTACCAGCAGTAACTACAACAACGACTGGAACGGCACCAACGACGGCAGCAACCTGCCCGACGGCACCTACTGGTACATCATCGAAACGGATGCCCGCACCTACAAGGGCGCGGTGACCATCAAGCGTTGATCCCCGGTCGAACGCGGTTTTTTTCCCTTTTTTCATTTTTACTCTTATAAAAAAGCAGCATGAAATCCCTTATCCGCTATATGTTTCTGTTGGTCGTGGCCATGAAGGCCCTGAACGCAGAGGCCCAGCAGCTTCCGGTGATGCACCACTATCTGTACAACCGTTTCCTGCTCAACCCAGCCGCGGCAGGCTCCACGCCCTACGCCAATTTCTTTGTGACCCACCGGCGCCAGTGGGACAAGATGCCCGATGCACCCGTCACCAATGTGTTCACCGCCGACGCCAACATCAAGGACACCCGTTTCGGCGTGGGCGGACAGCTCTTCACCGATGAGACCCACATCCTCACCAATGTGGGCGGATCGGCCTCTTTTGCGTACCATCTTCCCTTCAACGAAGCGGGCGACCATCGCCTTTCGCTGGGGATCTCTGTGGGCGCCGTCAACAAGCGCATCGACTTCGCCAACGCGACGGTGGCCCAACCCAACGATGTGGCCCTGTTGGGCAACAACGCCAACCAGATGTATGTGGACGCTTCTGCCGGTCTCCAATACCAATACAAAGGGCTGACCGTGGGCGTGGCCATTCCCCAGATCGCCGGCAACGGCGTGGTGTTCCGCCAGCAGTCTTCCGAAAATGTGCAATACCGCCTCGCCCGCCACTACCTCGGCATGGCATCCTACAAACTGCAGTTCGGCGAGACCGGCAAAGGTTTCACCGTGGAGCCCATCGCGCTGATGCGCTATGTGGAAGGATTGCCCTTCCAACTGGAAGCCAATGTGCTGGCCGGCTGGCGCGACATGCTCTTCGTGGGCGGAGGATACCGCTTGGCCGACGCCAGCGTCATCGCCGCCACCGCCGGGTTACGCCTTTCCGACAAGTTCACCATCGCATACTCCATCGAAACGGGCGGCCAAAACGCCGCCAACCTCGGCATGAGCCACGAAATAACCGTCGGATACCGCTTCCCGGTCAAGAACAAAGACCTCGAAGCGCTGAAAAAACGCGTGGACACCTTGGCCCAAGCCCAGAAAATGCTCAAACAGGGTCTCAACAACGTCCAAGAGGGCCTCGATTCGCTCCGCCAAAACGACAGCCTCCAGAATGTACAGATCGACAAACTGCAGGGCGATGCCGAAAAGATCAAGCAGCTCCAAGACCAAATGGCCCAGCGCGAACGCGAAATCAAGGAACTGCGCGATCTGATCGACAAGAACAAGCAGCCCGTGGGCGGCAACTTCAAGTACAAGAAGTTGGGCGATGTCTATTTCGCGATCGGCAAATCCGACCTCGATGCCAAGGCCAATGCCTCGTTGGCGGCGATCAGCCCCTACCTGGCCCGCGCCAAGGAAGACCAGTCCTTTGCGATCTACCTCAACGGCAACGCCAGTTTGGAAGGCTCCACGGAGTACAACTTCGCGCTCTCCATCCGCCGTGCCGTGGAGGTCAAAAACTACCTCATCGCCAAGGGCGTGCCCGCCGACCAGATCATCATCCTCCCCCATGGCGAGGAAAACCCGATCAACAAGCAGGGCAACGAGACCGAACGCGCCAAAAACCGCCGCGTGGACATCTTCGTGGCCGAATCCAAGTAAGCCATTCGGGCCTTGTGCCCCCAAGCAAAAGCCCCGGGAAGCAGATGCCTTCCGGGGCTTTTTTGTTTGTCCCGTTGTCGCGGTTGCGGGCTTCCGTCGATCGCTCAGCGGCTACGCGAACAAACCAGGGCCCAATACTCGAAGATCGTTTCTTTTTGGAGCAAGATTTTCTTTTGCACAGTCAATCCGGCACGGGCCAGCAGCTCTTCGTAATCCGCCAGGCTGTGCTGGTGCGGGTGCAGGGCATCGCCCGGCAGCAGCCGGAAAACCCACTTCGCCAAGGGCCAGCGGTGAGTATCGGTCGAGAGCACCAACAGCCCCCCGTTCGGATCAGTGCATTCGGCGAGCACCCGGAGGCAGCGCTCCAAGTCGGACACATGGTTGATCGCGTTCAGGCAGAACACCCGATCGAAGGGCCTTTGCGGGGCAAAGGTTTCCAGCGGCTGTGTCCAAAAACGGATGTCTGGATATTTTTTTCGGGAAAAATGGGGCAACTCCCGCTCATAATCGTCGAGCAGCGGATCCAAGGCCTCGGTGCGGTTGTTTTTTTCCAGCACCGAAAAAATACCCGCCGGACCGCAGCCCGCATCGAGGATGCGCGCGCCGGAAGGTACGGGCAGACCGATTTTTTCCAAAAAATCCGTCCAATAGGCCGTTTTCCAAGCGGCGTACTCCGCGGGATCCTTGGGCGACAAGTAGCGCTTCCACCAGCGGATCTCCAGAGCCTGCGCCAAGCGCCACCGCCAAGGCTTGGGGGCTTCCATCAGAACGAACAACATTGCGAGAGGCGCAGGTAATCCGGCCGCTCGTAGGTGTTCTGGTGGATGTAACTGTCGCGGATCTCGCCCTTGTAGATCATGAACACGCCTGGCATCTGCAATCCGTCGCCGATCACGGCCCCGGCGCCATGCCCGTCGATGACGATGGTCTTGAACCCGCGCAAGAAACTCCGGAAACCCATGATCTGGTTGATGGTGCCCCGGGCCAATCCGAAAGCCTTGTACAGGTGGAGTTCGGGATCGGAAACGGAGGCGATGTCGTCGATCTTGTACTTTTTGAAATAGCGGGCGGCCGTCTCTTCGTCCGACATGTGCACGAGCACGATGCAGGTGCCGTTGGCTTCGATCTTGGGCCGGGCCTTGCAGATGTCGGCCATGGCCTCCCGACAGAAATTGCAGCCGAAATGCCGCAGAAAGACCAACAGGACGGGTCTTTCGTCCGAAATTTTCTTCAGGTTGTCCCCTTGGCGTGTGGTGATCTGGGGAAATACCTCGTCAAAAGTGGGCTCCATTTGCGGATCCGGGTTGGGTAAAATGATTTGATAAAACATCGTTCGGCCCCAAAATGTTTGTCGGGGCCCGGCAAATCGGACTAACCGCGGTTGCCGGAGGCCGAACAAATCGCCATCCAGGCCATCAGCCCCGCACCAGCTTCGAGGGCGGATTCATCGATGTCGAAGCGGTCGGTGTGTACCGGGCTGCTCAGTCCGCGCTCGGGATTGCCCGTGCCGAGGCGGTAAAAACAGGCGGGCATCGCTTGCGAGTAGTAGGCGAAATCCTCGGCGGTCATCCGAAGTGGCAGGTCTTCGACATTTTCGGGGCCGAGGTAATCCTCCGCCCAGCGGCGGGCCCGCTCGGTCAGCCCCGGGTGGTTGAGCAGGGCCGGATACCCTTTGGCGATGCGAAAATCGCAGGTGGCGCCGAATCCCTCGCACAGTCCTTCGGCCAATCGGACCATCTTGCGGTGCGCCTCTGCCCGCCATTTTTCGTCCAGGGTCCGAAAAGTACCTTCCATGCGGACCTCGTTCGGGATCACATTGGTGGCCCCTTCCGCCATGAAGCGGCCGAACGACAGCACCGTGGGCATCAAAGGATCGGCCATGCGACTGACGAGTTGCTGGAGGGCCACCACCAAGTGCGAGGCCACCAGGATCGGATCCACGACCTCGTGGGGCAAGGCCCCGTGGCCACCCTTGCCGCGCACGGTCACATAGATCTCGTCGGCAGAAGCCATATAAGGCCCGGCGCGGAAACCGACTTTTCCGGCCCGCATCGAGGGGTGCACATGCTGTCCGAAAATGGCCGTCGGCGACGGGTTTTCCAATACGCCGGCCCCAATCATCAGGGAAGCGCCGCCGGGCAGTTTCTCCTCGGCGGGCTGGAAGAGGAATTTGACGGAGCCCTTCCATTCGCTGCGGGTTTCCCAGAGCAGGCGGGCCGCGCCCAGCAAACTGGCCGTGTGCACGTCGTGGCCGCAGGCGTGCATCACGCCGGGCCGTGTGGAACGATAGGGGACTTCGTTGGCTTCATGGATGGGCAGCGCATCCATGTCGGCGCGCAAACAGACGCAGTTGTGCCCCGGATCCTTGCCCTCGATCAGGGCGACGATGCCGTGACCGGCCACGCCCGGCCGATGGGGAATGCCGATCAAGTGCAATTGCTCGGAAACGAACCGGGCCGTCTGTTCTTCCTCAAAGGAAAGTTCCGGATGGGCGTGCAAATGGCGCCGCAACGCCACCACCTCGGCGTGTTGGTCGGCCGCCCGCCGCCGCAAGGATGCTGCGCTGATCATACGCCAAATATACACTGCCCCGTCCGACAAAAAGAAATGCCCCGACCCTGAGTCGAGGCACTTTCTGTAAACCAACCTTACTTATCGCATGAAAACTCAAAAAAAAACGCGGTTCGAAGTTGAAGAGATGAACTTCTATGAACCAATATGTTGATCGGCCGGGGCGCGATGTCTGTATCGTAATCGATGCAAATATAATAGTATTACTTTTACTTATATCAGGTTAACCGCTTTTTTTTAGGAAGGTTTAATTTTTTGTAAAAAAAAATCGATGCCCCGCCCGACTGTAATCGGAAGCTCTTCTTAGATGGGCGAACTTTAATCGGTTCGCTTCGAACGGGAATGTGTTTGAAAAAGCGCCTATTAATCCCAAAATTCTCATTAGGCTCTTTTTGATC
>JBEIJQ010000086.1:0-13324 GCA_040380145.1 Lewinellaceae bacterium | reverse complement strand
GTCTTTTGTTCGCGGGCGCGAAAAAAACTCGATTTGCGGGGCCGCGTTTGGGCCTCGGATCAGCGTCGTTTGCCGCAAATCATCCAACAGGTTTTTCGCTCAGGCCCGCTACCAAAAGCTGCGCTGTCGGGATTTGCTCGAAGGCCGGCTGGGCAGTAAGAATTTCTTACAAGTCGTCCTTCGATTTTCGCTAATCCCTTACGTGACTTTATACCTGAATTTCAGAACTTTATGTTTGCCTATTTCTAATGGCCGCCATTAGAATTTTTTCCTAATGACAATCCCGTGTTTACTTCGCCCGGGCCTTGTTGAGGTATTCCATTCCGCAGCGGTCACGTACGTCCGAGTAGGGTTGGGTGCTGAAGAGTTTGGCGAGGTTGCTTTTGGTTTCGTTTTGGGCCAAGCGGCGGAAGAAATCCAGTCCTTTTTCGGGATCGTAGCCGCCTTTGTAGGCGAGGTACATGCCGGCGCGGTCGGACTCGAGTTCTTGGGGCTGGTTGAAGGAAGCGAGGAGGATGCTCATCAGGCCGGAAAAGATCTCACTACCGTCGCCTTCGCCAAAAATGGATTGGCCGAGCTCGATTTTTTGGATGGCCTCGCCGACGTGCCGGTTTTCGTTGTGGCCCAGTTCGTGCCCCATGATGAAGGCCAGTTCGTCCTCCGATTCGGCAAATTCCAGGAGCCCCGTCGTGAAATAGATGTAGCCGCCCACATGGGTGAAGGCGTTGATCATTTCCGGATCTTCTTCGCTCTCGATCAAAAAGATACGGTAATCCAATTCCTTGCGCTGGACGTGGGGCCGCACCTTTTTGAAGATCTTTTTCAACTTGGTCAGCCGTTCGTCGGTGATGAAGGTGAATTCTTTTTGGATTTGTTCGTGGAATTTTTCCCCATATTCCGTCTCCTTTTCCAAAGTGACCGAATCGGAAACGGCGCCGAGGGCGAAATCCTGGAACTTGCGGCCGTATTTGATCCCTTTGTCGAGCACCCCTTCATAACAGGCTTCGTCCTCGATGTCCGAAATGACGGTTTTTTCCGGAAACTCGTACTTCTCGGTGGCCGGGTTTTCGGCGGAGCCGCCGCCTCCGGGTGTACAGGCCGAGGCAAACGCCGCCAGCAGGACGGCGGTCAGCCCTTGTCGAAAAGAAATCATCTTCAGGATTTTTTGCGTTTGGAAACGACGACGAGGACCGGGACCATCACCCCGAGGAAAAAAGTGATCCAAATGGCGCTTGAGCCCGAATCTTTTTGGTCGTTCTCCGTTTTGGGCACCTCGGCTCCGGCCTCTTCGGCCAATTTTCGGTATTCTTCGGGATAGTAGGCGTATTGGGCCGGGTCCCAGCCGGTCAGCGAGGCCAGATTGCCCATTTCTTTGGCCCGGCGCTCGTACACCTCTTTGTAGTATCCGCCGATGGAGCCGCAGTTTCCGTCCTTGACGGGGATTTTCATCACATAGCGGATCTGGAAATTCTCGCGGTTGGGGGTTTCTTGGAAAACCAAGTCCTGCGGAAAAGAGGCCCGATCGTAGCGCAGGTGAAGGCGGGTCATGTACAGGGGCCCTTCGTAATCCGAACCGCCCATCCCGTCGGCCGCTTTTTCCTTCAGCCACGGGATGCCCGCCTTGCGGAGATCGGCCATCAGGGGCGGGTCGCCGGCGCAGGGGTCGCACTTCAGGAAATTGTCGGAGCCGAGGTCCCAGGCGTATTCGAGGAACACGGCGTTCTTTTGGGCCGACCAGGTTTTTTCCCAGACGGCGGCGTGGAATTCGCTGAAACGGTCGCGCACAAAGGTGGGCACGTCCATATCGGTGGGCGATTGAACGGTGCGGTAGTTGGTGGTCTCGATGCGGCCGGTTTTCGAAAAGGCGTACACGATCAGGTCTTGGAAATCTTCGGCATTGGCCATGCCCAAGCGGATGGGCAACATGAAGCGCGGGGAGTTGAAATCGATCTGCAAGGGGCGCAGGCCGCTGAAACCGCTCTTTTCATAGGCTTCCAGGTTGACCTTGACCACGAAAAACTTCAGTCCGCTTTTCACATAAGGGTCCAGCACTTCCTCCGCTTGGGGCGGCACTTTGTAGCCGTTTTCGACCAGCCAAGCCTTGAGCGCGCTCGATTCCTTGGCGCCCAAGATCAGGATCTCGTACTCGCCCACGCTGTACTTGGCCTCCACTATAACGGATTCGGCAGCTTTGGGCTTAGAAACGGCGGCCATATCGGGAGCCGCCATGGCACTTCCTGTCGGCGGTCCTTCGCAGGGACTGAAATCGGGGTATTCCACCAAGCGCGGCCCCGAGTAGGCATCCAATTTTTGGAACACATCCGCATCCGCCAGCCGGATCTGGTCTTGGCGCAGCACCGTCGGTACGGGCACCACCATCGCAAAGTCCTTGACATCGCCCTTGAAATCGTTGCTCATCGTGAGCACGGTCCGATCCCCGTCCCGGACGATGATCACCTCGGAGGTCTTGTTGAGCAGCTTCGTGTCCGCTCGGGCCACATAAAAACCGCAAAAAGAAGACAGCCCGAGGCCCGTCAAAATGGCGAACAGCACCGGGGCCAGCAGACGGATCGAGTATTTCATGGAAAAATTCGCTTGTGGTTCAATGAAAAAAAAGAGGATCCAAAACTACGCTTTATTTTCCACGGCCGCCCACCGGAAAGCGCGGGCACGCAGGATTTTGTCGAAAAGGATGGTCAGGGGGGTCAAAAAAAACAATACCCAGAGCGGCGCGCCGTTCACCCAGTAGTAGGCCTGCAAGTGAAAAGCGATGTACGCAGCGCCGGCAGCCCAAACGATGCGCGCCAGCCAGTGGTTGGGAGAAGTCATCGGATCGGTGATCATGAACAGCGCGAACAGCCACAGGGCGCCGTTGAAGGCCTGGTGGGTGAAAAAGTCCACTGGCCAGCCGCGATGCGCCACATACAGTCCGTAGTGGCACAGCAGAAAGGTGCCCGCGAACGCCAGTCCCGTGTCGATCCGGCCCGCCTTGAAAAGCACCATGCCGCCGGCCGAACAGATCACAAAAGCCAACATGAAACCCGTGCCCCATTGTCCGGGCGAGATCCAGCCGTCGAGCTCCACGCCGAGCGCCCATCCGGTCTGCCGCTGCACCCAGTTCAGCCCCATCGACAGCAGTATGGTGCCGATGATCCCGAAATTGGCGGGGTTGAACAGGTGCTTGCCGTCCACGCGCAACAGGTATTTGCCGGCAATGGCCAAAAACGCGGCAAGGGCATACGTGGCGTAGTGGTTGGCCTTGAACAGGATGCACAGGCTCAGCGAACTGATCAGGGCGCTCTTGAGGGTGTCGAGTCCCTGTCCGCGCCACCGGGCAAACAGTGCCTGGGTGCCCAGCGCCGTGCCGATGATCGTCAGAAATTTCCATGCATCGGCGCTCCAATCGAGCACCAGCACCCCATAGGTCAGGAACGAGCTCAAAAACAAGATCTGGAAGTGCCGCGCATCGGAGCGGAAATCATCGGGCCAAGTGCCGAAAAAGGAGCGGGGAGAAAGGGCGGTTGCGGCCATGCGGTCCAAGTTGAGGTGCCAAAAAACGGTTTGTCGCGTACAAGATGCCCGAAAATAGGATTTTGGCGGAAAAAACGGCCGTTGGCCGTCAAAAGTCGGCCCGGGACGAAAAATTCCCCTTTTCAAAAATTTTTTCCCTAAAAAAAACAAAAGCGGGCCTTCCTCAGACGGCTCCGTTTCTCCAAAGTTTGTTGAAAGAAGCCTTTTCGATTTCGGGCAGTTGCCGCCGTTCACCCCAAGCGCCCCGGAAGAAATAGCGCAGGAAAAAGCGCTTCAGGAAAGAGGGCACGTTCATGAAGGCGCGGTTGAGCATGGCCCGGCGCCAGAGCGACCAGATGCGTTTTTCCATGGGCGTCTTGACATGCTGCAGCACTTCCTCGTGCCGGTTGTCGAGGATGAGCTCGTGCAGGCGGATGTTCACGGGGCAGGTTTCGGTGCAGGCCCCGCACAGCGAAGAGGCGTCCGACAGGTGTCCAAATTCGGTGAGGCCCGACAGGTTGGGCGTGATGACCTTGCCGATGGGGCCGCTGTAAGTGGAGCCGTAGGCGTGCCCGCCGATGTTTCGATAAACCGGACAGGCGTTCAGGCAAGCTCCGCAGCGGATGCAGTACAGAGATTCGCGCTGCCGGGGATTGGCCAAGATATCGGTTCGGCCGTTGTCGAGCAGGATCACATACATCGCCTCGGGCCCGTCGTGCTCATCGGCGCGGCGCGGTCCGTGGAAGATGCTGTTGTACACCGTCAACTTTTGTCCGGTGCCGAAAGTGCCGAGCAGGGGCCAGAAAAGTTCGAGGTGGTGGATCGAGGGGATGATTTTTTCGATGCCCGAAATCGCCACGTGCACCTTGGGGAAAGTGGTGGACAGGCGGCCGTTGCCCTCGTTTTCGGTGAGGCCGACGCCGCCGGTGTCGGCCACGAGGAAGTTGCAGCCCGTGATGCCCAGTCCGGCGGTGCGGTATTTTTCGCGGAGCAGGTTGCGCACGAAGCCCGCCACGGTTTCGGGCGTGGCATCGGAGGGCAGGCCGAATTTTTCGTGGAAAAGGGCGGCCACATCTTCCTTCGACTTGTGCATGATCGGCGTGATGATGTGGTAGGGCCGCGAGTCCTCCAGCTGGACGATGTATTCGCCGAGGTCGGTTTCCAACACTTCGATGCCCGCTTTTTCGAGCGCTGCGTTGAGGTGGATTTCCTCGGTGACCATGCTCTTGGATTTGACGGCGTGGGAAACGCCGTGCTCCTCGGCGATCCGGAGTACCGCCGCCGCCGCTTCTTCGGCGTTTTCGGCCCAGATCACCTTGCCGCCGTTGGCGGTAAAGCGTTCCTCGAACTGGAGAAGGTAACGCTCCAGGTTTTCCATGGCGTGCCACTTGACGTTTTTGGCCAAGGCCCGCGCCTTTTCCAAGTCGCCGAACTGGGCTTTGCCCTGGGGTACTTTTTGGTTGTACTGCCCGATGTTGAAGTTGAGCGTGCGCCGATGCTTCGGGTCGAAAGCCCGCTGCTCGGCCTCGCGGAGAAAAGTTTTGATGGGCGCGCGCATAAACGGTTGTTTTATTGTTCTTGTTCGTTGATGTTCAATTCGCCTTCCCACTTGGCGATGACCGCCGAGGCCAGGCAGTTTCCGATCACGTTCACGCTGGTGCGGGCCATGTCCATCAAAGCGTCGATGGCCAAGATCAGGCCGGTGATGGGCCACTCGGGCAGATCAAAGGTGGCGGCCATGCCTGTGAGGATCACCAACGAGGCGCGGGGCACGCCCGCCACTCCTTTGCTGGTGAGCATCAGGGCCAGCACGATGGTGATCTGCTGTCCGAAACTCAGCGAGATGCCCGCCGCCTGGGCCACGAAAACCGAGGCGAGGGCCAGATACAGCGTGGTGCCATCCAGGTTGAAACTGTATCCCGTGGGGATCACGAACGACACGATCTTGCGCGGCACGCCGAATTTTTCCATGTTTTCCAGCGCCTTGGGCAACGCCGCTTCCGAACTGGCCGTGGCAAAGGCCAGAGAGGCGGGCTCCGAAACGGCCCGGATGAATTTGCGCATCGGCAGTCCGATGGCCCAAGCGATGGGCAGCAGCACCAACCCCACAAAGGCGATCAAGGCCAGATAGGTGGTCGCCAACAGTTTGCCGAGGTTGACCATCACCCCGAAACCTTTGTCGCCGATCGTGACGGCGATCGCCGCTCCCACCGCGAACGGTGCGGCGTACATCACGATGTGCGTGAACTTGAACATCACCTCGGTCAAACTTTCCGCGAAATCCAACATCGTCCGCCGATACGGCTCTTGGACCATCGAAAGGCCCACTGCGAACAAGATGCTGAATACCACGATCTGAAGCACCTGCCCCTCGGAAACGGCCTTGGCGATGTTGTCGGGAAAGGAGTGCAGCAAAATCTCTTTCCAATCTTGCTTCACCGGACTGGGGGCCACCTGCAACTGCTGCCCTTCGGCACCGGATACCCGAAGGAGTTTGTCCTTGGCGTTCAATTCGAACGACAGGCTGTCGGCGGCCACGGCCATGTATTTTTTGGTTTCCTCCTTTTTGACGCCCACCCCCGCTTGGGTGAAGTTGATGGCCGCTAGGCCGACAAAAAGGGCCACCGTGGTGACGACCTCGAAATAGATCAGCGATTTGAGGCCCATGCGCCCCACCTGGCCGATGTTGGAGTGCCCGGCGATGCCTACCACCAAGGTGCCGAACAGCAATGGGGCCACGATGGTCTTGATGAGTTTCATGAAGGCCTTGCTGATCACGTCGAGATTTTTGGCCACTCCGGGGAAGTCGTGCCCCACCTCCATGCCGATGAACATCGCGATGACGATCCACGGGGTGAGCGAGCGCTTGGAAACGCCGTAGCCGCACATCACGGCCAAGGCCAGCCAGCGCAGGGCCGGGGGCAGCCAATCGGGCATCGCGGCCCACTGGTTGATGTGCAGGGCCGTGACCCCAAGGGCTATGGCCGAGGCGACCGCGGTGGCCAGTAAAAGGTTGCGCTGCATGGGACCGTTTTTGGGTGTTTGTGCAAAAGTAATATTTTGGACGGACTTCCCTCGGTTGCGCCCGCTGCGACGGCCGGGGCGGCCTATCACGGTTTATTGTTATTTTCGCCGTGCTCATCCCGCCCCGATGCCCGCATTTTACGCTAATTTGATCTTTCTCGTGCTCATCAACCTGTTGGTGAAGCCGCTGTACGTCTTCGGGGTGGACCGAAAAGTGCAGGTGCTGCTGGCGGAGGACGGCGGCGGAGGATCCTACGGGCTGTATTTCGCGCTGTTCAATTTTTCGTATCTCTTTTACATGCTCCTCGACCTCGGGCTGACCGATTACAATCGGCGGGCAGTCGCCCGGGAGCCCGAGCGTCTCGGCAATTTTTTGCCCAACTTTTTGGCGGCCAAAATGCTGCTGGTGATCGTGTATCTCCTCCTGCTCTTCGCGGGGGCTTGGTCGATGGGGTATGGCCCGGAGGCGCTGCGGTTGCTGGTGCCCTTGGCTGCCATGCAGGTGTTCCTCTCGCTGCTTTTGTACTTCCGTTCGAACCTCGGCGGACTGCACCGATTTCGGTTGGACGGCCTGTTTTCGGTGTTAGACCGGCTGCTGATGATCGGCCTGGGGGCAGCCCTTATCGGGGGCGGCTCGCTCACCGTCGAACGGTTTGCGTGGGCCCAGGCCCTTGCGTACGCCGTGGCCTCTGCTGCCTGCGGAGCGGTCGTGGCACTGCTGGCGCACCGCCAAGAATCGGTCGGTGAAAGCCAGGGATCGCGCATCGATCGTCGGGAGGTGGTGCAAATTTTCCGGGACAGCCTGCCGTTCGCGCTGCTCGTGCTGCTGATGACGCTGTACGGCCGGATGGACAGTATTTTTTTGGAGCGCCTGCTGCCGGAAGGGATCGGCGCCCGCGAAGCCGATGTGTATGCGCGGGGGTTCCGGTTGTTCGACGCGCTACAAAACTTTGCCCTGCTATTCGGCCACCTGGTCGCGCCGATGTTCGCACGGCTGTTGCAGCAGAACGAGCGCACGGAAACGCTCGTACGACAAAGTTTCGGGCTGTTGTGGGCATTTTCAACTACGGCGGGCATCGCCTGTTTTTTCTATCGGGAGCAACTGTACGGGCTGCTCTACGAAGGTACCGGCCACGGGCCGCACGACGCCCTCGTACTGGGCCTGTTGCTGTTGGCCTTCGGCAACGTGTCGGCGGTGTACATCTTCGGGAGCTTGCTGGGAGCGGGCAACCACCTGCGCACGTTGAACGGGATCGCGCTGTGTGCCCTGTTGCTCAACGTGTTGCTCAATTGGTGGTTGGTGCCCGAGCATTTGGCCTTGGGCGCGGCCGTGGCCGCCCTGTGCACTCAGACGCTGTCGGGGGCGGCACACCTCTTTTTCGGCGTCCGGCTGATGGGGCTGCGTTTGCCGGTGGGCTATTGGGCGCGTTTGGCCGCCTGTGCCGGCGGATCCGCCGGACTGTTTTTCGGGGCCGTTCAACTGGGTGCTTCATGGCCCTTGTTTTTCGCGGCACTGGCCGGATCGGGCGTTTTGGCCTTGCTCACGGGCACGGTGGCCCTGTCTTGGATGAACCGGTTCCGCCCCGGATCAATGTGATTCGATCGGAGCCGCCGAAAAAACATCAGGGAGCGCCCATGGCCAAAACGGCACGGAACTCGTCCTCGGAAAGGGGCATCACCGAAAGGCGCGGGTTGCGCACGAGGCCGATGTCCTGCAACGCTGGCGTCCGTTTGATTTCGGCAAGGGTGATCGGGCGATCGAGTGCCTTGAAAGGCTCCACTTCCACGGCGCTCCAATCGCCGGATTCGGCCGTCGGATCGGGGAAATGCGGCCGAACCACCCTCGCCACGCCCACTACCGCCAAGCCTTCGTTGCTGTGGTAAAACAAGCACAGGTCGCCCACAGCCATCGCGCGCAAATTATTGCGCGCCTGATAGTTGCGCACGCCGTCCCAAGTGGCCCGCCCGTCGCGCAGGAGATCCGCATACGAAAAAACAAAGGGTTCGGATTTGATGAGCCAGTGGTTTGCCATGTCGATGAACTTGAACTCGAATGAATTTTTTTTATTTAAAAAAATGATTTTCAGAAAGATATTTTTTAGAAAAAAAATTTAGCGCGGAGCGCGCAAAAAAAGCGCGGAAATTTTTTCTCAAAAAAAGACCCAGCGAAAAATCCATGGGCCTTGAATCCGGCTCAAAGGCCGTCCACACATTCGTACATGGCCTCCACCTGCTCTCGGGAATAGGGCCCGAGGCCGGCCACTTGGAAATAAAAATAACGGTCGCCGCGCCGCGCCACATACAGGAAGTCGTACACCGCCCGGTCGCCCCACACCTGTTCGTACACAAATCCCTGCGGTTCTTCGCGGAGGAAACGCGGCGCTGGATATTGGTCCGAGAGGCGTTCTTTTTCGGCCTCGATCACTTCGTCGAGCGTCACGCCGAAAAATTCGTTCCGCGAGATGCGCACCCCGAAACCGGCGGCCGAATCGCGCACGCACAGCTCGGGCACCGGCGAAAACCCGTCTTCGGAGGGGCCGGCCACCGCGTTTTCCGGGGCCATGATCGCCAGCGGAAAAGCCGTGTCCACCGGAGACAGGTCCAGGGATTTCAGCGCATACAACCGACGGGCGGTGTCTCGCTGGGGGCCGGAGGCCCAGCGGTACAGCCCAATGGCGGCAGCGAGGCCCAACAACGCAACGGCCGCCCCCATCCAAAAGGAGCGGCGGCGGAAAAACGAACGATCGGGAAAGGAAAACATCGGCTACAACAGGAATTCAGGGCGGTATTCGAAGTGCATGGTATCGTACCGGTACCATTTTCCGCCCCAAATGAAACCGTATTTTTCGAAAACCTCCACGATTTCCAGCGGAATCTTGTTTTTGTACACCAAGTTCGAATCGTTGGGGTAATCCTCCCAGCGCCAAAAATGCGCTTGCTTGGCGTTGATATCGAACGCGATGCCGAAACTGTGCATGCTGAGCTGTGTCGTTCCTTTGATCACCCGCCAGTTGTACACGCCGGCCGGGTTGTCGAAAAATTTCCGCAGGGCGGGCCGGGCCTCCAATTCGTCCGAAATGGCCTGCACGCGCAAGTGGAGGTCGTTCACCGTGGTCACTTTGAGGTTTTTTTGGGCGGTGTTCGGCAGCCAAACGACGGAAGCCAGGTTTTTTTCTACGGCATCTTTGTCGCCTCCGTACATTTTTTTGAAAAAAGGCTCGTACCGGATGGTGCCCGGACTGAACCGGAACGACGGCGTATCGAACTCCATGCCCCGCATATAGGGAAAACGGAACTGGTCCTCCAAGTCGGGGAAGTTGTTCAAGGTGTACCAATCCTTCACCGGGATGCTGTCGTCGAAGATCATCCGGGTGCTGTCTTTCCAGATCAGCACATTCTCTTCGAAACCGGCCAGATGCTCCGGGTAGGCCAACACCAAGCGCTCCAGCGGACAAAGCGAGTCGCTACCGGGATGGCGCTGCAGCACGAGATCGGCATGGGAAACTTGTCCCCAGTCGCCAAACAGGGCAATGATGCCCGACAGCAGCAGGGCCAAACTTCCGCTTTTGAACAGCGATATCAACATCAAGGGCGGTGTTTTCGTGGATAAACGATCCCAAAGTAACCATATTTCATTATTTTTGTCCAAAACTGTTTTTATGAAAAAAAATATCCTCTTCCTGTGCTGTCTGTTGACCTGCACCTCTCTCTCGTGGGCGCAGGTCCGCGAACAGAACGCGCCCATGAGTCTCGGCTCCAATGATTGCTTGGTGTTGGACATCCCCGCCACCGATGCCGAAACGGCCCGCGACATCTGGGAAAAGTTCGTCAAGGACTTCGACGGCAAGACCAAGTACGACAAGAAAACGGGCGAGGTGTTCACCGACAACGCAGTGATCAAGGATGTCAACGGCAACAATACGATAGACCTATACGCCTCCTTTCGGCAGGTCGGCCCCAACGTGCTGCTGTCCGTGTGGTTCAACCTCGGAGGCGCCTACCTCAATTCCCGCGACCACGGTCCGGCCTTCGCCTCCGGACAAAACGTGCTGTACCGCTATTCCCGCGAGGTGGCCCGCCACCAACAACAGGAATTGGTAAAGGCGGAAAAGAAAAAGGCCGAAGAACTCCACGGTCAGCTCAAAGACCTCGAAAAAGAAAAGAACGGGCTCGAAAAAGACAACGAGGGCTTGGCCAAAGACATCGAGGGCTACAAGAAAAAAATCGCCGAGGCGGAAAGACAGATCGAGGCCAACAAGGGCAAGATCGATAACAACAACCGCGCGCGCGGTGCCAAACAAACCGAGATCGAGCAGCAGGAGCAAAAGGTCAAAGAGGCGGAAAAAACCCTTAAAGACTTCAAATAAACCGTTTTTGTCGGCCCTCACGATCGTTTGGCTGGCCCTGAGCGGCGCCTTGTCCATGGGCTATGCCGCGCTGTTGTGGGCCTGTGCCCGCGCTTGGGCGCAACAGCCCGAAGTCTTGCCCAGCCAGGCGACAGCGCCCCATGTGACGGTGTCGGTGCTGGTGCCCGCCCGCGACGAAGCGGCCCGTCTGCCCGCATTGTTGGAATCGCTCTGCGCGCAAGACCATCTCCCGCTGGAGGTGCTGGTGGTGGACGACCACTCCCGCGACGGCACAGCGGAGGTGGTGCGGACTTTCCAAGCCGCTCATCCCGGCTTTCCGCTTCGGCTCGTGGTGCTTCCCGAGGGGCGGCAAGGAAAAAAGGCGGCCATCGAAGCCGGTGCCGAACAAGCCCGGGGAAACCTGTTGGCCTGCACCGACGCCGATTGCACGGTGCCGTCGGGCTGGATCCGGCTGTTGGCGGAAGCCCACGAGCAGACCGGAGCCGTGCTGATCGCCGGCCCCGTGGCCTTTCACGGCGAGAAAACGGCCTTCGAGCGCTTTCAGACCTTGGATTTTTTCGGGATGGTCGGTTTGGCCGCCGCGGGCCTGCACCGCCGTTGGTGGCGCATGGCCAACGGAGCCAACCTCGCCTACACGCGGGAGGCCTTTTTTGCCGTGGGCGGATTCGAGGGCAACCGCCACCTGCCCTCCGGCGACGATATGTTCCTGGCCCAACGCATGGCACAGGTTTTTCCCGAAAAACTGCTTTTTCTGAAAAACGCGCGGGCCACCGTGCTCACCCGTCCGGAAACGAGCCTGCGGGGATTCGTCCGGCAACGGATCCGCTGGGGCGGCAAGTCGCGCCATTTTCCGGAAAAACGCCTTTCCGCGGTACTGGGCATCGTATGGTTGCTGTGCTGGAGCATCGCCGCCAACGCCGCCGCCGGATTGGCGTACATCGGCTCCCCGCCAGCGCTCTTTTTCTTCGGCGCGGCGATCGCCCAAATCACCGTCAAAGGAATCGCCGACCACCGCTGGCTGTCGCCGTTGGCCCGCTTTTTCGGGCGGCCCGAACTGATGCGCCCCGGGATGTTCCTGTACGCATCAGCGGCCCACTGGGCCTACATACTGGTGGTGGGCACCTTGTCGGCCCTGTCCGTCCGGGCGCGCTGGAAGGGCAGGAAATGATCGGGCTTACCAAGCGGCGCGGCGGCCAAAACAATACCCGACTTTGATGCCCAGATATAGGCTCGGAGCGGGGTTCCAGATCCCGGGGGTGAATTTCACGGGCGAGAGCCATTCCGTGAACTCCGTCGAAAAAGGCGTGCCGTCCGGCCAATCCGAATAGGTGTAGTGGTTGAACTTCATCCCCAGCCCGCCGCTGAGCTCAAACGAAAATCCCGAGGGAAAGAACTTTTGGTAGCCGTAGATCAAATGGGCCCCCAACACGTGCTGGATGCGCTGGATCTCCAACCGCTCCTGATAGGATCCGCCCATCGCGTCCCTCCACTCCAAGCGGCGATGGTCGGTGAACTTGTAAAACACGTCCACTCCGGCAAAAAATGCCGATTTCTCCCCCCTCGCATAACGCCCGGGCAATGCCGCGTAATACCAGCGAAACTGCTGCCGGAGCCTCGTACCGTTGAGCCGGCCCTTGTCCAATAGCATCCGATCGTATAAGCCGAACCAGTTGGAAAAAAGATATCCGGCCTCCGAATACAGCGATAAGCGCGGCGCGACGAAATACTCCGCCCCAAACTGCAGACCGGGCGGCACGGAAAACAAACTGGCCACGGACAATTTCACCACCGTGCCCGCCGGGGCAAAGCCGGGAACGGTCTTTGCCGCCGTTGTACTGTCAGCTGCCGCCGGCGCTTCCTGCCCCGCCAAAGAGCCCCACAACAACCCGCACAGGGCCGCAAGAAAAAATCGGGCGCGCAGCATCATAAACCGATGGGTATGGCCGACACCAACGAGATCTGGCTGGTGTCCGAGTAATCGAATTGGTACACATTGTCGTTGGAAACAACCAGCAACAGCCCGTCCAACGGAATCACGTCTTGGGCGAAGAAGCCGTCCAAACGCTGGGAAAAGACCGGCTGGTACGGATCGGTGATGTCGTACATGGTCAATCCGTACGAACCGTTGCACACAAACAACAGGTTGCCGTCCACCCCAAGGCCGTAAGGTGTTTCTACCAAGGATTCATGGACCAGGTCCGGATCCGTCATGTCGCCGAGTGCATATACCTGCAGCAAACTGTTTTGCCATCCGCACGGGCCGTCCATCCGCAAGGTCACGTATGCGTAGCCGTTTTGCGCCACCACAGGGTCGCAACTGTAAAAATGGTCGGTCACGGAAACCTGGGAAATGGGAAAAGGCTGCCCCCCGACGTTTTCCTGCCGGTAAATGTACATGCCGGTGCGCGAGCCGAGCAGCAGGT
>JBEIJQ010000085.1:0-13361 GCA_040380145.1 Lewinellaceae bacterium | reverse complement strand
TGGCCCATTTGGCGAGCATCGGCAGCGAGGACCTCAAGCGGCGCTACCTGGGCCCGGCCGTGCGCGGCGAAAAGATCGGCGCCCTGGCGATCAGCGAGCCCGATGCGGGCTCCAACGTGGCCGGTCTGCGCACCACCTTGCGCCGCGAAGGCGACCATTATGTGCTGAACGGTTCCAAGACCTTCATCACCAACGGCGTGTACGCCGATTTCATCGTAGTGGCCTGCCAAGCGGAGGGCGGCCTGAGCCTCGTCGTGGTGGACGCGCCCTCGGAAGGGCTGTCCCGTACCAAGCTCAACAAAATGGGCTGGCACTGTTCGGACACCGCCGAACTGGCCTTCGACAATGTGCGCGTGCCCACAGAAAACCTCATCGGCGAGGAGGGCATGGGCTTTTACTACATCATGTCGAGCTTTCAATTGGAGCGGTTGATCATGGGCATCATGGGCGTGGCGGGCATGGACCTGGCCCTCGAAGAGACCCTCCGCTACATGCACGAACGAGAGGCCTTTGGGCGGCCCATCGCCAAATACCAGGCCTTGCGCCACCGCATCGCCGATGTGGCCACCGAACTCGAGGCCGCACGCCAGTTTACCTACCACACCTGTTGGTTGCACGAGCAAGGCGAGTTTGCCGTGCGGGAGTGCTCCATGGTCAAACTGTACGTTTCGGAACTTGGCACCAAAGTTGCCGACGCGTGCCTGCAAATGTTCGGCGGGTACGGATACATGGAAGAATATCCCCTTGCCCGGATGTACCGCGATGCCCGCGTGGGCACCATCGCCGGCGGCACTTCCGAGATCATGCGCGAGATCATCGCCAAATTGATGATCGACGACAAACAATACCGCTCCGGATATTCCGGTTGATATCTTTGCCTTCCAACTTGTTCGCTCTCTAAATCTTTGCCCCGTGACCATTTCGAACCTACACCGCCCGTTGACCGCCCTGATCGGCCTTTTATTGGCCTTTTGCGGCGCGGGGCTCACTGCCCAGAGCATGGCCGAATCGTTCCAAGTGGACCAATCGAAATCCACTTTCTTGCGAGCCCGGCGCGGAGCCATCGTGTATGTGCCGGCGCAATCTTTCGTGGACCAGCAGGGCAACATTCCGCCCGTGGCCATCGTACGTTTGCGGGAGTTGATCGACAACAAGGACCTCTTCAAGTTCGGGATCGCCACGGTCAACCGCGATTCGGTACTGGTGACGGGGGGCATCATTTATCTCGAAGCCAAGAACATCAAGGGCGAAGAGCTCCAGCTCGTGGACAATGCCCCGCTGACCCTGCAGATCCCGGGCGACAACCCCACGGCCTCGATCCGGATCGCCGTCGGTGAACTGCTCGACACCAACCGCCTGACCAAGGTGGATGGCGGCAAGGCCGAACTGACCGTGCCCCAGATCTGGTCCACGAACAAGCTCAACATCGACATCATCCAACCCGGGCAGCTCGTGCAGGTCCAGAGCGTGGGCGGGCGCACTATTTCGGTGGACGACGCCAACCGCGTGAAATCCGGCTTTTCTTTCAAGATCACGAAACTGGGCTGGTACATGTTGTACAACCGCATCCGCGATGTGTCCACCACCGAAAACACCGCCGACCTCACCGTCATCACCGACCGGCCCGATGTTCGGATGATCCTGATCCCCAGGCGTTTCACGGCCCTCGTGACTCCCACGCCGGGGATCAACAAGAGCCAGTTTTACTTCCGGGGACTGCCCCAAGAGGAGACGTACACCCTGATCTGCTATTCCATCAGCGGAGCGCAGTACTTTTACACCCAACGGTACATCGCCTTCGGCAAAAACGGCCTGCCGGTGAAAAAAGGCAAATCCGAGCTGAAATTGCAGCTGCAGTCCGTCAGTTTGGAGTATCTCCGGGCGGCCCTCAGCGCATTTTGACCGTATGCCCACCTCGGAGCAACTGCTGGCGCTGGCACCCGATCCGGCCACCGCGCAACGGGGGGCCGAAATGGCCAACACCAAGCGTTGGACGGGCTTGGGCCGCACCGAGGACGCGATCTGGGGCGAATGCGCGGGCAGCGGCAGCCTCCCCTACCTCTCCGGTCTTGACCTGGACGGCCCAACCTTCAAATGCAGTTGTCCGGTAAAAAAACAGCCCTGCAAGCACACGCTCGGCCTCGGATTGCTCTACGCCTCGGTTCCGGAAGTTTTTGTCCGACAGGATCCGCCGGAGTGGATGGCCAACTGGTTGGAAAAAAGAAGAGAAAAAAAACAGCCGCCCCCCGTCGCTTCGCCGGACATCCCTGAACTTCCCGACGAGGCCGCGCTCGCCGCGGCCGCCAAAAGCGAGACCGACCGTCAAAAAAGAGCGCAGGAGCGTCTCCGGCTGATGTCCGCCGGCATCGGCGAACTTGAGCGCTGGCTGGAAGATCTGATGCGCGAGGGAATGGCCTCCGCGGTCGGTGCAGAGTTTTGGGACCGTACCGTCCGCAGCATGGTGGACGCCAAATTGCCCGGTCCCGCCAACACGGTGCGCGAAATGTCGCTGCTCGCCGCCCAGGGCGACTGGCAGGGGGTGTTCCACTTCGCCGGCGACCTGTACCTGCTGGTCAGGGCTTTCCGCCGACAAGACGAACTGGAGCCGGCCCTGCGCGAGGAATTGCTCAATCAGCTCGGCGTGACCCGCAAAAAAAGCGAAGTGCTAGAGGAAGTGCTGGTTCGCGACGATTGGCAGGTACTGGGCATCGTGCAAGGGCTCACGAACGACCAAATTGACTTTCGGCGCACATGGCTGTTCGGACTACAAAAAGGCCGATATGCGCTGCTGTACGATTACGCGCATCGGGGCTTGTTCGAAAGCCATTACCAGAAAGGAACCGTTTTTTCGGCAGAACTGGCCTACTATCCCGGGGCTTTTCCCCTGCGGGCCGCGATCAAGGACGCCCCCTTTCATGTGCGCCCGGCAGAAAAAATGCCCTGCCCGACCGGTTTTTCCGAACTGCTGGACGAATATGCCGCTGCCCTGTCTCAAAACCCTTGGTTGGCCCTCTATCCGGCCCAACTGGCCGATGTTCGGCCGGTCCGGGCCAAAGGCCAATGGCATTTGGCCGACGGCGAAAACCGGACGCTGCCCATGGATCCCGCCTCTGTCGGCGCATGGGCGCTGATGGCCCAAAGCGGGGGCAAACCCATCGAAGTTTTCGGCGAATGGAACGGCCGGGAACTGCTGGTGCTCTAATCCCCGATCGGCCGCAGCACGAAAAAGCCGTCGCTGCCCTGTTTTTGGTACAGGGGCATCAGGATGAAGCCGTCCGCTGGGCACAGCACGGGGCCGTGCCGGTCGTCCGCCAACGGTTCCCCTTTTTTCACGGGACCGAAATTGGCATAGCCCGGACGCATCGAAAAGCCGTCCGAGGTACCCACCGGATGGCGGTACACGAGACCCAAGTGTCGGGGCACCTCGTTGACGGATTGCCCCGGCCGATCGCCCGAGCCGTTTTCGGCCACCATTTCCAGGGCCCGCATCAGGCGCAGGATGGCCGCCGTGCCCCGCTCGACGGAGGCCGGTTCGTCGTGTTGGCCCGCCTCAAAGGCCAGAGCGGCCGTACGCGGCGGGAAGCGCTCCCCGGTGAAATAGGCCATTGAGGTCCCCTCCAAGTGGGCCAGCATCCCGTGCACGACGGGCACTCCGAGGACATCGGCCAGTTCGGCCGCCCAGGGATCATCCGATGCAAGGGCAAAAGCACCTCCCCCGGCGCTGGTGGTGTGCAGGTCGATCACGACCAGCGGCGTGCCGGGAGGACAACTATCCCGCAATTCCCCGAGCGTCCGCAGGATTTTCACCAGTTCGCGCTCGTCCTCGTGCAGTTTTTCGAAGGGCGACCGCAGGAGCCGCTCCACATTGTCGGGCCGCCACAGCCGGTTGAGGTCTTGGCGCACGAAACGGACGCCCGCCCCGACCGCCGCGGAATTGCCGATCAGCCCGGCGAAAGTGCCCCGCCGCAAAAAACCGGGCCGTTCGAGCATCCCCGCGACCCGTCGGACGGCCGCCGTACCAGCCGGCTCGTTGCCGTGCATCTGCCCAATGGCGACCAACAACGGCCCGGGCGCAGGGCCCTGGCAATGGGCGGCCAATTTGGGGTTGTCGGACAACAAATCACGATCTGCGCTCATGCCGCAAAGATATCTCTCTGCGGCGCTGATTTTTTGATTTGAGATGGGTATCGTCTTTTTCGGTCTTCTTGGCAGGTAAGATTTCTTTACACGGGCAACGGGCTTCGCAAAGCCATCTTTTTACTATTTTTTATTTATAAATCAATTTTTTATAAAATTTTTTTCATCTATTTTCTTTGGAAATTTTTGTCCCAATAACTATTCTGGGACGATTGCTCCCCCCTAAAGAAAAAGCGCCGCTCCGTTGTCACAGAGCGGCGCCAACAATCCAATGGGATGCACGTCGAGCGATGGGGGTGCGCCGATGGAGCGCACCGGGCGGTTTACTTCTTGTTCTTTCTTTCGGCGATGGCCTTCACGAGGTCTTCGAGGCTGGCGGCGAGGGCCACGCCCGGGAGCTTGACGGGAGCGCCCACTTCGGCCACGAAAGAGCCTTGCACTTCACCTTTTTTGTAAGTGGTGAATCCGATGCGATAAAGGCCCATGATGAGCGCTTTTTCGGGATTGCTCACCTCGCTGGTCACGCGGAAGAGCGAATTGTACTTGCTGCCGGAGGGCTGGGCGGGCATTTCGCCGCTGTCGTCGTTCACGCCGTAGGAAACCCACTTGGAAGCGTTGGCCTTGGTGAGGATATCGTCCACGCTGACGACCGTGAGGGCACGCTCGAGGGTGATCCAAGTATCGAAGTAATTGGTCGCGTCGGCAGCGTTTTCGGTATAGCTGGCGCTGACGAAATCGCCCTCGGCCGGCTTCATTTTATCGGGCACGGGCGAACACATGCGCACGCCGAGTTCGGGAGCGGCCGCGGGGATCCACAGATAGAGGTAGTAGAATTTCTTGCCGTCGCGGGTCTCATCGGCGGGCTGTCCGGGCTTGGCGTAGCCATAGTAGCGCTGCAAATCGGTGTAGGGAACGCGGACTTCTTTGCCCATCACGGTCTTCATGCCGAGATCGGCACCGAACTTGTCGAGTTTTTGGGCGTTGAGAGAAATGGCGGCCATCAAAACGGCCAAAGTGAATACTGATTTCATGGATAGGAAGAATAAAAGGTGAAAAAATGGGCTCGATAGCGCAGAATTGAATTGTTTTGCAGAGAAAGCAGATTGGCTTCGCCTCAAATATCCATGTAGTTTCCCATGATTTTCTTTTCCGATCCGAATTTAACTTTTGCGGCCCGCCGGCGATGGTTTTCGTTGGCCTTTTTGTTCTCTGCTGCCACCTTGACCGCCCAAGCGCCTCTGCTCTCGGCAGAGGAGGTGCTCGCCCGCACCCTGGAGAACAATTTTTCGGTGCGGATGGAACGGATCTCTGTCCGAGAGGCCGAAAACAACGTCACCAAGGGCAACGCCGGTTTCCTGCCGAGGGTGGATCTGGTGGGACAAGTGGGCTACGGCAACCAGAACACCAACCAACGGTTCGCCAGTGGACTGGAACAGGAACGGCTCTTCGCCCAGTCGTTCAACGGCTCCCTCGGTGTGGCCTTGAACTGGACGCTGTACGACGGGCGGCGGATGTTCGTGGCCTACGACCGCTTGTCGCAAACGGCCGAACTGGGGCGGCTCGAACTCCGGTTGGCCGTGGAAGCGGCAGCAGAAAGCGCTCTATTGGCCTATTACGACCTGGTGCGCGGCACCCAGCAGTTGAAAGCGTTCGACTATGCCGTCGAATTGGCCGAGGAGCGCCGCTCGCTGGCCGAAACGCTGTGGAAGAACGGGCGCGGCAACCAATCGGATCTCTTGCAGGCCGAACTCGACCTCCATGCGTTCGAGGCGGCCCGTCTGCGTGAAGGACAATCCCTGGCGGAGGGGCGAATCCAATTGAATGTCCTGATGGGCGGGGATCCGGTGGCGGAATTTTCGGTGGGCGATAGTCTGCCGCTGGCTCCGATGGACACGCTCCGGCGCCTGTACGAACGGGCTTTGTCCGACCAGACGCTGCTCATCGTGCGCGCCCGTCAGGTCGAATTGGCCAAGACGGCCGAAGCGGAAGCGGCCACTTGGAAAAAGCCCCGTCTGGATTTCGGGGCGTCCTATCAATACGCCCGGACCCACAATCAGGCCGGTTTCTTGCTTTTCAACCAAAACTATGGCCTGAACACCGGATTCACCCTGACTTGGAACCTGTACAACGGCCACAACACGCGGCGCCAACTGGAAAACGCGCGCCTCGCGGTCATCGCCGCGCAGACCGACGAGGAGCGGACCCGGACGGAGGCCGCGGCCCGGGCGGCCATGGCCATGCAAGCCTGTTCAACGGCCCGCGCGATATTGGAAATCGAGGAAAAAAACCTGCAGCTGGCCACCCGACAGTACGCCCTCGTGCGCGAACGCTGTCTGGCGGGCGCGGGCACGGCCTTCGAATTGCGCGAGGCGCAGCGCCTGCTGGAAGATACCCGCAGCCGTGCCATCGGAACCCGCTTCGAGGCCCTGCGTGCCGAATGGTCGCTGCGGCGGATGGCCGGCTCTTTCTGATGGGCCGGGCCGATCAGTCTTCGTGGGGCTTGCGACTGTAGCCCACTTGTTTCAAGAATTTCCCGATTTCTTTCTTCGAAGGATTTTCATTCGAATACATATATTCCGAAAAAGGCTCGTCTGTGTAAAAAATGCGCCCCTGATCGATATTTTTCGGATAACCGGGACTGATGTACAACCGGTTTTCACCCCATTCGTCCTTGACGAGATACACAAAAAAGCGCTGCGGCCGATCTTCGTAAGGAGCATAGCGCACGAAGCAGCCCAAAAACCGACGAGGGGAATGCGATCCGAGATGGTACTCCTCCATCAGGTAGCGCCCGAACTCTTCGGTTCGGAAACGGGCAGGCAATTTCCGCAATTCTTTGTCGCTTCGCAGAGCGGTCAAGATCCGGTGGACCCATTCGGGCCGGGCTTGGGCGGCCCGCAGCCAGCGTTCATCGGCAGACGAATAGCCTTGGCGGGTCAGTACATAGAGCGAGTAGCCCCCCAAAAACGGCACCGACCAATTGTCGGACATCCGCACCAACAGGGCCGTAGCCTCGGGCGACAGGCTTTTTTGTCTCTGCCAGTATTCCATGGTTTCCCGCAACTGTTCGACAGCGTGGAACAAAGTATCTACATGGATCGACGAGTCCTGCCATTCGTTCCGGGCCGTTTCGCTCCATTCTATGTTCAAGACCGCTGAAACAAGGTCGGGATCGGCCTCCGAGAAGAACCCTTTGAAAAGGGAATCCGCCAATGGGACCAAGCGGTTTTCGCAACGGTCCAAAATGGCTCGGATTCCGTTGTCCCGTTTCCGCTTGGCCAGTACTTGGAGACCGGCCACGAGCAGTTCGGGCCTTTGGAGCATTCCGGACAGCGATGCCGTGTCCACCGGCGATTTTCTGCTTCCCAAAAACTCCTCGACCAGCATTTTCAAATCTTTTCTGTCGAAAAGGGAAACCCATTCGGGCCGGGCGAAAAGGGTGTCGAAAACGGCCGTTCGACGGGCGGCGGCCAGTTTTTTCAGCCCTACCCGCGACCATTCGGAAGCCATCGGGAATTGCAGGAACATTTTCCAAGACAAGGAATCCCTCGAAAGCGACGGCATGGTATCCAAACAGCCCAACAAAATCTTCAGGTCGGAAAAAGATTCGTTGTCGGGATCTTCCCAGCGATGGTTCGACAGACATTTCCACAGCGCTCCGCAAAGCACCGCCGAATCCGAGGTGGCCCAAGCGACCTGTTCGTGGCATTGCAGGGCCATCGCCATTTTCACGGAATCAGGGCCCGAAAGGGCTTCGAGGACGCGTTTTTTCAACAACTCTTCGTTGCGGATGCCATTCGGCAGACTGTCCAGGAACAAGATTTTGTCCAAAAAATCTCTTTCGACGGTGGCGGAGTCCAGTTCCAGGGGAAAAAAGGCGTGCCAGGTGTACAAGCGGTCGCCCCGTGGCGCGAGGCGCGACAGCAGGGCGAAACCGCACACGGTGTCGCGTGCCGAAAAGGTGATGGCCCGCGTGCCGTCGGGCAGCGTGTCGCGGCGGACACGGCCTTCCAAAACCGTTTCGTCGAGATAGGAAGCCGAATAGACCAGCCTTTTCCACTGGTCGAAATAGAATTTTTCGGTCCAGGCCAATAGGGAGGAATCCCTTTCCGCCGACAAGAAAAACGGGTTGAAAGTGTGCGCCGAGGCTACAAAATGCGCACCGGAGCTTTCATCGTGGCCAATTGCCGACCAGTTGCCGACGAAATGCTCGTCGTACAGAAACAGGTCGTTGGCCCAATTGGCCCGGTCGCAGTAAAATTGCTCGGGAAACGGCAGGCGGATGCCGACCGAATCCACTTGCAGGGGCTTCAATGGCCCCAAAGCCAACGGCAACGGAGCGATGGAGTCCACCCGGGCCATCGCGGAGGGATCGTCCCAGCCCCGGCCGTCGGCCAACAGGGCCAGCGAAAACACCCGGGTACCGCGCCGAAAGGCCATCGTGCAAAGTTGGTTGGCGGAATCCAAGCGGAACGCTTCGCGCCGATAAGGATACCGTCCGTCAAAAAGAAGTCCCTCCTTTTTTTTGCGCGGGGAGCCGAACCAGTTGCGGAAAGGTTCGAGGGCTTCTTCCAGCACCGTCCCGTCGTTGAGGCCCAGGTTTTCGAGCGACAGATCGTGCGCCCTTGCAAAAACAGACGAACCGTCGGGGAGGAGCGTTTGGACGGCCCGCAAACGGGCAAAAATGGTTCGGTCCTCCTCGTGCGGAATTTCCCCGATGGATCGCCGGCAGTCAGCGGATAGCAGGTCCAGACCGGCCCAGGTTTCGGGAGCCGGCGTGGCCGGGTAAGGGGCGCGGCGCGGCCGAAAATCGTCGAAAAACGCACTGACATCGCGGCGGAGAAGGGCCGAACTGTCGCGGACCGTCATGGCCAGCAACCACAGACGGTTGCCGTCGGTGCAGATCCGGAGCTTGTGCCAGTTGTCGCCACCGGGAAAGACCGTGGTGAAAGCGATCGTGGAATCGTTGCGCAGGGTATCCCACACCGGTCGGTCGCGCCCGGGATCGTTTTGGGGGCGGCGGCCTTTGGGCAGATCGTTTTTGGGCGGTCGCTCCGCGGGAGCATCCTCTGTTTCGGGTTCTTCGGCGGGCGGGATTTCGGTCTTTTTGCGGCGGCGTTGGGGCTTTCGTGGCAATTTGTTGTCCGGGTCCAGATCCTTTTCGGCGACGGAGGGCCAGCGCGAGGGATCCATGTAGTCTTTTTGCATTTTTTTCAACAAAGCGCGTGCGCTGGCCTGCGGCAGGGCCGTGCCGGATGCAGACAGGAAGAGGGGAAACTCCACCACATAAGCGCTCCGGGCATTGGCATCGTCTGGGATGATCCAAGCGTTGGCGTCCGAGGCGTACCGATATCGGAGCTGAAATGGATCGTGGAAAACGGAGGTGGAAAAATGCCCGTTTTCGGGCCGCCACGCACGGAGGGGCCTTTCGTCGCTCTCGATGCCGAAGGCCAGTCCGTCGCCGTCGAATACCGGCGACATGGCCCGCAGCACATAGCCTTTTTGGCGGAGCAGTTGCACCACGCCCTTGGGGCCTCCCAGATGGGCGCAGCCCATGTTGGCGAACAGTCGGTGCTGCCGCATCAGGGAGTCCATCGCATGCACCATCACATAGTTCCGGGCCAAAAATTCTTTTTTTTCCGATTCGTCCAGATCGGAGGCCTCGCCGAGCACCAACCTTTCGATGTCGCCCTGCAGATAGACCTCGATCAATTTGTCCCTGTCGTAAACCCATCGTTGGCTTTCGGGTCGCTTGCCCCGTTTTTTACGGGCTTTTTCCTTGTCTGTTTTGAGGCTGTCGGGCCATTCGAAAAAAGGTTCCCGGATCGTGTCTCCCCATTCAGGGGAAAAAGTTTGGCTCCAGATGGATTCCAGTCCGAAAACTTTTTTTCCCAAAAGAACCGCCCGATCGTACAGATACAGGTCCATGAAACATTTGGCCAAGCTGTCGCCCTCTTCCGAGTTGCGGTTGAAAACCCCGTCTTGGAGGATCGTAAAGGGAAGGCGGAAGGCCGGGCTGGCCACGCCGAACCGGTGGGGATCCGGGGTTCGTTCGATGCTCCACCGGTCCGCCTCGAAGCGAAAGTTGCCCACGGTCCACGGGGGCGGATTGAGGTAAACCAGAAAAGCGGAATCCGGATGCAATTCAAAGGCCACGGCATCGCAGCGTCTGAAAACAACGGGCAGGGAGTCGGGAAAATCGAACGCTCGCCAATCGCGCACATGCGTGGTGCCGAACAAGTACGAGGGCTCCGCGAGGCCGTTACCGGAGATTTCCCACAGGAGCGCGTAGGAATCACGGGCGTCTTTCCGGCCGATTGAATCGGGCCGTCCGATCGGCTTGATGCGGTTGCCCGACGGTTTTTGGCCATGAACCGTCACAGCGCTCCAACACAGGCCGATCAGCGTCAGGAAAAGCGCGCGGAACAGGTGCATGGCAAAGCGGTTCAGTCGCTGGAAACGCTGCGGTCGTCGCGGATCACGCCGTCGTCGCCGCCCTCGGCCTCGATCTGCAGTTCGGCGGGGCGTTGGCCCCCTTTGCGGATGGAATCCGCGTGCCACTGGTCGTAGCGCGCCCGTTGCCGGGCGATGTCGATGGCCGCGAACAGGGCCGCCCGGAAAGAAGACGGGTCGGCGATGTTCTGTCCGGCGATGTCGTAGCCCGTCCCGTGGTCGGGCGAGGTGCGCACAAAGGGCAGTCCGGCGGTATAGTTGACCCCTAGGTGGAAGCTCAGGGCCTTGAAGGCGATGAGCCCTTGGTCGTGGTACATCGCGAGGATGGCGTCGTGCTTGGCGAAAGCCCCGGAGCCGAAGAATCCATCGGCGGCATAAGGACCGAAAACGAGGAGTCCCTGCTTGCGGGCCTGTGCGACCGCCGGGATGATGTGCTGCTGTTCGTCGTTGCCGATGGCCCCCTCTTCGCCGGCGTGCGGGTTGACGCCCAGCACGGCGATGTTGGGTTTTTCGATGCCGAAATCGCGTTGCAGGCAGCGGTTGAGCAGTTCCAGTTTTTTGACCAAACGATCTTTTTGGATGTTGGACGCCACTTTGGCCAAAGGGACGTGCGTGGTGGCGAGGCCGACCCGCAGACCGTCGTTCACCATCAGCATCATCGGTTCGGATGCGCCCAACTGTGCCGCCAGATATTCGGTATGGCCGGGGTGCGGGAAAGCGGCCAGCTGCATCGCCTTTTTATTGATCGGGGCTGTTACCAAGGCCCGCAGGTGGCCGCCCTTGACATCGGCCATGGCCTTGTCCAGGGCTTTCCATGCGCATTTGCCGCCCTCTTCGGTGATGTTGCCGAGGGAAACCTCGGCCGAATCGGGCCAGCAGTTGACCACCGAGAGCACACCCTCGGCGGCCGATTCGGCGTTTTCGACCAAGGCGGTCTTGACCTCCTCCAGCTGTAGGACCTCGCGGTGGTGAGCCAGCGTTTTGGCGTTCCCGTACAGCACGGGGCGGCACATTTCGAAGATGCGCTCGTCGAGAAGGGTCTTGAGGATGACTTCGGGGCCTATGCCGTTGAAGTCGCCGAAAGTGATGCCGATAACGGGTTTTTTCATGTGTATTTTGGGAGTGGCGGAAAAAAGATCAGCCCAAACGGCCGTTTTTCAAAAAATCGTACACGAGGCGCACGCCCTGTCCGGTACCGCCTTTGGGGCGATAGCCCTCCGAAGAGGAAAGGAACGCGCCGCCGGCGATGTCGAGGTGCAGCCAAGGGTAATCGGTGAAATGCTGGAGGAATTTGCCGGCGGTGATCGCTCCCGCCGAGGAACCGCCGATGTTCTTCATATCGGCGATGTCGGACCTCAACAAGTCGGCATAGTCGTCCCAGAGCGGGAACTCGACCAAGCGCTCGCGCACTTCGAGGCCGCTGTTTTCCAAGTCTGTCTTGACCGTTTCGGGGGCGGTCCCCATATAGACGATGCCCTGCGGACCGACGGCCACGGCGGCGGCTCCGGTCAAGGTGGCGAAGTCGATCACCAATTGCGGGCCGTATTGCTTGGCATAGTGGAGGGCATCGGCCAAGATGAGGCGTCCCTCGGCATCGCAGTTGAGCACCTCCACGGTGGTGCCGTCGGAGATGCGGATCACGTCGCCGGGCACATAGGCGTTCTCGCCGGGGCGGTTGTCGGTGGCCGGCACGAGCCCGATCAGGTGAACGGGAAGCCGGTTTTTGGCCGCCGCGTACAGGATCCCGCCCACCGCCGCCGCGCCCGCCATGTCGCACTTCATCGAATCCATCGAATTGAGGGTGGGCTTGAGGCTGAGCCCGCCCGTGTCGTACACCACGCCCTTGCCCACGAGCACCACCGGGCGGTCGTTGCGGGCGTTGGCCGACTTGTATTCCATCACGGTGAAGGTCGGCGGCTGCTGGCTGCCGAGGTTGACCGACAGGAGACCGCCCATGCCGAGGGCTTCGATCTCGGCTTTTTCGAGGACATTGACGGAAAAGCCCGCCAAACCGCCCATCCGGGCAAATTCCTTCGACAACTGTTGGGCGGACAGGAAATTCACCGGCTCGTTCACGAGGTCGCGCGCCATGCACACGGCCTCGCACAGGACCTGTAGCTCGCGCAGCGATTCCTCCGACACCTGGTCGGCCATCAAGCTGACCGACTGCAAGGGAGTGGTTTTTTCCTTTTTTTCCTTGAAGTACTTCAAAAACTGGTAATTGGCCAGCACCATGCCCTCGGCGTAATCCAAGGAGCGGTGTTTTTGGCTGTGGTTGAGCACCGCCACATGCTCGACCCGATAGTGGCGCAGCAGGTCGAGGCGATCGGAGGCGGCGCGGCGCGTCGCTTCCCGCACCTGCTGGGCCGAGCCTTTGGCCTCGAGCAGTTCGACCACGAGAATGCGCCCGCCGCCGGTGAACAGGGCGTGGCCGGTAGGGCCCTGGGCTAGTTGCCGGAGAAAGGCAGCCTCGGCAGGGGTCAGAAGCGAGTCTGCCCAGCCGAGTTCCTGCTTGTCGGACAGCACCACGAGGTGGTCGTTGGCCCCCCGGTTGGGCAAGGGTGTGCAGTTGCGTCATGGGACGAATTTTTTTTGTTCGAAGATGCGCAAAAGTAGCGAAAAAACACGGATTTCGGCCAACGGAAAAAGCCGGCGGCGCATTTTGCGCATCCCGTCCGCGACCGATGGGTTGGAAGACGGATGGGGTTAGCCCAAAATTGTCATTAGACCTTTTTTTTACGCAAGTTACCCATTATTTTTCACATAGAACC
>JBEIJQ010000084.1:0-13408 GCA_040380145.1 Lewinellaceae bacterium | reverse complement strand
GATGGACCGCTCGATGATCCCGCAGCACTCGTCCAGCTGGGTCTCGTCGATCACGAGCGGCGGGGCGAAACGGATGATGTTGCCGTGCGTGGGCTTGGCTAGCAGTCCGTTTTCGCGCATTCGCAGACAAATGTTCCAGGCCAGGTCGCCCTCTTCGGAGTCGTTCACTTCGATCGCGTTCAAGAGGCCCATGCCGCGCACTTTGACCACAGTGTCGGTCTTTTCGCGGAGTTCGTTCATGCGCGAGCGGAAAATTTCGCCGAGGCGGGCGGCGTTGTCGGCCAATTTTTCTTTGCGCACCACCTCGAGGGCTGCCGTGGCGACGGCACAGGCCAAGGGGTTGCCGCCGAAGGTGGAGCCGTGCTCGCCGGGTTTGATGGTGAGCATGATCTCGTTGCGGCACAGGACGGCCGATACAGGCATGACGCCGCCGGAAAGCGCTTTTCCGAGCACGAGGATATCGGGTTTGACGTTGTCGTGGTCGCAGCAGAGCAGTTTGCCCGTGCGCGCGATGCCCGTTTGCACCTCGTCGGCGATCAGCAGCACGTGGTACTTTTGGCAGAGTTCATGCACCCGGCGCATATATCCTTTGTCGGGCACGACGACTCCAGCTTCCCCTTGGATGGGCTCGACCATAAAGCCGGCCACGTGCGGGTCTTGCAAGGCCGTTTCGAGGGCCTCGAGGTCGTTGTAGGGCACCAATTCGAAGCCCGGCATGTAGGGGCCGTAGTGGCGGTAGCTCGACGGATCGGTGGAGGAAGAGACGGCCGCCAAGGTCCGGCCCCAGAAATTGCCCTTGGCAAAAACGATCTTGGCCTGGTTGGGCGGTATCCCTTTCACTTCGTAACCCCAGCGCCGGCATAGTTTGACAGCCGTTTCGCCGCCCTCGACGCCCGTATTCATCGGCAAAACCTTGTCGTAGCCGAAGTAGTCGGTGATGTAGGCCTCGTATTCGCCCAAACGGCTGTTGTAGAAAGCCCTCGAACAAAGCGTCAGTTTGGACGCCTGTTCGGTCAGGGCGGCCACGATCTCCGGGTGGCAATGGCCTTGGTTGACCGCGGAATAAGCGGAAAGGAAATCGTAGTAGCGGCGTCCTTCCACGTCCCAGACATACACGCCTTGGCCCCGCTCCAGCACCACGGGCAGCGGGTGGTAATTGTGCGCGCCGTGGCGGTCTTCCAAACGGATCAGTTCTTCGGAGCGGCTGCCTTGCGCGATGATGGAATCATATTCGAGAGACATGGCGGGGATTTTTTTCGAAAAAAAAGAAAATTTCAGCGCCGGCAAAGGTAAGCAATCGGCCGCGCCCGAAAGGGCAGTCCGGCAGTTTGTTTTTGTCGGATGGGTCGTATTTTTTCGGAAAAAAAGAGGGACCTGTATTTTTTTGTGAAAACAAAAGACGGCAACCATTGGCCCTCATCGCTTCAACGGACTAATTTTGTGAAACTGAAAAAATACCCGTGAAAAAACTGCTGTTTTTTTTGCTCTGGGCGATTCCGTTGTCGGCTGTAAGGCCGCCCGATCCAATGCCTGTTGCCTCCGTTCCGAACAGGTTGCCGCCTGTCGATACGACCACCGTTCGCGCTTCCGCTCACAAGGGCTCCGAGCCGGTTGCATTCCGCTCCATCGGGCCCGATGAGAAACCGCACCGGCAGCCCTCGCCCGCGAGGCATTTTTGGCGGACAGTGGGCAAGGTGGCTCTTTTTCTGGGCGGCGTGCAGTTGCTGTCAGGAACCTTGTATGCCACGATGTCTTGGCTGGTGGGCAATGCCGCTTTCAGTTGGGCGGCTTTTTTGACCGCCGGGGCAGTAGCAACGGGGGTGATAGGCGGTTCGATGCTGCTTCTCTGGGCGTTGATGGGCATTTGGTGGAAAATCCGGCGCAAGCGCGACCTCCACCATTTTCGGGCCGTGCCCGCGCCTTCGGTCCTGTGGGGCAATGGGAAACCCTACCGCAACCGGGCCCGTTCATGGCTGATCACTGTATTGCTGATTCTTACGGCGATCGTTTTTTTGCTCTTCGGAGGATTGTATGCCCTAGTCGCACTGCTGTTCGGCGCATCTTTCTCCTGGGCCACCTTTTCCCTGGTGGGCGGCATCGGCGCCGCGGTTGTTTGGTTGACCCTGTTGGTGCTTTTGATCTTATTGGCCATGAAAGCCAGAAGGGGAGTCAAAAAAATACCAGTTCCACGGAAAGGCTCATGAACCTATTGGCGCGGCTTTTTTTGTAAGCCTTAATCAGAAATTGAAGACCATCGTCCCCCGCAGGGTGAACGGAGTGGCGTAGCGGGCCGACAGGTAATTGAGCCGCCATAGGGCATCGATGCGGATAAAGCGGAAGATGTTTTCGATGCCCGCGTTGATCTCCACATAGGGTCCCTGGTCGAACGAGCCGTAAAAAACGCCTTCGCCCGGAATGGGGGAAGTGCGGTAATCCGTGTAAGCCCGATCGTACTCGTTGGGCCGGTTGGCGTCGCGGTTGCGGTCAGAAACGGAGCCGTAGATGGCTTTCAGTCCAAATACTTCCCGCCATTTCAATTTGCGCAGCAGAGGGATATGGTTGAAGAAAAAGCCGTCCCAATGGTGTTCGAAGTTCAGTTGTACCCATTGATCGCTGACGAACTCGTATCGGTTCATTCCGTTGAAAGCATCGCGCAGGTAAAAATAGGTCTCGTTGCCGTCGTGCACTTCGAGCAGCAGGTAGGGCAGGTTGCCGATGATTTTACCGGCCTGGATCTGGTACCGCATCCAACCGATCGGGGCTACATTGAACCAATGGGTTATGCCGAGGGTAAATTTGTGGTAGGCGTACCGCGCGCCCAAAACCCCCGGCAGCGAGGCGGTGTATTGCAGATCCAGTATGGGGAATTTGGAGCCGAGGCTTCTTTCTGAAAAAGCGCTCTGGAAAACTTGTTCCCGGAAAGCATATCGGATGCGGAACATCATTTCCGAGGCGCTTACCACGGTATCGGTCCCACTGCCGTTTTCTGGGGCGCGCAGGTATCGGAAGTGGAAACCGGTCTGGCCGAGCGGGGCCATCGTCCTGTGCAGCAGGGTGAATCGGCTGCTCCAGCCTTTGGGCCAGCCTTTTTGCACGAAGAATTTGCCCTCTTCGATGCGCAGCAGTTTTTGGGGGATGGGCCGGCGGTATATGCCCGCGAAGAGGTTGTCCTCGTTGGGTTCTTCCGAGTTTTCGTACCGCAGGTCCACATCGTTTCGGTAGGCTCCGCCCAAGTACGAAAACGGTTTTTCTGACAGGTTGTACTGGAAATCGCCCCCGAACTTGAGTTCTCCGTCGCGCAGACCATAGGCGGCGTACCCGAACAGGCGGACTTTTCGGCTGAACCGGGTCGTAGTGCTCAACCCCAATTGGAACCGGAGGCCTTCATAGGCGTTTTGGCTCATCAGGTTGAAAATGGGCCCCACCCCGATCGGGCCGAATTCCTTGAATCCCGTCACCAAGGTTCGGACCACATCCACATAAGTTTTGTAAACGGGCACTTTTTTCACACTGTCTATCATCCAATATACCATTGCCTCGTTGTGCGAGAGCGTGTCGTGCCGGGCTTTTGTCCAAAAACTGTCGGCCCGCACCAGATCTTGCGAGCGCAGGGTTTCGGGATCGGCCGCGCCGTGCAGGGCGGAGATATCGGGTGCGTCGATTCGATAATTTCGGTAAGAGCGCGTCTTGCGGGCGATCAGCCCCGGGGATTGTTTGGTGGCGATGAAGTCCAGCACGGCCTTTTCCTTGGAGGGCAGCCAGGCCGAATCGGGGCCGATGCGGTCGCTTTCGTGGTACAGGATGACCCTTTCCACAAAATTGATGTTCACGTCCGGGCTCATCCGCAGATTGGCGATCACGATGGCCCAATTTTCCATGTCCACCCAGAAATCTCCGAAAAAGGTGTTCTCTTGCTGCCGTTTTGGCTTGTATTTCAATTTGTAGCACCAACGGTTTTTGAGAAAAGCACTGTCTTGAATGTAAAATTCGTAGTACTGGAAGGGCGTGGAGGAAAAGGGGGAGGCAAACGGTTTGTCGAGGATGCTGATCCAGTTGTCGTACAGACTATAATCCTCGTGCATGTTGCCGATCAGTTCCACCACGGACTGGTTTTCGACACCGGAGACGCGCCGTGCCTTGGGCACGTATTTGGGCGGTCCCGATTGGGCGACATAGTAGATGTCGGCCAACTCTTCTTCCATGAAAGCGGGGAGAAAAGGCTTGACATCCGAAACGCTGTCGATGTTTTCCCAGACGAAATCAAAGGGTTTGAGCAATTGGGCATCTCGGAGGCGGGCATCGAGGTTGTCTATGTCCAGTTCGGTTTTCACATAAACTTCCGTTTGGAAACTGGAGCGGCTGCGCAGATCGTGTCGGTCTTTGTTGGCCACGATGTTGCGCACGATCCTATTGGCGGGGTTTTCGCCGGCCAACACGGTCACTCCTTCCAGGGATTGTGCCGTGGAGGACAGGCGCACGTAGATCGTCTGGTTTGCCTGGGCGGAAACGGGTTTGGACCGATCTTCGAAACCGACGGCCGAAAAAACGATGGAATCGCCCCCGTGCAGCAGACGGGCATCGATCGATAAGGTGTAGTGACCGTCCTCATCGGCCATGGAGGCGGCCGGAGCATTTTTCAGCGCGACGTTGGCAAAGGGGATCGGCTCTTCGCTGTCGTCGTCCACGATCTGCCCGGTGACGGTGATCCGTTCCTGTGCGCTCGACAACAGAGCGGCCAACAGGAGCCAAGCGGAGACGAACAGTTTTTTTTCTGAGAATCCGAACATTTATTGGAAGGTCGGGCGAGGCCGATCGGGGTGAAACGGATGAAATTTTCCCCAAGAATACAAAAAAAAAGGTTTTGACCGACCAAAAGGGGTTTTTGGATCGAACAAGCGTCCTTTTGAAACCTGCGACTTACCTTTGTGACCTTACCTTCTCTCTTACCCCGGCACCAGAAATACCCATGAACCTTGCCCGGTCATCAGTCCAAGGGCCATTGAACGCCCCAAAATGGTTTCGCCATCTTCCCTTGTCCTTTTGGGGCCTGGCAGCATTGCTGGGCGCTGCCGCATTGCTGTGGGCTCCGGTCAACAAAGATGCGGGATACTTTTTGTCCACGGCGCGTGCAATTGCCGAGGGAGACGCCCCGTTCCGCGATGTGGCGATGCGCTACCCGCCCGTGGGTTTTTGGGCTTTGGCTTTGGTGGGCAAACTGTTCGGCTTTGCCCGTCATGAGGTTTTCACCGCGTTCATTTTGGTGGTTCAGCTGGCCAACTGTATCATTCTATACCGTTTGGCGGGGCGTTTGTTTGCGCATTCCATTGTCCAAGGATTGACGGCGGCCTCTTATTTTCTGGCCTTTTTCTTGAACGACGGCCCTTTTGTGATGCTGGAACCTTTTTTGGTGCTGGGAGCACTTTCCGCCGCTCTATGTGTCTTGAAGGCCGAAGAAACCGATGGCAGCCCTTTTTGGTACATTGTTGCGGGCATGTTGGCGGGCGTTTCGGTGATGTCCAAACAGTATGGCTTGGCTCCGGTGGGCATTTTGGGAATTTATGTGTTGTTCGGTTCCGGCGTTTCGTGGGCCCGTAGCTTGGTCGCCGCTTTGTGGATGCTGCTCGGCGGGATGTTGTTCGGGTTGCTGTTTTTCGGCATCATCTGGTTTTGGTCGGGCATTTCACCGCTGTCTTTGGTACAAATGCTCCTTTCTGCGGGAGAAGATTACGGGTATCATCGGATCGATTGGGCGGTCAAGTTTCTGTTGAAACACATCCTGTGGTTCAGTCCTTTGCTTTTGCTGGCTTTCCTGTTTCCCGTTGGGCTCAAGGAGCGTAGGCCCGCGTGGTTGGTCCTGTCGCTGTTCGCGTCCTTACTGCCCTTGTATTTCAAGCAATACCCGCACTACACGCAGATCTATTTGCCTTACGCCTTTTTGTTGGCCCATTGGGGCATCGGACAAGTATCGGAAAAGCGGGGGTCGTGGTTTTCGTGGGCTGTTTGGGGCCAAACGGCCCTGTGCCTTTGGTTGTCCGCCAATGCTTTGTTGACCGTCGGAACGTGGCGCTCGAACGATGAAAACGCCCGTTTGCGGGTTTTGGCCGACAGAGCTAGGTCCTTGGTGCCCAACGACGAAAAATGCCTGCTCTACGGCGTACAGCACCTCTACTATTTGGCCGATCTGCAACCGGCCGACAAGGCACGGTACGGATTCCGTTTCCGGCCGCCTTGGCAATCCGATACCGCTATTTTGAAGAACGTAGCCTTCGTTTTGGTGGACCGTTCGAAAAAAGACCAACAGCCGGTACCTCCTCCCGAAAGCATCTTGCTCGAGAGCGGCTTCATCCGTTTGGAAGACACTCCCGGACGGCCTGAACTGGAATGGTGGTCCAAGACCGGTCGGTAATTTTGCAAATCATTTCGGCTTGTCGATTTCCAAAAACATATTCCTGACATTCAACACGAACATTTCGCTGATTTTTCTCGGCGTTCTGTATTCGGTGGTGACGACGAGGTTGTTGGGGCCCGGCGGCAAAGGGGAATTCGCCTTGTTCACCTCCACTTTGGAGTTCACGGTGCTTTTCTTTGCATTCGGTACGCACCAGGCCATCCGATATTATTTGGCCGGCAAAAAATTCGATCAGGGAGAAACGCTCACCACGGTCGCAGTTCAGGTTTTGGCGGGCACTGCCCTGTACGCAGCAGTCCTGTTGGGCGGTTGGGGGCTGGGCATCGACATGTTCGGGGTTTTGGGCACGACCAATCCCTTGATTCGGGTCCTTTTGCTCTGTATCGGCATGTTTTCCCAACTGGCCATCAGTTATGTGCTGGGCATTTTGCACGCCTACAAACATTTCAAAGAGTTCAATTTGGCCAATTTTATCAATGCGCTCGTTTCGGTGGCTGTTTACCTCGCGCTGATACTGGGCCAACAGTATTTTCGGTGGCCCATCGGTCTGGACGAGGTTTTGGTGGTGCACTCCCTTCTGTTGCTTTTCAACTTGTTTTTTGCCTGTTTCCTGCTGTATGGAAAAGTGGCCGTTCGTTTTTCATCCAGATTGCTCTCCAGAGAGTCCATACGCGCGCTTTTTCGATGGGGAATCTTGGGCACTTCCAGTGATCTGGTCCAATTTTTCAATTATCGCCTGGATTTTTGGATAGTCAAACATTACAGCGACAGCGAGACCCTGGGTCCCTACTCCAATGCTTTCGGTCTCGGACAGATGTTCAGGCAGCTGCCCAGCTCGATCTCCATGGTTTTGTTTGCCCATACGGCTTCGGCCGATAACAAACCGACTCCTGCACAAGTGGCCACTTTGGGCAGGTTTTCTCTTTGGGCGAGTTTGTCGTTGGCCTTGTTGTCTATTCCTTTGTTGCCTTTCGTGGTGCGTCTGCTGTACGGAGAGCTGTTCGTTTCGGCGGCTTACCAGCTGATGATCATCTACATCGGTCTGGTGCCGAGAAGCCTGAGCACGGTGTACAGCGGTTTTTTTGCGGGCAACAACCGGGTCGATATCAACCTGCACGCCGGGTTGATAGCTTTGGTTTTCACATTGGTTTTCGATCTCTGGTGGATCCCCATATACGGGGCATACGGCGCCGCCGCCGCATCGGCGGTTGCATACATGGCCAATTCGCTGTATGTTGTGTGGAAATTCCATCATACCACCGGGCTTTCATGGCGTACTATTTTGTTGCCCCAAAGATCTGATTGGCTTCAAATCTCAAACAAAATCTTCAAAAAATGAGCAGACAAGGTTCTCTTTTCGGCAAGGTTGTCATAGCCTTCATCGTCGGGCTGTTGTTCCTGGCCCTGCTGAATTCGATTTCCAACATGCCGCTGAGCCGTCATTCCGACGGCGCGCAGACCGAACAAACGGACGCCGCGGAAAATCCGGACGAAACCGATGCCGCCGCCCCGGAAAATCCCGATCGGGAAGCCCCGACCGACAAAAAGAACCCCAAAAAGCCGGCAGAATCCCCCGGTAAGGTCGAAAAGCCCGAAAAGGAACAAAACAACGTTCCCGCTGCTCCAAAGGCTGGCAACCAGACCGCTGCGGCCAATGGAGACATTCGCTTCAACGATTATTTGCCCACGCTTTCCCTCGGCAAACAGTTGGTTCGGCACTCGTATTACAGCCTATCTTACGTGGATGCATACGAACAGGCCGAGTGGGTGGCCTACGAATTGACCAAGGCGCGACTATCCGGCAGCCACGAGGAACGCGACGACAACTTCCGCTCAGATCCATCGGTGCGCACGGGCAGTGCCGATCCGGACGATTACAAAAGATCCGGTTACGATCGTGGCCACTTGGCCCCCGCCGCCGATATGGCCTTCAACCACACGGCCATGTCCGAAAGTTTTTTCATGAGCAACATGAGCCCCCAGGAGCCCGGGTTCAACCGCGGCATCTGGAAAGAACTGGAGGAACAGGTTCGCGATTATGCCCGGGCTTTCGGTCACCTGTATGTGGTCACCGGGCCGATTTTGAAAAACAATACGAACGGATCCATCGGCCGCCGCAACAAAGTTTCCGTACCCAACAGTTATTACAAAGTGCTGCTGGATGTGACGGGCAAAGAGCACAAAGGCATAGCGTTCATACTCCCCAATGCTTCGAGCCATCGCTCGCTCAGCAGTTTCGCGGTGTCCATCGATGAGGTGGAAAGGCTCACCGGCATCGATTTTTTCCCCTCTTTGTCCAAAGAGCAAGAATCCGTGCTGGAGGGCAAGGTGAACACCCAATTGTGGAGCCGCTACGGCGATTGAACATTTGTACTTGTTTTTGGAGGCTTTGAGCAACAAACGAATCGCACCGAACTCCAATGGCGAACCGGACATCTGGATCGTAGGCCAGGGCATTGCCGGGACTTTGTTGGCCCACTTTGCGCTGGAGCGCGGTTTTCGTCCCCTGGTCATAGACGACGGCGACCCAAAGTCGGCCTCTCGCTTGGCCGCTGGGATCATGAATCCCGTCACCGGCCGTCATTTTGCCCTGACTTGGATGGCTGCCGACCTTTTTCCTTTTGCCCGGCAAACCTACCGACGCATCGAGGAGCGGCTCGGCGAGCGCTTTTATTTTCCGTGGCCGGTCTTGCGGGCCCTGCCCGATGTGCAATCCGAAAACGATTGGTTTGCTCGGGCGGGCGACCCTGAGCTGAAACCGTTCTTGGATGCGGAGGGGCCCACAGAATCGTTTGGGCAAACGGTGCGCGAAGCCCCCGCTTATCTGCGCTTGACCGGCGGTGGAAAATGCGATTTGGGCAGGCTGGTGGCCGCTTACCGCGAACACTTGCGCGGACTGGGACTGATGCGGGAATCGGCGTTTTCCTACGGGGAGATCGATCCGGAGAATCTTCCCTGTCCGATCGTTTTCTGTGAGGGAGTCAAAGGTGCAGGCAATCCATGGTTCGGCAACGAGATTCCTTTTCGACCATCCAAGGGCGAGGTGCTGATCGTTCGGATCCCCGGTGCGGCGCTGCGGGAAACGGTCGTCAAGCACGACATTTTCTTGGTACCGCTCGGCGACGATCTGTTCTGGGTGGGCAGCAACTACGAACAAAAGTTTTCCGACGACCTGCCCACACCTTCGCGCCGAATCGAAATGGAGAATGCCCTGCGAGACATGCTCCGGGTTCCGTTCCACGTGTTGGAGCACCGGGCCGCCATCCGCCCGACCACTGCCAACCGCCGCCCCTATTGGGGCGAGCACCCGAACCGTCCCGGTCTGTACGCACTGAACGGACTGGGGACCAAAGGGGCCACATTGGGGCCTTATTTCGCAAATGAATTGGCCCAAAGGCTTTTTGGAGGGTAATTCCATTTGGGCAGATGAATTGTAGAGCCAATCTCCGGCGGCGGCAGTTGCCAAGCCAAGGGCTATCGCCTTGGATCGGCTTTTGGGGAGGATGATTTTTTTCGAAAAAAAAGAAGATTTTTGAAAAGAAGACTGTAAATGGAAAAAAAGAGGCGTTTTTTATGATGTATATAATTGAAAATAAGATTTTTGTAAAAAAAACTTCCTCTATGCAATGAAATTCACTCCATTCGCCGAACTATCAAAGGAACCTCCAATCCTCGAAAAGCGTTCCTGATTTTTCCTTTACCAAATAAAACACACCCGCCCATGATATTGGAAACATTTCTCAACCTTACTCGACAAACTTACCCCCACGGAACCGAGCACCAATTGCGGCCCTTTTTGCCGGACGATGTCGAACAGGACGAGTTCGGCAATTATTTTTTGCAAATAGGGGAGAGCGATGTCATGTTCACCGCTCACTTGGACACCTGTTCGTTCATCCAGGAAGATGTTCGGCACGTGATCCGTGACGGATTTGTTTTCACCGACGGAAGAACCATTTTGGGGGCCGACGACAAAGCCGGGGTGACGGTCATGTTGCACATGATCCAAAACGATGTGCCCGGGCTGTATTACTTTTTCATCGGAGAAGAAATCGGTTGCGTAGGCTCCGGCAATCTGGCGGCCCAACATCGTCGTCGGCCGTTGCCGCATTTGAGGAAAGTGGTCTCTTTCGACCGACGCAAAACAGGGGCCGTCATCACATTCCAGAGCGGCGTCCGCTGCTGCTCGGACGAATTCGCGAATGCCCTTTCGGTGGAACTCAACCTCGCGGAACCCACTTTCCTGTACGCACCCGATCGGAACGGGTTGTTCACGGACTCCATGTCCTTCATAGACATCTACCCAGAATGCACCAATGTATCCGTCGGATACGAATTCGAGCACTCCACCTCCGAGCGCTTGGACATCGGGCACCTGCAAAAACTGGCCGAAGCCTGTTGCAAGGTCCGGTGGTCGGAACTTCCCGTCGCTCGGGATCCCGACCGTACGGAATATTGTGATTGAGCGGGCTATCTTTGCGCCCCATTCCGAACACACAAACAATTTCTTCATGGACATCATCCACGCCTTTCTGCAACTCACTTCGCGTACCTATCCCCACGGCACCGAGGTGGACATCTATGATCTGATGGATGATCTGGCCGAACCCGTTCAGCTGGCCCGTGTGGGCGGCAACCTGATCGGTGTCATAGGAGAGAATCCCGAGGTGATGTTCACTTCTCACTTGGATACTTATCGCGACAAAAAGAAGGACCCCGAAGTGGTCACCGTGCAGCATCTGCACAACGGCGAACCGGTGGACATCGACAACATCGGCGGTTCCTCCATGATCAATTTCGATCTCCTGCCCACTGGAGGGATCCTGTCAACGGACGGCAAATCGCTCCTCGGTGCGGACGACAAGGCTGGGGTGACGGTGATGCTGTACATGATGTATCGATCCGTGCCAGGCATCTATGCGTTTTTCATCGGAGAAGAAGTTGGGCTGGCCGGCTCCAGACGCCTTGCCGCTCGACATGAAATTTTTGGTCCGGTGAAAAAAGTGGTTTCCTTCGACAGAATGGGCACCGACTCCGTCATCACCCATCAAAAAGATCCGGTCAACGATGCGCCGGGCACCCGCTGCTGTTCCGACGAATTTGCCCAGGTGCTTTGCGACCAGCTCAACTTGGCTTTTCCAGGTTTTGGATACCGCAAAGACGACAAAGGGGTTTCGACCGATTCGAGGGCCTTTATGAATGTTTTTCCGGAATGCACGAACGTATCGGTGGGGTATGCAGGAGCCCATACGCACCATGAAACCCAAGACCTCGACCACTTGGTGAAACTGGCGCACGCTTGCTGCCTGGTGGATTGGGAAAGCCTCCCGGTGGTCAGGAAGCCAGGGAATGGGTAGGGGTAATACTGAGCAATATCTCGGTGGGATCAATCTTGTTTCTTTCAGGCAGAACCAAAGTGCATTTTTCCGTAAAAAAAGGGCCCTCCAAATCGGAGGGCCCGTTTTTCTGGTACGGTCGATCAAATCAACGCACCAACGTCACATCTCCCTTGATGGTCTGCACGAAGCCGTCGGTGAATTCCACCTCGGCGTACCAGACGAAAACGGCTGTGTTCATCGCCTTGCCCTTGAAGGTGCCGTCCCAGCCGCCCAGCGGGTCGTTGGGCATCACGTTCGCGGCCTCGAACACCAGTTCGCCCCAGCGGTCGAACACCCGGAAATTTCGCACCTCGGCCACGCCCTCGCCCCCTTGCACGAGGAAAAGGTCGTTGGCGCCGTCGTTGTTGGGCGTGAACAGGTTGGCCACATACACGCGGCGCGGGAAGGTGACGATCACCAGGACATTTTCCTCCACTTCGCAGCCGTTGGGATCCGTGGCCAACAGCTGATAGACCGTGGTCAGCGATGGCTCGGCTTCCGGATCGGGGCAATCGCCGCAGGTCAGGGTCGTGTCGTTCGACCACTGCCATTCGGCGGGGTGGTTGGCCGAGGCGGTGATCTGTACCGTTTCGCCGAACTCGATGGTGTCAGACAGCGGCGTCACCGTCACGAGGAAGGAGTCCGGTTCGAAGATCTCCGCGTCCGCCGTGTCTATGCAGTAATAATCGTCGCGCACGTACAGGCGGAAACTGTCGGCCTCCAAGCCCGGGAAAACGCTTCCCGTCTGCCAATTGATGCTGTCGCGGCTGAACACATAGGGCAATCGGCCGCCCGTGGCCGACAGGATCAGGGCCCCGTCGTTGCCGCCGTTGCAGTTGACCGAGTCGGTCTCGACCGCGAGCACCAGTTCGGCCGGTTCATCGAGCACCAGCGAATCGCTGGCCGTGCAGCCGCCGTCGTCGGTCACCGTGACGGCATAAGCGCCGGCCACGAGGCTGTCGAGCGTCGCCGAGAGGCTGTCTGCCCCCGTGGACCATTCGTAGGTGTAGGGCGGCGTGCCGCCGGAGGGATTGGCCTCCACGGCCCCGGTGCTGTCGCCGAAGCAGAGGATCGGGAAGGTCTGTTCGAGCCACACCGCAAGGTCTGAAGTGGCGGGTACCAAGATGGTGCCGCTGCCCGTGCAGCCGTTGAAGTCGGTCACCGTCACGGAGTAGGGCCCGCTGGACAGGTTTTGGGCAAAAGGAGAGGTCTGGAAGCCCGCGGCCACATCCCATTGGTAGGTGTAGGGAGCGGTGCCGCCCGTGCCCGTCACCCGGGCGGTGCCGGAGGCCGTGCCGTTGCAATCGGGGGCCGTCACGTTGACGAGGTTGAACGATACAGGCGTGGGTTCGGCGACCGTGGCCGTGATCGTGGCGGAACAGCCGAGCGCGTCGCCCACGAGTACCGAGGTGGTGCCGGCGGGCAGTTGCACGGCCGTGGCCGTGGTCTCGCCGTTGCCCCATTGGAAAACATAACCGGGCGTGCCGCCCGAGGCGACCACCGTGGCAGAGCCGTCGGCGGTGTTGAAGCAGGAGGTGGGTTGGATGCCCGTGATGGCCAGGACGATCGGCGTGGGATCGTCCACCGTGACCGTGGCGGAGGCCGTGCAGCCGCCCGCGTC
>JBEIJQ010000083.1:0-13441 GCA_040380145.1 Lewinellaceae bacterium | reverse complement strand
GAGCACTGGTCGCCAAGAGGAAACCTGTGCTCGTGCACGCGTTCTGGGCAGAAGAGGCCGCGTTTTTGGCCTCCCTTGCCACACGGGGCAGGTCCCTCCCGCTGGCTTGTACGCTCATGGGACAGGATGCCCGGCCGCACAACCGCTGGTTGCGTTTTCTGCCCCTTTCTCGCCTGCACACGGCCGCCGTTTCGGATTTTCAGGCCGAGGCGTGGCGGCAGGCCACTGGGCGCGACGCCTCCACAGTGATTCCTTGGGGGATCGGGGAGGATGTTTTTTCGGAAAAAATTTTTTCGAAAAAAAAATACGACCTCCTCGGAGTCGGATCGCTCATCCCCCTGAAACGGTTTGATCGTTTTTTGGAAACCGTGGAAAAATTGTTGCCCGAACGCCCGGACTTGCGGGCCGCCATCGTAGGCTCAGGCCCGGAAGCACCCCGCCTCGAAGCCATGTCCAAGGCCCGCGGACTGCCCGTGGAATTTCTCGGCCAACAACCGCGCGAAAAGGCCCTAGAACTGATGCGGCAATCCCGTCTGCTGCTCCACACCGCCGAATACGAGTCGTTCGGCTATGTACTGGCCGAGGCGCTGGCCTGCGGAGCCGCCGTGGTTTCTGCTCCAGTCGGGTTCGCTTACGGCCATCCGCACATCCGCACGGCAGCGGACCCGGCCGGATGGGCGGCCCACTGCGCCGAAGCGCTCGCTTCCCCATGGGCTCCTAAGGACGCAAGGGCCTTATTGCCCCGAGTCGCCGATTCGGCCGAACTTTATCTCGACTGGTACCGGCGAATCCGATCGTGATATGGGCCCGGCGTCGGAAACGGCGTTTTCCCCCCAATACCTCGCCGGGTCACTTTCGGGCAAAAAAAATCCCGTGGCACGGGTGCGCCACGGGATTTTCCCGAAAAAAAACGGGATTATTTCTTGGCCATCAGCTCGAAAGCGATGCCGACTTCGTTTTTGATGAGGTCGTCTTTCATGCCAGGATGGCGATTCCCCAATCTTGGCGGTTGATCACGAACTGGGCGGCGGTGGCCTTCACCAATTGATCCGTCACTTCGAGCGTGGCCTTGAAGGTGATGTTCTTGGTGGCCTCGCGCAGCGTGAGGTTGCCGGAAACTTCGTATTCGTTGGCCGCTCCACCTTCCGCTTTCTTCACGCCGGTGATCTCGAACTTGCTGGTCGGATACTTGGCGACATCGAAAAAATCGGGGGCCGACAGGTGGCCTTCGAGTTTTTCCTTGCCCTTGCCGGCCGCCAGATCGGTCACGACGATCTTCGTCATGTCTAATTCCAAGGTGCCCCCGGTGATTTCGTTGTTCTTCACGTTCAACGAGCCGCCTTTGACACCGAACGTGCCGGCGTGCTTGCCCGTCACTTTTGCGCCTTCCCACTTGACGACGCTGGTCGCGGCATCAATGGCATACGTTTGGGCGGCGGCTTCCACCGTCGCGGGATTTTGCGCCTCGCCGGTCTTGGCGTGCTCGCCTTCCGGCCCGCCGCAAGAGACCAAGCCGATCACCATCGCAGCCGTGGCCGCGGAAAAAAGGGTTTTGCTGAAACTGTTCATGGGTAAAAAGTGGTTTTGAAAAGATAAACGGATAAGGTTGACGATCTGCCAAACAACCTTTTAGCAAGATGGTTCAGTGACGGGGCAAAATTAGTGTTCAAACATTGATTTGTGCGAATTATTTTTTAAAAAATTTTTTCCCCAAAAAAAGAGAGAAAAAAGCGGCAGAAACGATGGGGTGGTCCGCCACGACGGTCGTGTGCCGAAAAAGATCAATCCTCGACCTTTCGGGCGGCGATTTTTTTGGTGAGCGTTGCCGAGCCGGGATTTTTTTCGAGGGCCTTGCGCCAATTGTCGAGGGCGGCGTCCGTTTGTCCGAGTTTGGAAAGGGCGTCTCCGTACAGTTCGAGGGTGGCCGGGTCTTGGTCGCCACCGAGCGGCAGGGCTTTTTCCAAGACGGTTTTGGCTCCCGCGAAATCCAGTTTTCGGTACAGGGCGCGGGCTTTTTGGGCCACAAAGAGCGGATTGTCGGGTTGTTGGGCCACGGCTTTCAGGGCCGTTTCCAGGGCGCGGTCGTTCTGGTCGCCGCGCAGCAGGAGCGCCATGCTGTGGGCCAACAGGGCATAGCCGCTCTCGGGCTGGGCAGAGCGGGATTTTTCGAAGGATTCGTCGGACTTGGCGAATTGTTTTTGCAGGGCAAGGGCGAGTCCTTGAGCGGCCAGGGCATCGGCTTTGAGAGCCGGTTGGCTGCCGGACATGCGGATGGCGTCCTGCAAAAGGGGCTGGGCATCGGCGGGGCGTCCGAGATGCACGGCCGCCAGTCCCAAGAAGTAGGGTCCGTTGGGGTCGTTTGGAAAGAGTTCCGACAATTCCGCAGCGGCGGATTCCATTTCTTTCCAGCTGCCGAGGGCGGCGGAACAGGCGAGTGCGTTTTTCCAGTTTTCCAACTTGTTGGGAGCCGCTTTGCACGCCGAACGGTACGCCGTTGCCGCCAAGGGCCATTTGCCGGAAGCCTGCGCGAAATCACCGTACAGGGCGAGGGCGGCGGCATCGTCGGGATAGGTTTCGGCGAGGGTTTTGCCCATTTCGAACAGCAGGGATTTCCGAGCGGGGTCGGAGATTTGGCGGGCGTTGGCGGCATAAGGGGCCAGCGCCTTGGTTTTTTCCTCGAGGGACAGGGCCGGATCGGGGATCAAGCGGCCGAGCGTTTGGAGATATTTTTCTTCTTCTCCGCGGGCCTTGTAGTGTTCGGCCATGCGAAGATTGGCCCTCGGGTCGCCAGGGATGGCGGCCAACAGGCGTTCGTACACGCCGATGGCCTTGTCTTGGGCGCCGTTTTTTTCGTAAAATTTCGCAAGGGCCTCGTAGTACTCGGGCTCGCCGGGAAAAACGGCCAACAGAGCCTCCCATTCGGCGGGGACCTTGTTGGCCTTGCCCATTTGTTCGAGCAGGGCCACTTTTTCGCGGGTCACTTCGGGCGTGGGGCCGATCCGGGCCTCGATCCGGGCGTATGTTTTGAGCGCCAGATCGGGTTTGTTGGCGCGTCGCTGGTCGTTGGCCAATCGGAAATTCAGGCTGTCCACGGCGGGGTGGCGTTTGGCGAGCGTTTCGAAAACGGTGGCCGATTCGGCGTATCGTCCCTCGGCCTCGAGCAGGTCGGCGCAGAGGACGCCGTAAAAAATGTTGTCCGGAGCGAGGGTATGCGCTTGCCGTGCCTTTTCGAGGGCTTTGTCGAAACGCTTGGTCGTGCGGTACAACTTGGCGAGTTCGAAGCAGACCGCGTGGCTGGACTTGTCTTTGCGGAGCAGATCCTCGAAAGATTGAATCGCCTTTTCGTGGTCGCCACGGACTTTTTCGCGCATGGCCTCCACGAACTGTTTTTCGAACAACAGGTCGTCCTGTCCGGGGCGCGTGCGGCCGGGGGGCGGGTTTTGTTGGCCCGGGAGCGACCAAGCGCAAACGAGGGCCAGCACCAGCAAAAGGCAGTAGTTTTTCATTTTTTTTCCCAAAAAATCAACGGATGGTCGTGAAATCGCCGAGCGAATACTCCTGGGGCTTGGGGCAGAGTTCCACATGGCTGCCGAGCATGGCGTTGTCGAGCACCGCGTTTTCGATCCGGCAATGGTCCTGTACGATGGAATTGCGGACGACGGCGTTGCGGACGGTGCAGTTCGGACCGATGGAGGCATGGGGGCCCACCACGGCGTTCCGGATCACCGTGCCTGGACCGATGTAGCAGGGTTCGACGATGGTCGAATCCTGTATATCGGCGGAGGCGGACACGAGGGCGGACGCGCCGCGTTCGTATTCGAGCACCCGTTGGTTGGCCTGTACCACCGCGTCTTTGTTGCCGCAGTCGAGCCACTCGCCGATGATGCCGGTGCGGAACCGTGTGCCGGCCCGCTGCATGTTCTGGAGAGCGTCGGTCAGTTGGTATTCCCCTTTGACGCGCACATCGTTGTCGAGCAGAAATTGGAGTTCGCGGCGCAGATTTTCGCCGTCGCGGAAGTAGTAGATGCCCACGATGGCCTGATCGGACACGAAGGTCTGCGGTTTTTCGACGAATCCGTCGATGTATCCATGATCGTCGAGTGTCACCACGCCGTATGCTTTGGGGTTTTCGACGCGCTGCACCCAGATCACGCCGTCTTCGCGGGTATCGAGCTGGAAAGCGGATCGGAAGAGCGTGTCGGCGAAGGCCACGATCACGGGGCCGGCGAGGTGGTCCTCGGCGCAGAGAATGGCGTGGGCGGTCCCGAGCTGTTCGAGCTGGTGGGCGATGTGCCCGCGCGCACCGAGTTTTTCGGCCAGGGCCAGCAGATCGTTTTCGACTGCCTCGCCGAATTCGCCGGTGATGAACACGATGTCCTCCACCTGTCCGCCATAACTGGCCATCAGATCTTCGACCAGACGCTGCACGATGGGTTTGCCGGCCACGCAGACCAGCGGTTTGGGGACGGTGAGGGTATGGGGCCGCAAGCGGGTTCCCCGGCCGGCCATGGGGATGATGATGCGCATAAGCTCTGGATCGGTGACGTTTTTCGGGTTTGCTTTTTCAGTTCGGTAAAAAGGGGACAAAAATCAGAAGTTGGGCCTTTCGGTTCCGGTGCTGCCGAAACCGCCGCTGCCGCGACCGGTTTCGCCGAGCTGTTCGACGGGCTGCCATTCGATGCGTTCGTGGCGGGCCACCACCAGTTGGGCGATCCGTTCGCCGGGGGCGATTTGGACCGTTTCGTTGGAAAGGTTGATGAGGATGACCTTGATCTCGCCCCGATAATCGCTGTCGATGGTGCCCGGCGTATTGGGCATCGATAGTCCTTTTTTGAGGGCCAGCCCGCTGCGGGGGCGGATCTGGGCTTCATAGCCGAGGGGGATCTCGACGAACAGCCCAGTGGGCACGAGGGTGCGTTCCAAGGGGCCGAGTTCGAGGGGCGCATCGAGCTCGGCGCAGAGGTCCAAACCGGCGCTGCCCGCGGTTTCGTACCGGGGCAGGGGATTTCGGGATCGGTTGACGACATTGACCTTCATGGTCGCTGCGGGAATATTTTCGGGAAAAATTTTTGGGCGTACTCCTGCAGGGGCAATCCCTCGGAATCCGCCAAATAGGCCGCAAAAGCCGTCAAAAGTACGGAATGCACGAACATTTTTGCCCAAAAACCGTACCCGATCCATCCCTCGAGCAGTTGGCCCAACAGATACAGGGCCACGCCGGCGGAAATATACAGGGCGATCTTCGCCACGGGATAGGGCACCGGGTAATAGCGGTGGCCGATCAGTCCGGTGGCCGCGAGCATGGCCGCATAGCAGGCCAGAGTGGCCCAAGCGGAACCCATATAACCGACCTGGGGGATCAGCCAAACATTGAGGCAGATCGTCACGGCGGCGCCGCCGAGCGCGATCCACGCGCCCATCAGGGTGCGGTCGGTGAGTTTGAACCACACCGACACATTGTAGTAGAGTCCGAGAAACAAATTGGCCATGAGCAGAATGGGCACCACACCCAGTCCTTCGCGGTAGCCTTCGCCTCCGATAAACAGTTGGAAAACATCGAGAAAGAGCATCACGCCGGCAAAAGTCAGCGCGCCTACCGCGGCGAAAGCCTTTGCCACGCGGGCATACAGTTGCCGGGCATCGGCGCGTTCGGCGTGCCGGAAAAAGAAAGGTTCGGCAGCGTAATTGAACGCCTGCGTGAGGATGGTCATCAGCATGGCGAGTTTGTAGCAGGCGCCGTAAACGCCGACGCCCGTGAAACGGGCCTCCAAGTCGCCCGGCAACAGGTATTTCAGCAGGATGCGGTCGAGGACTTCGTTGGCGATGCCGGCCAGTCCCACGATCACGAGGGGCAGGGAGTAATGCATCATCCGCTGCCAGAGCGCGCTGTCGAAATCCCGCCAAAACACCTTGATCTGCTCCCAACTGCCGAATTCGCGGGCCAAAAAAACCAAAGTGACCATGCTGGCCAAAAAATTCGCGTAAAAAACATAGCCCACGCCCAGATCCGGATCGTAAACCGTCAGCACCCAATCGTGTCCGCCCTCGTACAGGGCCGGACAGACCAGCAAAAAGAACAGGCTCGCGGCGATGTTGATCCCGATGTTGAGCATACGGGCGGCGCCGAAACGCCAAGCGTGGCCGCGCAGGCGCAGTTGCGCGAAAGGTACGGCCGTGAGCGCGTCCAGTCCGAGGACGACGGCCATCCACGCCACGGCGCTTTCTTGGTGGGAATAGCGCAGCGCGATCGCCAGGGATTCCGCGTTGAGGGCCAGCAGTCCGCTGAGCACCATCGAACTGAGCAGGATGGAGCCCGTGGCGGTCACAAAGGTGCGGCGCTGCTGCAGGGCATCGCTGCCAGCGAAACGGAAATAGGCGGTTTCCATCCGATAGCTGAACAGCACCACGAAAAAGCCCACATAGGCGTACAGGTCGGTCACGATCCCGTACTCGTCCGGCGAAAAGACGCGCGTGTGCACCGGCACCAACAAGTAGTTCAACAGACGCGCCGCCACCGTGGTGGCCCCGTAAACGGCGGTTTCGCCGGCGAGTTTGCGGAGGAGCGTCATGGGCGGATCGGCTTACAGGCGTTTTTCGACTTGGTAGGCGTTGCGCTGGGGCGAAAGCCGCGCCATCATTTCGGCGAGGAATCCCGTCAAAAACAATTGTGTGCCCACGATCAGGAGCAGGATGCCGAAAAAGAAAAGCGGCCGATCGGTGATCCCGTAAGTATAAAACATCAACTTGTTGATGCTCAGATAGGCCAAGATGGAAAAGCCGAACAGGAAAGACAGCAGCCCCATCGTGCCGAAAAAGTGCATGGGTTTTTTGCCGAACTTGCCGACAAAGGTGATCGAAAGTAAGTCCAAGGGGCCGTTGACGAATCGATCGAGGCCGAATTTGGTCTGTCCGTATTTGCGGGGGCGGTGTTCCACCACTTTTTCGCCGATCCGGCGGTAGCCGGCCCATTTGGCGATGATGGGGATGTAGCGGTGCATCTCGCCGTACACTTCGATGCTCTTGACCAAATCGCCGCGGTAGGCTTTGAGCCCGCAGTTGAAATCGTGCAGCGGGATGCCGCTCATCTTGCGGGCTGCCCAGTTGTACAGTTTGGTGGGAACGGTCTTGCTGATCGGATCGTAGCGCTTTTTTTTCCAGCCCGAAACGAGATCGTATTTTTCCACGGCGACCATCCGGTACAGTTCGGGCAGTTCGTCGGGGCTGTCCTGCAGATCTGCGTCCATGGTGACCACCACTTCGCCGCGGGTGGCGGCGAAGCCTTCGTTGAGGGCGGCTGATTTGCCGTAGTTGCGCCGGAACTTGATGCCGCGCACCCGTTCGTCGGCCGCCGACATCCGTTCGATCAGTTCCCACGATTCGTCGGTGCTGCCGTCGTCCACGAAAACGATCTCGTAGGAAAGCCCGTGGGCTTCCGACACGCGGCGGATCCAAGCCTCCAGTTCGGGGAGCGACTCGGCCTCGTTGAGCAGGGGAATGACGATGGACAGCTGCATCGGTGGCGAAAAAAGCCCGTTGCCGGGACGGGTCAAAACGGTGAAAACGGCTTATTTTGCACAAAAGTAATAAAAGACTTTTGCGCAAGGGCCACCGCTCGCGGAAAAGAGGCTTTTGGGCCCCGCCCAAAATTTCCCGTTCCTTGTTTTTTTTCTTTTTTCCGGAAAAAAATTTTCTCCAAAAAAAGAAACCGTCCGATGAAATCCAAGACTTCGTTCCGCGAAAAAATGCTGCGTCCGGCCGAGCCGCGCATCGTCGGGGAAGATGCCGGCACGCGGCGTTTCGGGGTGGGCCGGATGCTGATCCCGACGCCGCGCCTGGTCGAGGCCGTGGTCCGGACAGTACCGGAAGGGCGGCTGATAACGCTGTCGGAACTGCGCCGGCGGCTGGCCTCGGAAAACGGGGCCGATTTCGCCTGTCCGCTCACGACGGGGATTTTCCTGCGGATCGTGGCGGAGGCCGTCGAGGAAACGCTCAACGAAAATCCCGCCGCCGCGACCGCGCCTTGGTGGCGAACGGTCCGCGACGACGGGACGTTGATCGACAAATTTCCCGGCGCGATGGCCCTTCAGGCCGAAAGGCTCCGGCGCGAGGGGCAGCGGGTGGAACCGAAGGGAAAAAGCAGTTGGAAAGTCGTTTTTCCCGAAGGAATCAGCGGGCTTTGAACACCTCGTCGATGGTCATTTCGGTGACGGGCCCGATTTTTTTGAGGTACTCCATGTTCACCTTGTCGCGGTCGCCGAGGACGAGGAAAGTGTAGCGGCGGTTTTTGACCCTTGCCTGTTGGAACTTGACCACGGCGTCCACGGCGGCCTGTTCGTTGGCGTTCTGAAAGCGCGTGTAGATGTCGCGGCGTAGATCGCGGCCGGGGAATCCGCGCTTGGCGGCTGCTTGGGCCGCCCAGTACACGTTTTCCTGCGTGATGCGCTCGGTCTCGATCTGGCGCAGCAGCGAAGCGTGCGCCGAGGCGATCTGGTCTTTGCCGACGGGCATGTTTTCGATGATCTCGCGCATGGCGTCGATGGCCTCGGGCATCTTGTCCACCTGCGTGCCCACATAGCCGCGGTAGTAGTGCGAGCGGTCGGCGAGGGAGGGCGAGGTGAACTGGGTGCTGGCCGAGTAAGCCAGCGCCTTGGATTCGCGGATCTGCTGGAAGACCACCGAGGAAAGACCGGCCCCGAAGTACTCGTTGTACAGGCGGGAATTGACATATTCGTCGAGGTTGAAGCCTCGGGTGCCGCGCGAGACCAACATGATCTCGGCCTGCACCATCGGGAAATGCACGAAAATGACCTTGTCGGCATCGGTGTTCTGTTCGACGAATTCCGTGCGCTTGGGCAGTTCCATCAGTTTCTTGGGCACGAGGTGGGAAACGCCCAAGACTTTCAGCACATCTTTTTGCGCAAGCGTGCCATAGAAAAACACCTTGTGGCGGTAGGAGGTCAGCTGCTTGACGCGCTGAACCAGTTCTTCGGGCTTGGTGGCCTTGAGCTGTTCTTCGGACAGCACATTGGTGAAGGGCGACTTGGGCCCGAACATCGCGTAGTTGAGCATGCCCTGGCGCAGGATGACGGCCTTGTTTTTCTTGGCGTCCTCGCGCTGCTTGAGCTCGTCGGCCACGAGGTTTTGGAGGGCCTCGGCATTGGGTTGGCAGTTGGCGAGCAGGTGTTCGAAGAGTTTGACGCCGTCGGCGAAGGATTCCTCCAGACCGCTCAGGGTGACATAGCTCTGATCGTCGCCCACGAACACATCAAAGGAAAGGCCGAGCTTGTAAAATTCCTTTTGCAGGTCTTCGGCGGAATACTTGTCGGTGCCGAGGTATTTGAGGTAAGTGATGGCGAGGCCGAGCGTTTTGTCGTGGTCTTTGCCCATGTCCACCACATAGTTGAGGCTGAACGTGGGGTTGTTTTCGTTGCGCAGGAAATCCACTTGGATGCCGTTCTTGAGCTTGGTGGTCTGGATGACCTTGTCGAAATCAACGAAAGCCGGTTGGATGCGCGGGGACGTCATCCCGTCGAAAGACTTTTTGAAGGCGGAGTTGTCGGTGGTATTGACCGGCACGGGCGTGATCTTGGGCTTTTCGACCTTGTACACATCCGTGTCCTCACCTTCGAGTTTGTTGACCACCACATAGTTGTTTTTGAAATGGCGGTTGGCGAAGGCGACGATGTCCTGCTTGGTGAATTTTTCCATGCGGGCCAAATATTGGTTGTACTCGGCCCAGTCCTTGTTGAGGACGAACGCCTCGAGCATGTAGGAGGCCCGGTTGTTGTTGTCCTCCATTTCGCGGATGCGGGCGAGTTTCATGTTCTTGATGACGGCGGGCAGGAGCCAGTCTTCGAACTCGCCTTTTTTGAGTTTTTCCACTTCTCCGAGGATCAGAGCGCGCACTTCGTCGAGGGTTTGGCCTTGGCGGGGCGAGCCCTGGAGCCACAGGAGGGAGTAGTCGGTGAGCGCCCAGGCGAAGGCCCCGGCGTCGGGCCCGATCTTTTGTTTTTGGACCAGGTCGATGTCGATCAATCCGGCCTGTCCGTTGGAGAGCATCTGTCCGACGATCTGGGCCATGAGGGCGTCGTCGGTACCGGCGCCCGGGAGGCGGTATGCGATGTTGATGGACTGCTTGTCGGGGCCGACCACATTGCGCACATCGGGCTGTGCGAGTTCGGGCTGTTGCTTGTAGGTGAACTTGGGCACTTCTTTGGGCTGGTAGTCGCCGAAGTATTTCTCGGCCAAGCGGATCACCTCGTCGGGGTTGAAATCGCCCGCGACGATGATGGCCATGTTGTTGGGCACATAATAGGTCGAGAAGAACTGTTGGATGTTGACGTGCGAGGGATTTTTGAGGTGCTCGCCCGTGCCTATGGTGGTCTGGGTGCCGTAGGTGTGGGAGGGGAAAAGGGCGTTCATCAGCGTCTTGTACACCTTGCGGCCGTCGTTGTCCTGCCCGATGTTGAACTCCTCGTAAACGGCTTCCAGTTCGGTGTGGAACAGGCGGAGGACGCACTGGCGGAAACGCTCGGATTCCAGGTAGAACCATTTTTCCAGTTCGTTGGCGGGGATGTCGTTGATGTAAACGGTCTCTTCGAGGGAGGTGAAGGCGTTGGTGCCCTTGGCGCCGAGGGAGGAGACCATTTTGTCGTACTCGTTGGTGGCCACATAGGAGGCGGCCAGTTGCGAGACCGAGTCGATCTGGGCGTAGATCGCCTTGCGGCGGGCCGGATCGGTTTCTTTGCGGTGCGATTCGTAGAGATCGGAGATCTGTTGGAGCAGGATCTTTTCTTGGTCCCAGTTGAGCGAACCGATCTTGGCCGTGCCCTTGAAGAGCATGTGCTCGAGGTAGTGTGCCAGGCCGGTGGTTTCGGGCGGGTCGTTTTTGGAACCGGCCCGCACGGCGATCATGGTCTGTACCCTGGGCGCGTCCTTGTACACAGAAAGGTAGAGGGTCATGCCGTTTTTCAACTTGTGCACGATGGCGTTGACGGGATCGCCGGGGGTGCCATCGGGGTCACCTCCACCGGACGGCTTGAAGGCGGAGGCCAACAGGGCCGTGCACAGGAGCAGGGCAAGGGGAATGCGGTTTTGCATGCTGGGGGTAAAAAGTTTGGTGTGAAAAAAAGAGGAACAAAATATTTTGGAAATCGGCCGTCGGAAGAGTAAAAAACAAACGGTTCCCAACGGGCTTTGTGAAGCAGAAGTAAAGCCGAGGGGATCGGAAAAACAACTTTGTCCACTTCCCTCGGTCGGCATTTCGGGCACAAAATTACTGTACGGAAAAAAAATGAAGGGAAAAATATTGTCACTGTATGCGGAAGGATTACTTTTGTAGGTGACATTCGGCATTTTTTGGAATTGAACTTTTTCGACGGTCCGTTTTCTTTCTGCGTTTCCATTATTTCTGCATAACCCAATTTCCATCATTTTTTAACCATTCTCCCTATGAAGAGCATCGTCTTCAAAGCACTGCTGACCGTTTCCTTGGGAACGGGAATCGGTGCCGCTCTGCAAGCGCAGAGCCTTTCTCCGGCCGAGGGCAACCGCACGGGCGGCGAAGTGTCCGCCCCAAAGGAGGCGGTCATGGAAGCGGCTCCGGTCGCTGCCCAGCCCGCTCCCGCAAAGGACAAGGTGTCGGCGACCACGCCCGCCAAGCCACAGGCCCAGCAACGCGACCTCACGGTCGAGGAGCAGGAGGCCGCAGCGGTTCGTGCCAAGCAGGTGCCCACTCGCGAGGGCGTTCTCCGCGAAATCCAGGCCAAGGTGACCGCCGAGCCGGGAACACGCGCAGCGTTCAAGCAGGAAAGCCAGTTGGTGCATGCCCGCATCGAGACCCTGCAAGCTGCCCGCGGCGAGTTCAGCGAACCCTCTGCAGAAGAAACGCTTCTGAAAGAGCACCTCGGAGCCCTGTTGGAAAAACTTGGACAATAACCCTTTCAACCGAATATTTATGATGCCTTTTCACAAACTTTCGATTTTTCGCCCGGCACTGGTCGTTTTGATGACCTTGATGGGCTTTGCGGCCACCGCCCAGACCTGGACCATCGGTACCGGGACCGGCAGCAACACTACGACGAGCTATCCGACGCCCTTCGGTAATTTTTATTGGGGCAACCGGGTACAATTCCTGTATAGAGCATCTGAGTTGACAGCCCAAGGGATGACGGCCGGCGTGATCAATCAACTGGGGTTTGAAGTGACCGCTGTCAACACCAATCCAGCTTTGACGGGTTTCACCATCCAGATCAAGAACACGGCCACCGCTACCCTGCCCACGGCTGCGGGGGCTGCCAACTGGGAAACGGGTATGACGACCGTTTTTGGTCCCCAATCATACCAACCGGTGGCCGGTTGGAACATGTTCACCCTGACCTCGCCCTTCACGTGGAACGGAACCAGCAATATATTGGTGGAGGTATGCTCCAACAACGCTTCATTTGCCAACAACTGCTCCGTCCGCTGGACCCAAAGCCTTGCCTTCAACGGTTCGCGTACCTATCGCGCCGATGCTGCGGGTGTTTGCGCCAATACGGGGGTGACTGCTTCTGCAACCCCGACCACCCGTTCGAACATCCGTTTTTTCCGCAACGTGGCTGCTCCGCCCAACTGTGTGGTGAGCCCCTCGCCCGCCAATGGTGCGACCAACGTGCCCCTCAACACGACGCTGAGCTGGCAGAACGCCGGCGCGGGCGGTACGCCCACCAGCTATGATGTGACCATTTCAGTGGCAGGCATGGGCGTGATCTACGGCCCGACCAACCAAGCCACGAATTCCTTTACTCTCTTTCAGGGCATCCCCCTGCCGGCCAACTCGACCGTGACTTGGACAGTTACCGCGATCAACGCACAGGGCAACGCGACCGGTTGTTCCAACTTTACCTTTACCACGGGCAGTCTTTTGAGTTATTGCGCTACAGGAGCCACCAACGGCGGCGACAGCGACATAGGCAACGTCAGCTTTGCCGGCCTCAACAACGGCAACGCGCTCCCGACCTTGAGCAATCCGGCTGCTACGGGCACCTATACAAATTTCACCAACTTAGCCGGAGCTTCGGTGATGCAGGGCGTCACCTACCCCATTTCGGTTTCTCAGATCACTTCCGGAGCGACATTTTACACTGCCGCGGCAGGCGTGTATTTTGACTGGAACCAAGATGGAGACTTTGTGGATGCCGGCGAGGGCTACTCGATCGGCATCACTGCCGCCGCCACACCGACGGTCACGACCAACATCGCGGTTCCTCTGACCGCTCTGGCCGGCACGACCACCATGCGCGTCGTTTTGAACGAGGCAGGAACCACCGCCCCCTGCGGCACTTTTGCTTGGGGCGAATCCGAAGACTACCGCGTGACCGTCGCTGTGGCCAACAACTGTTCGGGCCAGCCCAACGCCGGAACCGCTTCTTCCAGCCCGGCATCTGTTTGCTCCGGCGTG
>JBEIJQ010000082.1:0-13444 GCA_040380145.1 Lewinellaceae bacterium | reverse complement strand
CTCAGGCCCGCTACCAAAAGCCGCGCTGTCGGGATTTTCTCGAAGGCCGGCTGGGCAGTAAGAATTTCTTACAGGTCGATCTTCGATTTTTGACGAATTCAATGTGTTTTTTAAACTGTATTTCAGCTTTTTGCAATAGGCAATTTCTAATAGCGGCCATTAGAAATTTTTCCCAATGACAATTTTGGGATAAAAATTCTCTGTCAAAGCGACCGGCAAGCGGGCGCGCTGCTATTTTTTGAAAACAAAATACACCGCCAGCACCAAAAATACGAATCCGATGAGGTGGTTGGCGCGAATGGTTTCCGTCTTGAAAAAAAACAGCGTGAAAACCATGAAGACCACCAAGGTGATGGCTTCCTGCATGACTTTCAGTTCCACCAGGGAAAACGGTCCGCCGTTCCCCCGAAAACCGATCCGATTGGCCGGCACCTGTAGGCAGTATTCAAAAAAGGCGATTCCCCAACTGATCAGCACGATCGCGCCCAATCCCCACTTTTCGGTCCATTTCCATTCGGAAAATTTCAAATGGCCGTACCAGGCCACGATCATGAAGACGTTGGACAACACCAGCAGCAGGATGGTCAGGATGGGTTTCATAAGAGCAAAAATAACAAGGCGGTCGGAACCAATAATATATCCGGTCAAGTATAGACAGATCCCTTAACTTTGCCCGACAACTCCCAACATGAACATCTTACGCCCACACGCCGAGGTCCTGTATGCGCACGAACTGCGTGCCCTGATCGAGCAGGACGACCGCCCCAAACCGCCCAACTGGCTGATGTCGCCGCAATCCGTGGTCACCTACCTCTTGGGCGGGAAACTGCCCGACGGGACCGAGATCGAACCCAAGTATTTCGGCCAGCGCCGCCTGATGGAAATCGCCGTGGCGACCTTGGCCACGGATCGGGCCCTGCTCCTGTTGGGCGTTCCGGGCACGGCCAAAACCTGGGTATCGGAGCATATCGCCGCCGCGATCAGCGGCACCTCCGCCTTGTTGGTGCAGGGTACCGCCGGCATCCACGAGGACTCGCTGCGCTACGGTTGGAACTACGCCCGCCTGTTGTCGGAAGGCCCCTCCCCCACTGCCTTGGTCGCTTCTCCGATGATGCGGGCCATGGAACAGGGCAAGATCGCCCGCGTGGAAGAGCTCACGAGGATCCCTGCCGATGTGCAGGACACCCTCATCACACTGCTTTCCGAAAAAATGCTTCCGATCCCCGAACTGGGCAGTGAGGTGCTGGCGCAAAAAGGGTTCAACCTTATTGCCACGGCGAACGACCGCGACAAGGGGGTGAACGAACTGTCGAGCGCTCTGCGGCGGCGTTTCAACACCGTGGTGCTGCCCCTGCCACAATCTTTTGAGGAAGAAGTGGAGATCGTGCGCTCCCGGGTGGAAAAAACCGGCCGCGCACTGGAAATCCCGGCGGAAAAACCACCTTTGGAAGAAATCCGCCGGCTGGTGACCATTTTCCGGGAACTGCGCAGCGGCACCACCCTCGAAGGCAAGACCAAGGTCAAATCGCCCACGGCGACCCTCAGCACGGCCGAAGCCATTTCCGTGGTCAACAACGGACTGGCACTGGCCGCTTACTTCGGCGAAGGCCGGATCGGCGCACACGACCTGGCCGCCGGAATCATGGGGGCCGTGGTCAAAGATCCGGTCCAAGACGCGCCGGTCTGGAAGGAATATCTCGAAACGGTCGTGAAGGGACGCGAGCAGTGGCGCGACCTGTACAAGGCCTGCCGCGAACTCGTCTGAGCACATTTCAGCCGACGACCTTGATCCGCATTTTCGGCATACGGCACCACGGGCCCGGTTCGGCCCGAAACCTCCAACGGGCGTTGGAGGAAATGGCCCCCGACATCGTGTTGGTGGAAGGGCCGCCCGAAGCCGACGATATCCTGCACTATGTGGGCCACCCCGACCTCAAACCGCCGGTGGCCATCTTGGTTTACAATCCGGTCGATCTGAAACAGGCCAGTTATTATCCGTTCACGGAGTTTTCGCCCGAATGGATCGCCATCCGATATGCCCGGCAAAAGCGCATCCCCGTACGGCACTTCGACCTTCCGATGGGCGTCCAGTACGCACTGCCTCCGGAGGAAAGGGACGAACTGCCGCCCGAAATCGCCGCCCGTGAACCCGAACTGGCCGCCCTGATCGCCGATCCGTTGGGGCATTTGGCCCGTTTGGCCGGATACTCCGACAGCGAGCGGTGGTGGGAGGCCTCCTTCGAGCGCGGTCCTGAAAACCGCGATGTTTTCCAGGCCGTCCAAGAACTGATGGGCACGCTGCGCCACGAACTGAACCCGCCCGAATCGCCGCTCACCCTCCGACGGGAGGCGCACATGCGCCAAGCCATCCGAACGGCCCGCCGCGAAATGTTCCAAAACATCGCCGTGGTCTGCGGTGCCTGGCACGGTCCACAGCTCGATCCCGACAGTTTCCGCGAAAAAGAAGACGCTGCGCTGTGCAAAGTGCCCAAAAAAGTCAAAGTGGCGGCCACTTGGGTGCCCTGGAGCTACGAGCGGATCTCGCGCGGAAGCGGCTACGGCGCCGGCGTGGTTTCGCCCGCATGGTACCGGATGCTCTTCAACGACCGGGAATCGGCCGTCCGGGAATGGATGGTGCGCACCGCCCAACTGCTGCGGGCCGAGGATTTCGACGCCAGTTCGGCCCATGCCATCGAAGCGGTGCGGCTGGCCGAAGCCCTCGCCTCGATGAGGGGACATTCCCTGCCCGGCATCGACGAGTTGCGCGAAGCGGCCGTTTCGGTCTTTTGCGCAGGATACGACACGGCTTTTTCCCTGGTGGAAAAAAAATTGATCGTCGGCGACGGATACGGCGAAGTGCCGTCGGAAATTCCGGTCGTGCCCCTGCAAGAAGATTTCCGGCAGCGGTGCAAACAGTTGCGGCTCGATCCTTCACAAACTCAAGACAAGCTCCTCGAACTGGATCTGCGGGAAAGCCCCCAGTTGGAAAAAAGCCGTTTCCTGCATCGGCTCGTGCTCCTCGGGATCCCTTGGGGCACACTGGCCGAAAACGGGAACAAAGGCAAGGGGACTTTCCGCGAAACCTGGACACTGAGCTGGAAACCGGAGTTTTCGCTCAACCTGATCGAAGCGGGCATGTGGGGCAACACGGTGGAATCCGCCGCCACGGCCTTTGTGCTCGACCGCGCCGGCTCGCTCGAGTTTTTGTCGGAAGTCACCGAACTGCTGAAAAAATCCCTTTTGGCCCACCTGCCCTTCGCCATCGGCCGGCTTTCGGACCGCCTGCGCGACCTGGCCTCCCTCACACGGGACGTGGTGCAGCTGCTCGAAGCGATGCCCCCGCTCGTGGACGTTTACCGCTACGGCGACGTGCGCGGCACCGACCGGGAGAGCATCGCCGCCATCCTCGAGCAATTGGTGCCGCGCATCACGATCGGTCTGTCTGCAGCCTTTTCGGGGATCGACGACGGTGTGGCCGCGGAGCGTTTGGCGACTTTTCTGCGGGCCCACCGGGCCATCGCCCTGCTCAACGATCCCGCCCACCGCATTCAATGGGAACGCGCCCTGCAAGCCCTCTCTGCCGATCCCGGCATCCACCCCCTGCTGAACGGAGCATGCAACCGGCTGCTGTTCGACGCACAATTGTTGGGGACCGAACAAACGGCCACCCGCGCGGGACTGGCGCTTTCGCCCGTCAACGGGGCACCGAAAGCCGCCGCCTGGCTGGACGGATTCCTGCACGGATCGGGGCTGCTGCTGATCCACCACCGCGAACTGTGGACGCTGGTGGACGACTGGGTCGGACGGCTGGACGACGAAGGCTTCCAAATGGTACTGCCGCTGCTGCGCCGGACTTTTTCCAAATATCAGCCCGTCGAACGCCGCAAAATGCTGGAGTTGGCCAGCGGGACCGTCCCGTCCGGACAGGAATCCCGTTCGGACGATCTATCCATAGAAGGATACGACGCGGAGAGGGCTCGCATCGCACTGGGGGGGCTTCTCAAAATGTTCCCTTGAAACTGCCGGAAACAGGAATCCCGCTCTAAGGGATACTTTTCAGAAAAAAATCAGGGCGCCAAGGCCACTTTGAGTTCCGAAAGAGCCATGGCGTTGCGCTCGTCGGTCACTTGCCCATTGGCCTGTTGAGCATCGAAATCTTCGACGGTCAGCCAATGATGGCCGCAAATCGAAATGGCGTAATCGTTGTTGGGCTCGTCGTAGATCGGATTGCCGCCGGTCGCCTCAAAAGCCATCACATAGTAGTTTTCTTTGCGGAAAACCGAAATGTCCGGACGGCACATATTGCCCGCATTCCCCCACACGATGATGTGATCGCGGTCTTCTTTTCCCTTGTACACATCTATCAACTCCACTTCCATGGACATGGGCACCGGCCGATCGTTCTCATCGGTGTACAGGTAATGCTCCTTGATCTTGACCAATGCCACCAGACGCGATTGGGGCGCCACCGTCAGAAATGCACCGCTGTGCTGGCAGGTACATGGCGGTTCCACGCGGGAAACCGTGAAGGAAAGCAGGCAGATGATTGCAATCGGTAGAAAGAGAAGTTTTTTCAGCATATTCAAAATATAATTTTTTATAAAAAGATATTTTTGGCACAAAACTCAAATATTTTTCAAAAATAAGATTTTTTACAAAAAACATCCGAATCTAATTTTTTTTTGAAAGCCCCAAACGGGTGCGTCCGACGATTTATCGTTTTATTTGCATCGAAGACAAACAGTTCACTCTTTTTTTTCAGAAAAAAATTTTCCATGCTCGTTTTGATCCCGGCGCGGTACGCGTCGAGCCGCCTTCCCGGCAAGCCGTTGGCCGATCTCGGCGGAAAACCCTTGATCCAGCGGGTGTACGAGGCAGTTTCGGCCTGTCCGGATGTAGAGACGGTAGCGGTGGCCACCGACGACGATCGGATACGGCTGGCCGTGGAGGCTTTTGGGGGGCGTGCGGTGATGACCTCCGAGAAGCACCTTTCGGGAACCGATCGCTGTGCCGAGGCCCTGGAAAAATTGGGCGGCGGATTCGAGCTGGTGGTGAATGTACAGGGCGACGAGCCATTTGTCGGCCCCGAGCAATTGATGGCCCTCGGCCGGTTCATGCGGGATAATACCGATTTTAGCGTGGGAACCCTCGTTCACCGGATCTCCTCGGTCGAAGAACTGGAAAACCCGCATGTGGTAAAAGCCGTGGTCGGCGACGGCGGGCGTCGGGCGCTCTATTTCAGCCGTAGTCCGGTTCCCCATCTGCGGGGCGTACCGCTTTCCGATTGGCTACAACAAGGACACTTTTATCGGCACATCGGGCTGTACGCTTTTCGGGGCGACACTTTGGCTGCCATGGCCAAAATGGCCCCCACCACTTTGGAAGAAATGGAATCGCTGGAACAGTTGCGCTGGCTGGAAAACGGGCTGCCGATCGGGGTCTGCGAGACCGGACGGCTCACGATGGGCATCGATACCCCCGAGGACTTGGACCGTGCGCGGATTCTTTGGGGAAAATGATCAGGTCTTGGGTTGCGCGATGTACAGGATTTTTCTGGCCACCCGCTGCTGTCGGCCGTTGGTCACCGACACATAGTACACCCCACTGGGCAGTCCCTGCACGGAAAGTTGGTGCCCGAGTTTGGTCACGCCCTTGAGCGTTTCCGAACGTATAAGGCTTCCGTTGGGCGAATAGAGATCGATCTGGACATTCTGGGACTTCACGAAATCGAAATCGAACCCGATCTTGTTCTCGTCCGGCATGGGCAGCACGAACACACCGTCCTGGAAATGCCGTTTGTCGCGGGCCTCTTGGTCTATTTCCAAGGTAATGGACCGCACGCACAACATCTGCGTGGAGGCGAACTTGCCGGTAGAGGCCGTGAAGCCGAACCAAGCGCGGCGGTGGCCCGCAAAGAAATCTTTGCCCAATTGGGTGGGATAACTGATCTTCAGCTGCTCGTCGAACCACACGCGAAGAATGTTCTCGGAGGGCTTCCAAGCGACCCGGAAAGAATGGTATCCGCAATCCCGCATGCCTCCGCCCACTGTGGACAGTTGCACGGGCGGCAACAGCGGGGTCCAAAAGACACCGTTCCGGCAAAGCGCCAAATGGTCGCCGGCCATTTCCCAAGGTAGGCCCGGCCCATCGCAACGGGTGTCTATTTCCACCGACAGCGACGGCTGGGGCACAGCACAAGAAGCGGAAACCAAAGGGGCATAACCGAGCGCAAGGCCCGGACATCCCAAGAATGCGGTGCTGTCGGGGGCTGCGTGCATCACAAACGCCATACCCTCGCCTCCGGTTTTTTCACATCCCAGATATAACAAGAAACGCAGGTCGAACATGTCGTCGAATTCCACCGGAACCGAACACCAGAGCGCCGACGCTTGATGGAGACTGTCTTCGGAAGTCAACCGATAGCAATGTTCGTCGTGTTGGGCTGCACCGCCGAGGGCAAAAAAGGGCGGTTGGCCGTGGAGCGACAAAGGCAGCCAACAACCGAGCGCGCAAAGGGCGGACAAAACGCAGCAACGGGACATAACGACGATCATAAAAAACGAGGGGCTTCCCCACATGGAAACTTCCTCCACATCCCTTTCAAAAATTTTTTGCAGGCGAAAGGGATGTTGGCGGCACAAAAATAGGAGTTTTTGTCCTATCAGTGACCGGCACGAACAAATAAACGGTTTCGGAGCACACCCGAATCTGCATCACTCCAACAGGCCGCGCCCCTCTTTGACGATGCGGCCCTTTTCGAGCAGGTCTTTCATCAGGCGGTCCAACACGCCGTTGACAAATTCCCGGCTTTTCGGAGTGGAATACTCCTTGGCGATGTCCACATACTCATTGAGCGTGACCTTGGTCGGCACGGTCGGGCAGTGCAGAAATTCCGTGACGGCCATTTTCAGGATGATCATGTCGAGCACGGCCAATCTATCCGGATCCCAATTCTGGAGGGACGGCGCGATGATGTCCATCAGTTCTTGGTCGTCGCGGACGGTGTGGTAGAGCAGGTTTTCGCCGAAATCCACGACCACCTCCGGATCGGGGGCATGATCTTGGCAGAATTCGGTGTTGGCGGGCAGGGATTTGATGGTCCGTTTGGCAGCCCCGAGCACGAGCGATTCGTCGTCGAGCAGGTTGGGGAAATGGTCTTCGAGGTGTTCTTTGACCAACTCGTGCTGAAAAACGAATTTCAGCAACTTGAGCAGGATTTCCACATGCGCGGACTCGGTCGGAGAAGGCTCGGCCAAGTAGGCCCGCACCGCATCGGTCTTCAAAAAGGCGTAATATACCTGTCGCAGCAGATCGGGATCGGGCAGCGACAGGAGGTTTTCCTTTTTCAGGAGATCTTGGAAACCGTTGTTTTTTTCCAAAGAAAGAGCCACCGGATTGTCCGATAGGCGCTCTGCAGGCTGAAGGTCCTCTTCGGTGGGCAGGTACTTGGAAGCCTTGATGGCGGAATCCTTGCGGGCGTAACTGTTGATCCGCACCAGCAGATAGAGCGAATACAAGTAGAGGCGGTAGGGTTCGCCGATTTTTTGTCGATAAAAAGACTCTGCCCAAACGGGCGTCTGCGCGGGATCCCGACTGAGCGCATACAGCGTCTGCAAAACCTTTACTCTAACGTTGCGCCGGCTGACCATGGCCTGAAAGAACTTTGGTGAACGATTCGGCGGCAAAGATAAGGAAGGGAAAAGAAAAAAGGCCGCCCCGTTGCTCCGTGGGCGGCCTTTTCGACTTTTTTCCCAAAAAATCCCTCATTTGATGGAGTAAGAAAAGCCCAACTGGAATTCGCGCCCCAAACGGAACGATTGGAAATCGGTGCGGGGGCCATCGGTCCTGTAGGCAAAAAGATATTCGGGATCCAAGAGGTTGTTGGCCCGAACGGTGATCTTGAAACGCTTGGCAGACCCGATCTGCTGGGAAAGCATGAAGTTCAGCACGGGCCGGGGCTGCTCGTACACATCGGGAGCGGTGCCCGTGCCGACGACGCTGAGGCGTTCGCCGAACAGGTTGAAGCTCAGGTTGGCTTCCGTTCCCGAAACGATGTTGGCGTAACCGAGGTAGGCGTTGATCAAATAGGGCGATTGAGCGAACAAGCGGCGAGAAGTCGGGTAATCCGGGCCGAGGACGGCGCGGAAACGGGCCAGTTCGGCGGGATCGATGTCCACCTGCGAACGGATGAAGGCGATGTTGGCGCCCACCGAGAAGTCGGCCAAGAAAGGCACGAAATCCAACCGTTTGCGCACTTCCAGCTCGAACCCGAAAACGGTGCCGTTGGGCACATTGCGCCAGGTGACCTCGTTGAAGCCCACGGGACTGAAGATGCGCTCGATGGGATTCTGGAGCTGTTTGAAAAAGCCGCTGACCGACACCATTTCGCCGGGTCTGAAAAAGTACTCCCAGCGGATATCGGCGTTGTCGCTGAGCACGCGCCGCAGATTGGGGTTGCCGACCACCACATTGTCTTGGTTGAAGTCGAAGGACGCGAAGGGGGCCATTTCACGGAAATTGGGCCGCGCCACCGTGCGGCTGTAACTGATGCGGACATTCATGTCGGGGATGGGCTCATAGACCCAGTTAAGCGCGGGCAAAAAGTCGAGCTGCTCGATGTTGCCGGGCCGGATGCCGGTGCTGAAACTGGCCACGTCCATCCGGGTGAACTCGGCGCGGAGGCCGAGGTTCAGCTTCACTCGGGGGCCGAACTGCAGGTCGGCCATCGCGTAACCGGCACCGACGGTCTGGCTGCCGTCGTACTGGTTGCGGCGCTCGGTGGCGTCTAGCAGGTAAATGCCCATGACAGGGCTGCCGTTGGGATCTGTGCCCACGATGCCGAGATGGTCGGCGGCGAAGATGTCCATCAGTCCAGTGGCCGACACAAAACGCTCGGTACCCTCATAGTCCAGACGGCGCTCGCGGAAGGTGCGGCTCTTGAAGAGATAGGATCCGCCGAACTTGATCTTGGACTCGCGGCCGGCGAGTTGGATAGGCAGCGAGAAATGCAACTTGTTGTCGCTGGTGTACTCGTCCATGTTGCGGAAAAAACGCGACGGTTTTTTGTAGTTGGCAGGGTTTACCGAGTAAGTAACGGCGTTCTCGTCGGCAGGGTCGAGCACGGCACTGTTGGTGAAGGAACGGAAATCGGGCTCGTCCTGTACGGAGTAGGTGAAACTGCTGTTCCACTCCATGCGCAGACGGGCCCATTTTTCGAAAAAATGTTCCCCGCGCAACTGCGCGAAATCCATGCTGCGCTGCACATAGCGGAGCACATTCGACTGCAGGAGCACATCGGCATCGGTGTTGAGGGGATTCGTGCCTTCCATGTAGCGGGCCGAGGAGGTGCCCGACTGGTTGCGCATCAGGTTGAGGCTGATCTTGTTGTATTCGTCGAGTTTGAGCGAGGTATTGAGCATGGCACCGAGCAGCACATTGTTGCGGCCCTCCGAATCGTGGAGCAGGACGGTGGGCGACAGGGCGCCGGTGGCCGCAGTGGCCAGTATGTATCGGTTGTTGGTTCCGTTTTGGAAAAATTCGTTTTCGTTGTTGTACGAAAGGGCGAAAAGCACGCCCAGTTCCTTTTTGCCGAGCGAAAAGCGATTGCCCACCGAGAAATTGTAGCCCTGGTTGAGAAAGGGTGCGCGGGTTTCGGGCGCGAAATCGCGGCTGAACGAACGGGTGATCCGGTCAACGGCCACGGGGTTCTGATAGACGCTGGGGATGATTCCTTGGGCATCTTGGGGCAGGGCACGACCGCCGTTGCCGAGCCCGAGGAAATCCAGGGCGCCCACGGGCCCGCCGAGGAAGTTGCGGTTGAAAGTGGCGTTGGTGTTGAAACCGAAGTTCGCGCCGGCCTGCAGGGTGAAACGTTCGGGAAACTCCTTGGTGTTGATGACCACACAGCCGCCGGTGAAGTCGCCCGGCATATCGGCCGAGAAGGTTTTCAGCACCGCGATGTTGTCGATGAGGCTGCTGGGAAAAAGGTCCAGTTGGACGCTGTTGCGGTTGGGATCGAGGCCGGGGATTTCCGAGGCGTTGAGCATGGTCTTGGAGTAGCGGTCGCCGAGGCCGCGGACATATACATATTTGCCGCCCTCGACCGACACGCCCGTGATGCGTCGCACGGCCGCTCCGGCGTCCCCGTCGCCCATCCGTTGGAACTGCTGGTTGGAAATGCCGTCCATCAGCACGGGCGATTTTTTCTGCAACACCAGCAGGCTGTTTTCCGTGGCCCTTTCCGCCTTGGCGGTCACCACGACGGTCTGCAGCTGCTCGGCTGCTTCGCCGAGGGTGAGGTCCAGAACGGTCGTTTGTCCGGCCTTGACGATCACGCCCGTGACCTGCTTGGTCTGATAGGAAATGAAGATCGCCTCAAGGTCGTAGGTACCCGCTTCGAGCTCCAACAAGAAATTGCCGTCCAGATCGGCTTCCGCGCCGAGGGGCTGCCCGGCCACTTTGACCACGGCCCCGATGAGCGGTTCGCCGGTGGCTGCATCGAGCACTTTTCCGGAAACGGTCCCTTTTTGTGCAAAAAGAGAGAGCGAACAGAAAAAGAAAGTAAGAGAAAGAATTTTTTTCATAAAAAAGATCGGTTGGACCAACTGTCGAAAATCGAATTTTTGCCTGCATCCCAAAAACCCGAAAGCACGGCCCGCCCAAAGGGCGGGTCGTGCGTTTCGGGCAGAACTTTCGATAAGATCAGAAAATGCCATACGCCGTCATGGCCGACCAGCCGGCCGCCCAGTTGGTGTTGGAAAAGGCGCCGATGTAGTTGGCCTGGTCCCAGAAGGGGCCGGTCGGCGTGTGCACGGGGAGTGCAAAGGTGGCCGCCGTGGGCAGCGGGTTCAGTCCGTTGGAGCCGGGCGACACCTGTACGCCCTGGATGGGGGCGCTGGGGAAATACAGATTGGAAGCCGCGTTCAAAAGCGATACGATGTTGCTCGGCGAAACGCAACCCGCCAGATCGGAGGCGCCGGTGAAGGAGGAAAATACATTGTTGTCGAAATCCAGACCGCCGTTGCGGAGCCAATAGGCCGCTTCGAAGGGTTCGCTGGCGGAAGTGTCGGTCACGGTGAACTTCTTGTCGAAGTTGTAAAAGATCGAGTTGAAAACCCCGCCCTTACATCCTTGGCGGAAGGTGGCGGCGTTGTTTTCGGTGCTGCTCGGCGTGAGGGCACCCACAAAGGTGGCGTTGCCGATCTTCACCGTCGAGAGGTTGGTGGCCTGGCCGTAGGAGTCGTCGTTGTTGGCTCCGTTGAGCTCGAGGCCGCGGTTGCCGAAGCCCGGCTTTTGGACGGCCAGCAGGAACTGGACGCTGCCCTGGTAGCCTTCGTCGGCGTCGAAGCAGTCGTCGCCGACATACGAAACGATGGCGTGCTTGATGTTGACGCTGCCGCCGAAACATTCGATGCCGTCGTCGAAGGAAGCGAAGACTTCCACATAATCAACGGTGGTGCCGCTGCCAACGCCGCCGAGCGTCAGTCCGTTGATCTCGTTGCCGGCTCCGATCTCGGCCCCGCCGTGGCGGATCGAAACATAGCGGAGCACGCCGGAGTTGTCGGCGGGATTGTTGCCTCCGTACAGGCCGCGCAGTTCGGTGGTTGGGATGCCTTCGATGGCTCGCTCGGTGGTTCCCGAGAAAGTGACCGGAGCATTGCCGAGCACGATCAGGCCGCCCCACAGCGAGTTGACATCGGCGGCGAGATCGGCGGTGGTGGAGAGGTCGTCGATGGTGGAGGTGAAAACGATGGGATCGGCGGCGGTGCCGTTGGCGAAGATCTGTCCGCCGCGGGCCACGATCAGGGCCGAGGCATCGGAGCCGGTGCCCGATTCGCCGCGGATGACCGTTCCGGCTTCGATGGTGAGCGCTTGACCGGCGTTCACGAAGACGAAGTTGGCGAGGATATAGACCGTATCGGCCGAAAAGGTACGGGTGCCCACGCCTTCGCCGCGGTCGGTGATGCGCACGGCCGGCATCCCAAAGGAATCTTGGGTCACTTCAAAGCAAGTGGCCGTGCTGAGGGGATCGTCGCAGGCATTGAAATTCTGTTCGTCGCTTTTGCAAGCGTTGAGCGCCAACACGGCGGTGCCGAGCAGCGTGAGGAGCAGGTTGTGCAGGTTTTTCATGAGCAAAAAAAGTTTGGTTTTGAATGACATTGCAAATGTGCGGGCATTGGATTTGATGAGCGGAAACTGTATCTTACGATTTGGTTAAGGATTTGTAAAGAGGGTGGCGCGCCGAACAAACCGCTTATTTTTGCTTTATGAAAATTGCATTGATCAGCGACATACACGCCAACTGGCCTGCCCTGAAAGCCGTTTTGGAAGAGATCGATACAATGGGACCGGATGCAGTTTATTGCTCGGGCGACCTGGTCGGATACGCCCCCTACCCCAACGAAGTCGTGCGCGAGATCCGGCGGCGGCGGATCCCTACGATCGCCGGCAATTACGACGAAGGTGTCGGGCTGGCTTCCGACCAATGCGGCTGCGCATACAAATCGGAGGAAGACAGGGCCAACGGGGCGCGGTCCATTTCTTTCACCAATGCAGCGATCGGAGAAGAGGAACGGACTTTCCTGCGCCATCTGCCGCGCCACCTCGCCTTGGATTTCGCCTTTGGAGAAGAGCGCTTCCGCTTGCTGCTCGTGCACGGCAGCCCAAGAAAGATCAACGAATACCTGTTCGAAGACCGCGATGAAAAAAGCCTGCTGCGGATCATGCAACAGGCCGGGGCCGACATCATGGCCTTCGGGCACACGCACAAGCCCTACCACCGTGTTTTGGCCAACGAGGACGGCAAAGGGTTCCGCCACGCCATCAACACCGGTTCGGTGGGCAAGCCCAAGGACGGCGATCCAAGGGCCTGTTTTGTGCTGCTCGAATGGGACGACAGAACAAGGATGGACCGCCCCGAGAGCCTTCGGGTCGAGTTCGTACGGGTGCCGTACGACGTTGAAAGCGTAGCGCGTGCTGTAGAAACCGGCCCGTTGCCGGATATTTTCGCGGATATGTTGAGAAAGGCTTATTGATAAACCCAACGACTCTGCCATGCAAAAGCGATTGAACTTTTTGGACCGTTTTCTGACGGTATGGATTTTTTTGGCCATGGCGCTCGGCGTCTCGCTGGGCTATTTTTTTCCGGGTATTTCCGGGTTTATCGACTCCCTTTCCGTCGGTTCGGCCAACATCCCCTTGGCGGCCGGACTTATCCTGATGATGTACCCTCCACTGGCCAAAGTGGATTACTCGCTGCTCCCGGAAGCCCTGTCCGATACCAAAGCCATCGCGGTTTCCCTTTTGTTGAATTGGATCGTCGGCCCGCTGTTGATGTTTTTTTTGGCTGTCACCATGCTCGCCGATCGGCCGGAGGCAATGGCCGGACTGATTCTTATCGGACTCGCCCGCTGCATTGCCATGGTGATCGTCTGGAACGATCTGG
>JBEIJQ010000081.1:0-13579 GCA_040380145.1 Lewinellaceae bacterium | reverse complement strand
TCGTAACCGCCGCCGCCGCTGCCGCCGCGGTTGTAACCGCCGCCGCCGCCGCCGCCACGGTTGTAGCTGCCGCCGCCGCCGCCGTAACCGCCGCCGCCGCCACGGTTGTAGCCGCCGCCGCCGCCGCCGTAACCGCCGCCGCCGCCACGGTTGTAACCGCCGCCGCCACCGCCACGGTTGTAACCGCCGCCGCCACCGCCGTAGCCGCCCTGGTTGTCACGGGGCGGACGAGCTTCGCGGGGAGTTGCTTCCTTCACCACGATGGTGCTTTCGTCGAGCTCTCCGTTGTCAAGAGCGGCAATGGCTGCACGCGCTTGTTCGTCGTCGGGCATTTCGACGAAACCAAAGCCTTTGGAGCGGCCGGTCTCATGGTCGGTGATTACACGGGCGTAAGAAACTTCGCCATACTGTTCGAAAATGGACTTCAAGCGATCGGTATCTGTCTTGAAATTCAACTTTGCAACAAAAATGTTCATGAAAAAAAAATTAAAAAAAAATAAAAAAAGCAAAAAATACGGAGGAGAAAAACAACCGGATAACCAACCGGTGCGAGAAATCGGATGGCGATTTGACCATTTTCCGAAAAAGAAGTACGCTCGACTTTGGTTGCGGTTCGTGTTTCCGTGGTCCATCGGGCTCTTTTGCCCGGCTATCGCGGAAATATGCCCTTAGGCTATACAAAGATAATGTTTTTTCCAAAAAATCCGTTGGTACAGACGCAGAACAAAACAAATTTGTACTCCTTGAAGAGACGATTACAGAATAAACCCAAGGGATGTGGAATTGTTCAGGGCTCGGGCCAGACAAATGAGATGTCCTGGGCCACATCGGGATGAAGGCTCAGGGCGACGGGACAGGTTCGGGCCGCGTTTTCCAAAATGGCTCGCTCCTTGGACGAATAGTTTTTTTCGGGCGGAAAAAAGATCACGGTCTCGATACGGGCTATTCGGCGCGGGGCGGCGGCCATTACTTTGAGGGCATCGGCGCGGGTGCCATCCATATCGATTCCATGGGTACGGGCAGCTATACCCATGAGAGTGAGCATGCAGCTCGCATGGGCGGCGACCACCAGATCGGTCGGGGAAAACGCCTGGCCTTTTCCGTGGTTGTCCACCGGGGCGTCCGTGATCAATCCGCTGCCGGAGGAAATGTGTTCGGCCTGCGTGCGCAGGTCGCCGAGATAAGTGATCGTTGCCGTCATGATGGTCGTTTTATCGATGGGAAGTTCAAATGGCCGTCATGCTGCGCGACGGGACGGCGGACTGACCGGACCAATCAGGCCGGTATTGACCGATGAAGCACTCGCGCGGCCCGTCTAATTCGAGGAATCGACGGCATACGTCGGCAATTCGGCGGGCGGAGTCTCCATCGTTTTGTATAGGGGTCTTGCGATGCAGGTCGTCCAACGGGAACCATGAGTGCACGGGCTTACCGAGGGCAATGCCCACATATACCACCGTTGACCATTGGGTGATCAACTCCGCACAGTTGGCCACCATTTCGTTGGTGGACCCTTCGGTGAAGACCATGGCATCGGGCGGACAGTTTTCGCGGATCTCCCGCGTGGCGCGCTCCACGTTTTCGTTGGGGTGCAGTTTGAAGAGCAAGGGACGGCCCGCGGCGATCTGCGCACATTTTCGCAGAAAAGTCGGCCGGTCCTCGCGGCCGAAGGTTTCGCGGATGTCGGATGTGGCCACCATCACGTAGTCCCGGTGCGGGAAGGAATTTTGTTTGAACTGCGCGATGTGGTCGAAGTTGGGGATGCCCGTCACGAGGATCTTGTGCGCGGGCACGCCCATCCGGACGAAATGTTCTTTGTATCCCTCTGACGCCACGCAGAGCACATCGGTCATATTGGAAGCGCCGTTCAGGGAAGTTCCCCGGGCCATGTAGCGGGGAAGGCCCAGCGCCCTGACCACTTTGGTCAGAGTGGTGAACTGATCGATCATGCCTTCTTGGACCCAAACGGTCTTGGTTCCGCGCACGATCTCGGGCATCACCAAGTCGTTGCAGAGCACCGCCAAGTCGTACCGGTTGCCGTAGCGCTCGCCCCGAAAATCGTTTTTCAGCCCGTGCTTTTCCAAATAGGCATCGGAGTCCCGGCGGAATTTGCCGCCCATGATGGTCTTGTCCATCCAACCGCGTTCGGCCATGAAGCGAAGCATCGGATGGTTGCCGAAAAACTGGCTGAAATAACAGTCGTACTCGGGCAAATGCTTGGAAATTTCGTGCATCTGCGTGGTCTGGTTCATGGAACCGATGACGAAGAATATCTTTTTTTTATCCATATCCGTCTGTTGGAAATTCGTGTCAAAAGGAAGGTTGCATGGCCACCCGGATGCTCCACCCGGTCACATCCGGCCGATCGCGTTGGGTCAGGCGCCAAAGGACATCCACGCGGAACAGTTTGAAGATGTTCTCGATGCCCACCCCCACCTCGGCGTAGATTCCGCCCGGCTTGGCCAGATCGTACATCGTGAAAGAATTGGGCAGCCCGCTGGTCTGTGCCGGCAGGTCAATGAGCTGCCTAGGTCCGTTGAGCCGCCCGGCCAACACACGGGCCTGCGCCACTTCCCGCAATTTCAGCTTGCGCAGCAAGGGGATCCGGTTGAACAGCAACCCTTCGAAATGGTGCTCCACCCACAGACCCGCGTATTCGTCCATCACAAACTCGAATTCGTTCATCATGTTGTAAGAAAACTTGTTGAACAAAAAGGAGTTGTTGCCCTTGGGAATAAATTTGAGGGGATAAGGCGTATCGCCGAAGATCCGTCCCCAGAAAAGGTTGTAATTGGTTTTGCCCACGGCGCTCGGCAAACGTTGCGACAGTTCCAATTCCAGTTTCTGGTAACTGTACTCGCTGCCGAAAACGCCCGGCACGCCGAGGGTGTATTCAAGCGTGAGCATGGGCTTGTCGAAGGTGATCTGGTAGCGGTCGAAGTTGGTCTCGAAAAATTTCTGTCCGCCTATCTGCGTCTTGATCTTGGCCTCCGCCGTGGTGAACTGCTGCACCGGCACGGTGTTGCCGCCCTCGGTGCGGGTGAACTCGAAAGTGCCCGGGATGCTATAGAAAGTGCGGTGCTGCAGGTAGAGGGTCTGTCGGATCGACCGAAGCCAGTCGCGCTCGTACATGATGGAAGCGGTGCGATCCTTCAGAATGCGGGTCAGCGGTTGGCCCGGCTTGCGGAAAATAGAGGTGGCGATGTTGTCGTGCGTCAACAACACCTCTTCCTGCGAAAGCTGCGAGAAATCGTACCGATACTCCAGCGTGAGGAAGTGCCTGCGCTCGTTCACGCGCGGCAGGTGCGTCCGGAAAGCGGCGTGGTACTTCCACTCTTCGTCGCGGGTGCCGTAGGCGGCATAGCCCATGAACTGGAAGTACTTGCTCAAGCGGATCGTGGTGCGACCGCCCAAGCGGAACCGCAGACCTTCGATGGAGTTCCAAGAGAAAAATTTGTAAAAACGGCCCAATTCAACGATGCCCAACCGAAAGTTGGCCGTAGTGCCCAAATAGCCCAGCCATTCGTAGGTCTTGTAGGTCCGCGTGGATTTCAAGGTATCCACCGTGTGGTAGATCTGCCGCTCGGTCCGGCTCAATTCCTCGTGGCGGACCGACTTCCAGTAGGCTTCGTCTTTTTGGGCGGCATCGGGCGTGCGCTCCAATGGGTCGCCGCCGAAAACCGCCTCGTCGATGGGCTCGTCGATCTTGATCTTGTCGCGGCTGGAGGTCTTGAGAATGCGCAGACTGCCCTTGTTTTTGTTTTTCAACAGGTTGAGGGCCACGAACATGGACTCCTTGGTCTTGAACCAGCGACCGTCGGCCATGCGGGAAAAAGTCTGCTTGACGCTGAAATCGTTCACGAAGTTGAGGTTGGCCCGGTCGTCCACGCTCAATTCCACGTACTGGATGGCGGCATCCGAGTCTTCGATCCAAGCAAATCCGCTGAAGGCGGCATCGCCCTTGGCCTTGGGGAAAAAGCGCAGGAGATATTGCTTGCGGCCGTCCACCACCGTGGAGTCGTCCAGATAATAGCGGTAGGTGGCCAAGGCCTGTCCGGAAAACGGACTGATAAAGGGCTTTCCGCTGATGACGACCAAGTCGTCGTAGATGTTGATGTCGTCGAAAGTGAAATCCACCAGTTCGCCCACGCTCACGTTGGGGATGCCCGAAAAACGGTCGGCAAGGACTTTTTCTTTGCGCCGTTCAGGCTCCCGCTCATAGTAAATCTCGGATAGCGTCTCCCGCAACAGGGCCGGCAGCACCACCGTGCCGTCGGCGAGCGTGTCGGCGTTCTCGAACACGAAATCGAAATCGCGGAGCAGTTTCTTGTTGCGGAGTTCGTCGATGTCCACATTGTACAGATCGAATTGCGCTTTCACATAGTTTTCCAATGTATAACGCTTGAGGACATCCTCCAGGTTGTTGCGCGGCTTGGCCGCCACTACCCGCCGATACAAGGTGATGGCCGCAGTGTCCTTGCGCGGGCGCCCCTCGGCGAACACCTCGATGACTTTCAAGGTCTGCTCGGTGGCCGTCAAGGCGATCTTGATCTGGTTGAGCTGCCCGACCTGGATCGGCACTTCCTGCTCTTCGTAGCCGATGTAGGAAACGGTCAGCACCGTGGCGTCCTGCCGATCGGTCTCGATCGTGAACTGACCGTCGGGATCCGTTTCGTTGAAATAACCGGTGCCCTTCAACTGCAGCGTCACAAAGGGAATGCCCTCGCCCGTCTTGGCATCGAACACGCGGCCCTCGATGCGGGTTTTTTGTCCCGTGACCAAAAAGGGAAGGCCACAAAAAAGAAAAAGAAAGACGAAAAAATGCTTGGTGTTCATCATCGTTTTGCCGTGACGGCCCAAAATCGTTTCAAGCGATTGCATTGGTGATTTCGCCGAGGGAAATTTTTCCGCACGACGCAATTACCTAGACACGGATGAGATTTTTTTCCCCCATTTTTTTAAAAAAAATTTTTCGAAAAAAATGGAAAAAAAACAACTGGAACCCGCCCCGATCAAAATTCGAGAATGAAGCCGATGGTGGGGATCAAGGTTCCGCTGCGGTCGTCGAGGATGACGGGAACGGCGTTGGAGCCGTCTGAGGCCAAGGGCAGGCCGTCGGAGGTGGCCCAGCCGGTGTTGTCGGCGTTGCGCTGGAAAGTATATTTGGGATAGGACGGGTTTTGGGCCAAAGTCGCGTTGGAAAGATCCAGGTAGAGATCGAGCGTGAAGCGCTTGAAGTTCCATTTTTTGTCCACCCGGATGTCCAACTGCTGAAAGGCGGAAAGCCGTTGGGAATTGAGCTGGCCATAGTCGAGCAGTCCGGTGCCGAGGGTGGCGTAGTTGCGCTGCGAGGCTTCCAGATCGAACGGCGTGAACGGCGCACCGCCCTGGAAGCGGTACTTCAGGCCGATCTCCCAGTTGCGCTTGAACTTGTAACCGAAAATCGCCGAGACCAAATGGCGGTTGTCCCAAGCCGAAGCGATGTAGCGATCCGTATCGAAACCCGTGAACTGGCTATGGAAAAAGGTGTAGGAAAGAACGGCGAACAGGTTTTTGGTGAGTTTTTGCTGGTAAAAAAGTTCGAACCCGTACGCCCGGCCCTTGCCCACCGTGGAAACGGCCTCGTTGCCGATGATGCCGAAATCACCGCCCATATTGGCCAGCGAAATGCTGTCGCGCAACGATACGGGATATTGGCTGTACTGCTTGTAGAAGCCTTCGAGCGTCACGCGCGAAGTGGCCGTGGGCCGGAACTCCGCCCCCAACACGCAATGGAGGGCCCGCGAGTAGTCGTTGGCCACATTGGCCAATCGCCCGAAGGCGTCGCGGTAACCCAGCACCGGATAGATCGGCATCTTGTAGTAAAGGCCCACCGAAGAGTTCAGGCTCCAACGGTCGGAAAGCCGCAGTCCGACGGCCGCGCGCGGCGAAAGCGTGCGCAGGGGGTTCATCCCCGTTTCGGTGAAAGTGTTCATGTCGGTGCGCAGTCCCACCGACACATCCAAGCGGTCGAAGAATGTCCGCGAGACCTGGCCGAAGAGGCCGAAGCGGAAGAAATCCACGTCGGTGCCGAAGTTGACGGCGATCTCCGGCTGGACCACATTGCCTGCCGAATCCACGATGCCGGGGCGGATACGGTTGTAGGTCTCGTTGTTGTATTTGACATATTGGGCCATCAGGCCGTAGGTAAACTTCCAATCGCCGCGGACCTGCACGATTTCAGCCCGCAGCTTGTTTTCGATCTCTTGGGAACGGGTGCGCAGGGTGCGGAAACTTTCGTCGCCCTCGCGTCCGTCGGCAAACTTGTCGAGGCGGTTTTCGAACATGTTGCGGCTCAGCGCCACATTGAGGTAGCCGTCCCCGATCAGGTGGCGCAGGCCGAACCCGACGGTGTAGTTCCATTGGTTGATGCTGGGCACCGACCGCAGGATGTATTCTTTTTCGGGGGAACTTTCGCGGGGGACGCCGAAACCGAATTCGTCGATGGCGCCCAATCCGATGGCGTTCAGGGTGGTCTTGGGACCCAATTTCCAAGTCACTTTGTATTGGAAATCCCAATAATTCGGGCGGATCGGCAGGTCGATGAGCTTGAAGAGAAACTGCAGGTAGGAGCGGCGCGCGGAGGCCAAAAAAGTGACTTTTTTGGCCAAGGGACCTTCCAGCGTGGCGGCCAGTTCGGTGCCGCTCAGGCGGACGTTGCCCTGCAACCGGTCGGGATTGCCCTCGCGCTGGCGGACCTGCAGCACGGAAGACAGCGCGTTGTCGTAGCGGGCATGGAAACTCGATGAATTGAGCGTGGCGTCTTCGATGAACGACACGTTGAGGATGCCCGAGGGGCCGCCGGCGCTGCCCTGGGTAGAAAAGTGGTTGATGACCGGCACCTCGATGCCGTCCAGATAATAGACGTTTTCGTTGGGCCCTCCGCCGCGGATGATGATGTCGTTGCGGAAACCGCCCACCGAACCGCCCGTGCCGCCCACGCCGGGTAGGGCCTGCACCACGCGCGAGATGTCGAAATTGCCGCCCGGATTGGTGCGGATTTCCTCCGCGGTGAGGTTCTGCACCGAATTGGGCGATTCCATCGTGGCCACGGAAACCGACCGGCTCACCACGACCCGGACTTCCTCGAGCTCGTTGCCCGCCGCCCCGCGCAATTCAAAGGTCACGAAATTGTCGTTGCCCGAAGTCACCACGAGGTTGAACTTGACCAAAGGCTCATATCCCACCATTTCGGCGCGCACATTGTAGCTGCCGGCGGGGATGTCGGCCAGTCGGTAGCGCCCTTCTTCGTCGGTGACCACGGCCAGCGGAGCGCCGTCCACCGACAAGCCCTCAACTTGGACGACAGCCCCCGGGAGGCTTTCCTGGGTATCTGCATCGCGCACCACGCCCGCAATGGCGCCCGTGCGCTGGGCGTTGAGCAAGGTGGTGGTGATCAGTGAAAACAGCAGGGCGGCGAAAATTCGTTTCATCTGGAAAAGGTTGGTTTTCGGGAAAAAAGGGGTCTTTAAAAGCCTGAAAAAAACACCCGTCGGCGCAAAAAGTTGCACGGAACGCCACAAAAGCGGGACGCCGCGCCTTCCCCAAAAGAAAGACACGGCGTCCGATGCCACTCGATGGCGGCGTTTACAGCAAGTTGCGCACCACCGCCGCTCCCAAGATGGCCGCGGAAATTTTGGTGGCCTCGTACACATGCCGGAGCATGGTGACCTTGGTATCTGTCTTGGGACGCTCTTTGCCGTCGTCGATACGGGCTTCCACAAAACGGGCGATGTTGGAAATAGCACGCCGCGCCTCGGGCATCAGGTGCCACGAAAAATGCCAGACATGCGGCATACCCTCCCACACCTCGAGGGTAACGGGAGTGCCGGCTTCCCGCGCGCGTTCGGCGATGCGGGTCGAATCGTCGAACACGATTTCCTCGGTTCCGACATGGATGAGCAGCGGCGGCAGACCCGACAGATCAGCATACAGGGGCGATACCAACGGGTGGCGCACGCTCGTATCGCCGGCATACTGCCGTCCCCAGGCACGCAACTTGCAGGCCGGCAGCAAAGGATCGCTCTCCGCCTTGGTGCGCATCGAAGGCCCAGTGCCCGCCAGATCGGTCCACGGGCAGAGCACCACCGCGGCCAAAGGCAGGGGCAGGTTGACCTGCCGCAGAGCCAGCATCGTCGAAATGGTGAGGCCGCCGCCCGCCGAGTCGCCGGCGAGCAGGATGTCCTCGGGACGGTAGCCGGCGTGTTCGATCAGCCATGTATAGGCCAGCACCGCATCGTCAAGGGCAGCCGGAAACGGATGCTCCGGCGCCAAGCGATAATTGATGGCCAAGATCCGGATACCCGCTTCCTTGGAAATACGGGCGATCAACGAGCGGTGCGTGTTGATCGAACCCAGGGCATAGCCTCCCCCGTGCAGGTACAGCATCACTTTGTCGTGCCTCGGCTTCTTGGGCATGATCCACTCCGCCTCGAGGTGTTCAATCCTCAAAGCATCGTAGTGCATGCCCGCCGGAGCCCACAGCTTGGACATGAAAAATTCTTTCTCCGTGCGGAGACGGGGAATATCATCGACTATGTGGGTCACGCGTTTTTTCAACTGGCGCATGGTCGTCATGACCAACTTGGACTGCCAACTGGGCATAAATGGGGTGCGATTTTGTGATCTGGTACCGTGCAACTTTTCAGGGCGGCAAGCCGGTAGATGTTTTGTGCGAAAGGGGTGCCCGTGCAAACGAATACGCAAGAATGGGCTTTTTTATTCGTTTTTCAAAACATTTTCTGAACGAAAATTTTACAAAAATTTTATTTCACAAATAAAAAATAGGGGAAACGAACGGATCGCTCCCACAATGGCATTTTTCAAAAAATTGGTTTTCAGAAAAATATTTTCACCATCGGTCGAAATCAAAAATATCGAAAAGAACGGCCGTGCCGAAAACCTGAGTTTTCGACACGACGTAAAGAACCATACGGAACACTCTTTTCCCGAGGAGAAGACACCTTTCAGCGAGAAGTGGGCAAGAAAAAAAACGCCGTGTGTTGCGACAGGTTAACGTGCATGGTGCGTGGCACAAAGGAAAAAGGCAAAGAAAAACCCCGCCCGAACAGCTGCTGAAAGGCCGTCTTCAGCGCCGATCTTCGACCGTCAAAGCGGCCGCCACTTCCGGAAAAGCAGTCAAAAACTCTTCGAGCCGATGACTGGCCAAAAAGGTGATCTTCTTGCCGAAAGAGGAGGGCTCGAGGAAATGGACCGTCGCGTAACGAAAAAACAGGCCGCGGCCCAAAACGATCTTTTCGACGCTGTCATAGGTGTAGCGGTAAGTGCGGAAATAGTCCGACACATAAAAATGCGCGTCCTCGAAATCCACCCGCTTGATGCGCATAAGCGACAGATACAGAACGAATAGTGAGCTCAAATACAGGGAAACCGTGAGCAGTTTCACCATCCAGGGCCGAAAGGGCCCCGTGTTGTCGAACGGAAAGGCAAAGACCACCACTACCGCGAAAGTGCCGAAACAAGCGGCCCAAAAAGTGGGCAGAAGCCACTTCAAGAACAGCGTCCAATTGGAAGAAACGTTGACGATCAAAACAGGAGAAACGGGGTTGTGCCGTCTTCGGGATGGCGGTGAAACAATGGGATTCGGGGAATTTGAACCCCCGGACGGGTAAAATCGTTTTAAATGGGCTTTGTCCGCAAGCGCAAAAATAGCGCTCCCGGGCCATTTTCAACCAACTCTTTTCTTTGCCCTATGCTGTCGAAAACGATTGAAGCCGCGCTGAACGAGCAGATCCTCGTGGAAGGTTCTTCCTCCTTCAAATATCTGGCCAGGGCCGCTTGGTGCGAGCGCGAAGGACTTGCGGGCTGCGCGACCTTCCTCCACCGCCAATCCGACGAGGAACGCCAGCACATGATCCGCCTTTTCCGCTATCTGGGCGAAATGGATGTGCACGCGATCACCCCGGCCATCCCGCAGCCCAAGATAGAATATGCCTCCGTACAGGAAGTTTTTGCCGAAGTGTACGCCTCCGAAAAGGCCGTTACTTCTTCCATCGCCCGCATCGTGGATCTTTGCTACCAAGAACGCGACCACCTGACGCTCAACTTCTTGCAATGGTACTTGTCCGAACAGCGCGAGGAAGAAAACCTCGCCCGGGGCATCCTCGACCGCATTCGGCTGATCGGGGAGGGAGGTCAGAGCCTGTATTACATCGACAAGGAACTGGACAAGATCAACCGCCTCGCCGCCGCCAAAGAGGCCACTGAACCCGAAGAGGGCGACGGAGGCGCTTGATCGAACGCCAAAGGCCCGCTCCGAACTTTCGGGGCGGGCCTTTGGCTGTGCCGATCCAATCGGACGATCATTTCCGGCGGATGAAATCCATCAGGCTACGTTTGTTCGAGTCGTACTCGAAGGCCTCTGCGACGCGGAAGTAATTGTCGATGTCGTACGTGAATCCATAGGCGAACTTGGCCAGATCGAGCCGTGAGTTGTCGTAAGTGAACAACCGCAGGATGCCGGTGATCTGGTCCACCGTGGCGCAGCGGCTCCTGAAGATTTGCTTGGCCACATCGGCGCGGGTGTTTTCGAAGTTGGAGGATCGGATGGACTGTACCGCTTGGTTGTATTCCGTGGGCGACATCGGGTTTGGGCAACCGATGCGGCCTGTGTATCCCGGCACGTAATCGGGCAAGGGCGGTACGGGCGGTTGGTGAGTGGCCGGCCCGGGGGGGGGCGGCTGGGGAGCGTATATGGGCTGGCCCGCATAAGGCGCATTGGCCGGCATATTGGCCATGGCATATTGTGCGAGTTCCGATTGGCTGGACGAATAGCCCATCGCCTGTGAGACGACGTGGTAATTGTCCACGTCGTACGTTCTCGAAAAAGCATATTTGGCCAGATCGAGGCGGTTGCTTTCAAAGGTGAACAGCCCCACGAGTTCCCGGACTTGGCTGCTGGTCAGGCAGTTGCTGCCGGCGATCTGCTTGGCGACTTCCAAGCGGGTGGATTCGAAAGCCGTGGACGAAAGCGTCTGTTTGGCGAGTTCGAAGTCCTGTGGGCCCATCGGCATGGGGCAACCGATCCGACCGGTATAGCCCTGCACATACTGCGGGTAAAAGATCGGTTGCGAGGGCACCGGTGCCGGGGGCGGCGCGGGAGAATACAGGGGATTGCGGCGCACATAATCCATTACCCGTGCCGCATCGGATGCGTTGGGCATCGCTTGGGCCACCAAGTCGTAGCGCTCCGGATCGAACGAATACGGATAGGCGTAGATCGCGAAGTCGTAGATCTCCTGGTCGTAATAATACAGGTTGAGCATTTGAGCGATCTGGGAGGATGCCAGGCATTCGTTCCGCACCAAGCGTCGGATCTCTCCGTTGCGGTTGATGGGCGGAAGATCGTTCAGACGGCCATAGGCGATCATGAAATTGCGCTGGCCCATGGGGGCCGGGCACTGTCCTTGTCCGTACAGGACCGGAGCGAGAAAAAGGAACAGCAGCAGGGAAAAAGTCGTGGACGCTCTCATGGGTCGTGGGTTTTGTGCGGTGTGGGCCGGTCGCCCTTTTCAAGCGGCATGGCACACATCGTGCCAAAATCCATCGCGCTAAAATAGCCGATTTCGGTCACCCCGACCATCATTTTCCATAAAAGCGTTTCTCTGCCGAAATGGCAGAGAGATTCTTTTCTCCCAAAAAACCGTCGTCAACTGGGCTCAACGAGCGCCCTCGCGGACGAGGAACATTTTCCGCACGTGCTCCTGCAGTTCTTTACGGGCAAAAAAGATGCGGCTCTTCACCGTGCCGAGGGGCAGTTGGAGCGATTCGGCGATCTCGTCGTACTTGTACCCGTAGTAAGACATCATGAAGGGCGTGCTCAACTCCTCTTTCAAAGAGTTCACCGCCGACATCAATTCTTCCATCGAGAGGTTGGACTCCCCTTTGTTGAGCACCGCGTGGGATCCGGAGTCGATATAGAAACTGTTGTCGGTGCTGTCGAAGATCGTATTCGTGATCTTGCGTTTGCGGTAGGCGTTGATGAACACGTTCCGCATGATGGTGCTGCTCCAAGCCCGGAAATTCGTCCCGATGTGGAATTTGTCTTGATTGGCCAAGATCTTCACCATGGTATCTTGGTAAAGGTCGTTGGCGTCCTCCACGTCTTTCGTCAGTTTGAAGGCGAAACCTCTCAGATAAGAACTGAATTGTTCCAGTTGTTGCTCTATGTTCAGCGTCATGGCGCGTAACTTTTGAATTTTTGGAATAATGGGATGGCGTACAATCTGTCTTTTGGTCGAAAAAGGGTGCGGGATCGCAACCATTTTTCCGGGGAAATCCTGTACAAATGTAATGCCCTTTTGCTTTTGGCAGACATCCGGCGGGTTTTTGCCGTGTTAAAAACAAGTTAATGGCAGTGTCGCTTTTTTCCCAGAAAGCAAATCGGTCGGCTCTTGAACGCGGTTGTCAGGGCGGGCGATCGGTAGAAAAGGCTCGGGAAAGACCGTATCTTGGGGCGAAAAGCCGTTTCGTGGCCCCGGTTTGATCGAAAGCAGCCCCTTTATGTCCGCACCCATCACCACCAGAGGAATCGTATTGCGCCGGATCCCTTATTCGGAAACCAGTGTCATTTTGACCGTTTTCACCGAAAAATGGGGCCTTCGGAAATATATGGTCAACGGCGTGCGGAGCAGCCGGGCCAAAAGCAAGGGCAGCCTCTTCCAGCCGACGTCGCTTCTGGAAATGGTGGTGTACCATCGCGAAGACCGCGACCTGAACCGATTGGGCGAAGTCCGGGCCTCCCATGTGTACCGATCGGTGCCGTTCGAGGTGATCCGGGGCGCAGTGGGGCTTTTCATGGCCGAAATACTCCAAAAGACCGTGCGCGAGAGCGACGCAGCCCCCGACCTGTTCGTTTTCGTACACGAATCTTTTGTGCTGCTCGACCAATGGGAAGGCTCCATCGCGAACCTCCCCGTCTGGTACCTCGTCAAACTGTCGTCTTTTCTCGGCATCCGCCCCGGCGGTTCTTGGACGCAGGAAACCCCGGTCTTCGATCTGCGGGAAGGGATTTTCGTCGAGACGGGCCACGATGGGGCCCTTGCTTTGGGCGCCGAAGAATCCGAGGCTTTGGCCCTGATCGAAGCACGGCCCGTCGCCGAGGTACTGGAAACTCCCCTTGGCGCGGCGCTGCGGCGGGGATTGCTGGACGGCCTGCTCCGCTACTACCGCCTGCAATTGGACCACCTGCCCGAAATCCACGCGCACCAGATCCTGCAGGAGGTCCTGAGAAGTTAAGGGCGTTGCACCGAAAATCCGAAAACAGAAAAACATGGTCGAAACAATATGTACCGTTGCCTGAATACAAAGATACATTTTGTTTCTTTTTTATTTTCTTTTCGGAAAAAAAATTGCCTTTTGATTTTCTCCGTTTCTCTTGGGTTGGCCTCCCCTACTATAAACCCAAAATTGTCATTAGACTCCTTTTGATCTGCTCAATTTTGGCCTTTTTTAGACTTTTTCATCGGTAGCGTTTGGGCTGTTCGCGAGGTGATTTGTTCCTTGATGGACTTTCTTTTTC
>JBEIJQ010000080.1:0-13828 GCA_040380145.1 Lewinellaceae bacterium | reverse complement strand
TGGAGGCCTCGCTGTCGTTCTTTCAGCTCGGTCTGCCTCCCGAAACCGTCACTTGGGGCCGCATGCTGCACCTCGGCTACGATCATCGCGGCGACTGGTGGCTCAGCGTTTTTCCCGCCCTCGGCCTGATGGCCACGCTTGCTAGCTTTTTCGGCCTCGGCGAGGCGATGCGGAAGCGGTGAAGGCCATGCAGGTCCGCCTTCACGTCGGCTTTCCTCCGGTCAGGGCTTGGCTCCGATGCCCAAAGGGAGTTCGCTCAGGGGAGCCAGGCGCACCGTGACGACATCGCCGACGGAGGTGGCTTGAAAATCATGGCTCGTCACTTCGATCCAACGCACACCCGTGTCCAAATAGTTGCCTTCGAGCTTGGATATTTGGACCGAGTACATGGGGCCGGTCCGGTACCATTTTTCGGAATCATTCGGACGCGGTGAGCCATATCGATATATTTTGCCGTTGCTGGTGATACGGTCCAAAACCTTCTCTTTCAGCAATTTTTTTTCTCCTTTTTTCCAATCCGAATACAGATACGCCGTTTGTTTGTTGAGCCAAAAATAAAAGGCCAACAACGGCAGGCCCACCAACAGATAGGGGATCGCAGCACCGGAAATGAGCAGGGGAACAATGCTCGTTTCGCCCCATGGCAGGGGATTTACGATCGCTATGAAAACGATCGGCAACGCGAGCAAAACCCCGAAGAGCAGCGTTCGGACCAAAAAGGCCTCGATCAGTTTTTTCCGGATCAACGCGCTTTCCTCGGGCTCCAAAGCGACCAGCTGCCCATCGTATCCGGGTGTCTGGAGGACCGTCGGCTCCGAACCGCTTGTGTCTGCCAGCGTCGCAGGGGAAATTTTCAGCAAATAATCTGTTTCCGGAATGAAATGGACTTCCGCGCCATCACCTACGCGCAGGCGGTCAAAATCTTTTGCGCCGACCTTGAAAACATGCTCGCCCACGGTCATTTCGTACGTCATTGTGCTTTTGGGGCCCACATGGATTTTTTTGCCGCTCACTTTGCCGGTGGCGACGTTTTTAACGCCTTTTTGGGCAAATCGAAACAATCTCCAGGAAAAATACGCCATCACCAGCAGAATGATCGGCGCCACAATGGCAAAGATGAATCTGGGGGGCTTATCCTCCGGAATGACGAACATGACGAAAAAAATTCCCGTCAAAACCAGGACCGCCACCAGCATGATGAACGTTGAATAGATGTGGAGTTGTCTTTTTTCGGAAGGCGTGAGCGGAACAATCGCTGGGGTAGGGGGCATGTGGGTATCTTTTGGGTAAAATGAAAAAATGACTTCCGGGATGTCGGTATCTCGGCGACCGCCTCAGAAGGGATCGAAAAAGTTCTTCCTCGCGGGGATGTTGAGGAAATTCAGCGAGCCGCTCTTGACGCGCAGGAAGAAAGTCCAAGTTCGGCGCTCGGGCTGCCAGTCGAGGCCGAGTTCCCAGCAGTGCAGGTCGCGGTAAAAACGGAACTGCGGGTAGGCGATGCGCTTTTGCACGAAATCGTAGTTGAACTGGTAGTCCAGTTTCCAATTCCGGCTGAGGTTCAGCGCGCCGATCACGCCGAGGTTCTGGACGATGCTGAGCGTGTCGCGGCCGTTTTCGAAGCGGCGGCTGAGGTTGAGGTTGTAGTTGAGCTGGGTGCGCTGGATCAGCTGGAAGGGATTTTCGCGCTCGGGCTTTCCATTAGGCTTTTTGTCCGCCTTTTTTCCCCTGAACAAGTCCCGGATCGTACTGCCGTCAAAGCCCGTGGAAAGGGTCAGCGTGGCGCTGGTCAACCGGGCCAAGGTGCCCTGTTCGGCCACCAAAAAACGGTCGAGGCGCTTGTTGGTCAAAGTGTCCGACACATACGGGTCGAGCGTCATCCGGAAGTTGGCGTTGACGATCTTCAGGAAGGTGGTATTGGCGGAGAAGTTGATGGGCGACAGGCGAAGCGAATCCGCGATGAAGTTGTAACTGCCCGTGACGCTGAAATTGTTGAGCAGCTTGATCTTTTTCAATCCATCCTTGGCGGATGAATCCCGTGGCGCAAATACTTTGGCTTCCAAAGAGTTGTTCAGAGAAAAGTTCAGCAGCGCGGACTGGCCCGTTCCGGCGGTGCCGAACAGGTAGGCTGCCCCCTCGTAGAAATTGTAATAATCGTATCGATCGGGGTAGCGCGTGTCGGTGAGCGTGGAATCCACGTAGCCCCAGCTCGGCTGCCCGAAATCGGGCCGCCAGTTGAAGCTCAGGTTGGGCCGCAGGACGTGCCGCACCGCCCGCAAGGGTCCTCGACGGAATTTCAGGGAGCCGAACAATTGCGTGCTCACCGAGATGCCCGCGCTGAAGTCGCGCACGGGGAAAAAGCCGTACTCGCGGGCGGTTGACAAGCTGCCGAAGGTCGTATCGTTGGCGATCTGTGCGATGGAGCCGTCAATGGCGAAGGTGGTGTCGCTGCGCAGCTGCAGCGTCGGATCGAAGGTCCGGCGGTCGCGGTAAAAGTACCAGCGCTCGTTGTAGTTGATGGACGGGTTGACATTGATGTACTTGAACACCTTGAGCGACAATTGCAACTGGGGATCGTGGTTGATGCCGAACCGCAGTTTGTCCAGCAATCCTTCCGACCAGCGCGGCGAAAACAAGGTGGTGTCCTTGTCCACCAACTGGTTGCGGACAGAGGTGCTGTAACTGAAACCGATCTCTTCGTACCAGCGGGGCTTGCCGACCTGTTTTTTGCGGCGGAAGGGGTAGATGCGGTTGATCCGGAAATCCACGACAGGAAAGGAGATCGAGATGCTGCGCGTGGCCACTTCTTGGCTGTGCTGCATCGAGATCGCGAGGTTGAAGGGTGTTCCGGGCCAGGTCTTGGTGTACGAGATGTTGGAGTTCAGGTTGCTGCGCAGTACGTTGTTTGCATCGTTGCTCACATTGCGAAAAAAGGAGGCCGTGCCGAAGTTCAACGTGGCGGAAAAAGTGCTGTTCGGCCGTGCGCCGGCCTCCTGCCGGTGGTTCCAGGAAATGTTGAACTCCTGTTGCCGCTGGAAATCCGGGGTTTCGGGCTCGTCGAACTGCCGGAAAAGGTAACTGGCGCGCAGGCTGCCGCCGAAGCGGTAGCGGACCTTGTAGTTGCTGTTGGCGTTGAGCGCGAAACTGCCGCGGGTGTAGATGTCGCCCGTGAGCGCGAGGTCGATGCGGTCGTTGATGCCGAAGTAATAGCCGAAGTTTTTGAAGCCGATGCCGAGCTGTGGGTTGGTCTCGAGGTCTTGGGGGATGATCAGCCCGGAGCGCCGGTTTTGGGTGATGGGGAAAAAACCGAACGGCAGCGCCAGCGGGGTGGGGATGCCGGCGATTTCCACGTAGGAGGGGCCCACCACGATCAACTTTCCCGGCACTACCTTGGCTTTGGTGGCGCGCACCCCGAAGTGCGGTTCTGGCGCGTTGCAGGTGGTGTACAGACAGTTTTTGGAAAAGACCACGTCGTTTTCGAACTGCCCGTTTTCCTTGCCGATGAACTTGGCATCGGCGCTGCGCAAAAATCCGTCGCCTTCGGCGGTGACTGCCTCATAGACTTTGCCCTTCTTGGTCTCGAAATTATATTCGATGCGCCGCGCCGTGAACCCGTTTTCGCCGTCCTTGAACTCGGGGTCGCCCACGCGCTTACGCGCGAGACTGTCGTAACGGCCCTCGGCAGTGGCGAGGTTGTTGCGGAAGTCCACGGTGATTTTGTCGGCCTTGATGCTCAATTCGCCGTACAAGAGCGAGGCGTTTCCCCAGAGGTAGATTTTTTCCTCGACCAGATCGTACCACATCGAATCGCGGGCCTCATAGGAAACGGGCGAATCAACGCTGTCCTTCGACAAACGAACGGTTCGGACTCCGTTGAAGCGGGCCGTATCGGTGATCGGGGTATCCAACGCCATCGGCGCTTGCGCCAAGCTGTCCCTGCGTACAGCGAGGCTGTCCGCCACTGTCACGGGTTTTTCGTGGCCCCGCCCCCGTGCGTTGGCGATGGAATCCGGCTGGGCCTTGGGCGCAGCTCCGCCGAGCAGGGCGGTGTCCCGTGCGGCGACCGTCGGAGAAAGGCGGGCCGTATCGGCGCCGTCGCCCTTGGAAATCCGCGCCGATTTGCGCGCATCGCGGGCCTGTCGTGCGGTGTAGGGGTAATGGCATCCCCAGACCAGTCCCAACAAAAGGACGGCCCCGATCAATCCCCTCAAACGGAAACGGTTTTTCATCCGGGTGCCTTACGGCCGCGCAAAGGTATAAAATGTGCGGCGGAGGGGCACGAAAGCCGAGGGCAGAGGCTAAATTTTGGGCTTTCGGGCCCCGATTTCTGTTCGATCCCCTACCTTTGGAGCCGAAAGCTCTTTTTCTTTTTTCCCCAAAAAACAATCCGAATGCTGCTGCTCGACGGAAACGCGTTGTCCACGACCCTGAAAAACGAAATGGCCCAAACCGTTTCGGCGATGGTATCCGAAGGGAAACGCCCTCCGCACCTCGTGGCCGTCTTGGTGGGCGAAAACCCTGCCAGCGCGGCGTATGTGCGCAACAAGATCCGTTCCTGCGAGGTGGTCGGGTTCCGCTCCACGTTGCTGCAACGCGGGGGAGACATTTCGGAAAACGAACTGCTGCACATCGTCCGGGAGTTGAACGAGGATCCGGAGGTGGACGGGTTTATCGTGCAGCTACCGCTGCCCAAGCACATTTCCGAGGAGCGGATCACGCTGGCCATCAGGCCCGAAAAGGATGTGGACGGTTTCCACCCGGTAAATTTCGGCCGCATGGCGCTGGGCATGCCGTCTTATTTGCCAGCTACCCCGTACGGTATCCTGCTGCTGTTGGAGCGCTACGGTATTCCCACCGAGGGCAAACACTGCGTGGTGGTGGGCCGCAGCAACATCGTGGGCCTCCCGATGAGCATCCTGTTGGCCCGCAAAGGGTACCCCGGCAACTGCACTGTCACGCTCGTGCACAGCAAAACGGCCGATCTGACCGCCGAAACGCGCCGCGCAGATATTCTCGTGGCCGCGATCGGTTCGCCCGGTTTCATCAAGGGCGATATGGTCAAGGAAGGAGCCGTGGTGGTGGACGTGGGAATCAACAGCGTCCCGGATCCGTCCAAAAAATCAGGTTCCCGTCTGGTAGGAGACGTGGCTTACGATGAGGTGGCCCCCAAGGCCTCGGCCATCACGCCCGTGCCCGGCGGGGTAGGTCCCATGACGGTCGCAGCCCTGTTGATGAACACGCTGCAGGCCTGCCGTTTAAACCGCTGAACCGAATGCGGCCCGTGGGAGTACCGCGGATTATTTGTTGTTGTTTCTCCACTCGTACACCCATTGTGCCTGGATCATCTCCAGGTGACCCTCGGTACATTCTTCCCGTTTGCCCTCGAAGTGGGGAATTTCCAGCACCCATTCCAACAGTTCGGTGAAACGGATGCGGTAGATCTTGGATTCGTTGAACTCGGCGCCGAAACGCTCGTAGAGCGCCATGGCGATATCTTCGTGGTCGGGCCAGTGGATGGGCAGGTCGGAAAAAGACATGGGGATGAAGTGGATTGGGATTGGAATCAGAATATTTTTAAAAAACTGATTTTAAAAAAGTTACTTTTTTTAAAAAAAACTCATAAAAAAAGAAATCAGTGCTCGTGCCCGATGATGCGGCGCTGATCGGGGATCTGCACCGAGATGTGTGCATCGTCGCGCAGCACGATGCACTGGCAGCCCAAGCGGGATTCCAAGCGGGGACTGATCGCCCGGTCAATGAAATCTTCTTCCTTGTCGGAAATCTCTTCGAGGAACTCTTCGCCTTGCAACACATACAGGTGGCAGGTGCTGCAAGCGCACACGCCGCCACAATTGTGGTTGAGGTGCACATCGTTGGCTTCGGCTATTTCCAAGAGGGAAAGGTCGGAATCGCAGGTGACCGTTTTTTCGGGAATGGCTGGATCTTCGAACGTAAACTTTACGGTGGCCATAATGGAGGGTGTTTGTGGGTCCGCATAGGCGGTTTCATTCGCTCAAACAACCGAAACGGGGCAAGTGGTTTACTTTTTGGGAAAAAAAATCGGCTTTGGCCCTCGGATTGATGTAATTTTGTGCTCGGGAACCTATTTCCACTTTTTTCGAACCATGGCCATCCTGTTGCTTGTCAGAACTTTTTACGAAAGCGCCCTTCAGGCGCTCCAACAGTTGTTGGCCAACAAACTGCGCTCCTTCCTTTCGTTGTTGGGCATCACCATCGGGATTTGGTGCATCATTGCGGTCTTTTCGGCCATCGATTCGCTGGAGGACAACATCCGCGGCAGTTTCCAAAAATTGGGCGACGACGTGGTGTACATCAACAAGCAGCCCTGGGGCGAGGATCCGGAGATGAGTTATTGGAAGTATTCTCGGCGGCCCAATCCCAGTTACGACGATTTCCTGCAGGTGGAAAAACGGCTTAAAGACCGTTCCCTGACTGCTTACAACCTGTTCATGGGCTTTGGAACGCTGCAGCACGGCAACCTCAACGCCGCCAATGTTTTCATGGTGGCCGCGACGTACGACTACGGAGAACTTTTTGCGCTGTCTTTCGACAAGGGGCGGTATTTTTCCCGAGCCGAGCACAGCAGCGGGGCCGATCATGTGCTGCTCGGTTACGATGTGGCCGCCACGCTTTTCCGTCCCGGCGAAAACCCGATCGGTCAAAAGATCAAGCTGAACGGTCGCTACATGCAGGTCATCGGGGTGATCGAAAAGGCCGGCAACGACCTGATCAACCCTTTCAAGTTCGACAACGCCTGCGTGATCTCCTACACTTCGGCCTGCAAGTTCGCCAATGTACGGGCCGGTTCGATGGGCTCTTGGATCGCCGTGAAAGCGCCCAAGGGCGGCTCCATCGAAAAGCTCAAAGACGATGTCACGATGGCTATGCGCGGGGCCCGCAAACTGGCACCGGTGGAGGACGACAATTTTTCGCTCAATACGCTTTCGATCATTTCCCAAGCCTTTGACGTATTCTTCGGCGGCATGAAACTGGTCGGCTTTATCATCGGCATCTTCTCGATCATCGTGGGGATGTTCAGCGTCGCCAACATCATGTTCGTGTCGGTCCGCGAGCGCACGGGCATCATCGGGATCAAAAAGGCGCTCGGGGCCAAAAGCGCGTTCATTTTGACCGAATTTCTCGTGGAATCCATCGTGCTGTGCTCGGTGGGCGGCTTGGTGGGCATCTTGTTGGTCTGGCTTTCGGCCTTTGCCGCCACGAGCATTTTCGATTTTCCAGTTTATCTTTCCGTCGAAAACATCCTGCTCGGCCTCGGGATTTCCATCGCCACGGGCGTGGTGGCCGGCCTGACGCCCGCGATCCAAGCCGCTCGAATGGATCCCGTCGAGGCCATCCGACAGTCCAAATAGGGGCGACCGGACCTATTTTTTATCAAAAATCCCACAAAACCAATGATCTTCCTGCCAATAGCCTGCTGCGTCCTGTTCGCGATCACGTTCCTGCAATCGGGGCTCGACAAGGCCTTCAACTACCAGGGCAATCTCGACTGGCTGAAAAGCCATTTTGGCCAGTCCTTTCTGGCCCCCACCGTGCCCGTGCTGTTGCCCGTGCTCACGCTGTTCGAACTGGCGGCCGGTGCCCTGTGCGCGATCGGCGCGGTCCAGCTCTTTTTGGACGGCACGCAGGTGGAATTGGCCAAATGGGGCTTTCTGCTTTCCATCGCCAGCCTGCTGATGCTGTTTTTCGGACAGCGCGTCGCCAAAGACTACGCGGGCGCGGCGACCCTCGTGCCGTACTTCGTGGCGGCGGTCCTGGGAGCGATGCTGTTGAACCACTGATTTTTTCGCTTTGATACCCTTTTCCACTTTTTTGGAGGCGTTTCCGCCCGCCGAACTTCCCGTGGTGCTGACCTCGGAGACCCACCACGAAATTGCGGAGCATTTTACCGGTTTTCCTGCCGAACTGCTCGCCGAATATGTCTTGGATCCCGATGAGGAGCCAGATGAGTTCACCGAGTATATGCCCTGTCTGCGTTTTTCCGTGACGGCCAAGATCGCGGGCGTGGTCTGGTGGAGGGCCGCTCTCGAAGGCAACGATTACATTTTGCAGACCTACCTGATCTCGGGCAGCAAAATCGAACGGATACGCATCGCCGGGACCCGCTATACCGAAAAAGGGTTGCTGCACACCGTCGCCTCGATCGGCCGCGACCTCGAGATCTTCGTGAAGGACGACATCGAAAAAATGGACCTCCAAGTCTTGCTCGACGAAAACACGGGCACGGTAAAGCGCTTCAGCATCCTCGACAACGGCAACATCCGGGCGGAAGGTTCCGAATGACCGTTTCCATAGTTTTTTCTCGTGCCGTCCGTCGGACCTTTTCGGCCGAAACGCCGTTGCTCTGCACCGATCTCGATTTTCCGACAGGCACTTTTTTTCTGTTTTTTTTAAAAAAAATAAAAATATATGTCCAAGAAAAAGAAACAACGACCCGAAGAGGGCAAGCGCAATGCCGCCCAGCTCGAACAGGCCATCGAAAAACTGTTTCAACTGAATCCCAAGCGGCGTTTGCCGTCCGGGCAGATCGCCCGCATGATCAATGAGCCCAACAGCAAAGATGCGGTGGAGGCCTGCCTGCAAAGACTGGTGGAGCGCAGTTTCCTCAACCGCGACGAAAACGGCAAGTACCGCGCCAGCGCGGTTTCTCCGGTGCCGACCAAAACCGAAAAAGGCTGGCATCTGGCCGAGGGCCGGGTGGACATGACCCGCTCCGGGGCGGCGTACATCATCGTGGACCAGATGGGTTCCGACATCTTCGTGCCGCCGACCCGTGTGGGCAACGCCCTCGACGGCGACCGCGTACGGGTGAAGTGGCGCATGTCTTCGCGGGGCAAGCCCGAAGGAGTCGTCGTGGATGTTGCCGTCCGCGCGCAGGAAAGTTTCGTGGGCGTTTACCGCGAGCACCGGGGCATGGCCTATGTGGTGCCCGACAAGTTCAACATGCCCATGGACATCCTGATCGAAGAGGGACAGACCGCCGGGGCCAGGCCCGAACAAAAAGTGCAGGTGCACGTCGTGCGCTGGCACGGCGGCAAGGAGGCCAACCCTGTGGGCCGTGTCACGTTGGTGCTCGGACAGACGGGCAGCAGCGACATCGAGATGAAGTCCATCCTGCTCAAACACGATTTCCACTGGCTTTTCCCCGAGGATGTGATGGTCGAAAACGAGGGTATTTCCGATGTCATCGGGCCCGAAGAGGTTGCCAAACGGCGGGATTTCCGCGGCACGGCCACCTTCACCATTGATCCGCTGACCGCCCGCGATTTCGACGACGCGCTTTCCTACCGCACGCTCGACAACGGCCACTTGGAGATCGGCGTGCACATCGCCGATGTGACGCATTTCGTGCGGCCGGGCACGGCCCTCGACCGCGAAGCGTTCCGCCGCTCCACCTCCGTGTACCTCGTCGATCGCGTGGCGCCGATGTTGCCCGAGCGGCTTTCGAACGTGGTCTGTTCGCTCCGGCCCAACGAGGACAGGCTGTGCTTTTCGGCGGTGTTCGAATTCACGCCCGACGGCAAGAACATCGTCGCGGAATGGTTCGGGCGCACCGTCATCCATTCCCAAAGGCGGTTCACCTACGAAGAAGCCCAGACGGTCATCGAAACCGGCCTTGGCGATTTCGCCGCCGAACTGCGCCACCTCAACGACATCGCCAAGGCCAAAAGGGCCGAACGGATGCACTCCGGCGCCCTCAATTTCGAAGCGCCCGAACTGCAGTTCCGCCTCGACGAAACCGGCAAACCGATCGATGTCTATGTCAAGGAGCGCAAGGACGCGCACCTGCTCGTCGAAGAGTACATGCTGTTGGCCAACCAGCAGGTGGCCGGCTACATCTACAACGCGCCCGCCAAGCGCGGCGTGGCCGACATTCCCTACATCTATCGCATCCACGACTTGCCCGACATGGAGCGGTTGGCGGAACTTTCGCGCTTTGTCAAAGAGTTCGGATACAAACTCCGGATCGACTCGCCCCAGCAGGTGGCCCAATCGCTCAACGGACTGATGAAGGAGGCCGCCGGTACCGACGATCTGGTACTGTTTCAGCAACAGGCGATCCGTTGTATGGCCAAAGCAGTGTATTCCAGCGACAACATCGGGCACTACGGACTGTCTTTCCTGCACTACAGCCACTTCACCTCGCCGATCCGCCGGTATTCCGACGTGATCGCGCACCGGTTGCTGGCCGAAAACCTGGATGGGCGGATCTTCCGGGCCAACAAATCCGAGCTGGAAGAACAGTGCAAGCACATTTCCGTGCAGGAAAGGAAGGCCATGGAAGCCGAACGGGAATCGGTCAAGTTCAAGCAGGTCGAGTTCATCCAGGGCCGCATCGGAGAAGTGTTCCCCGGGGTGATTGCGGGTATTGCGGACCACGGGATTTTCGTGGAACTGACCGATACCCTCTGCGAGGGCCGCATCACCTACGACCGCATGCCAGAAGGTTTCGAGGTGGAAACCTACCGGATCAAGGGGCGGCGCTCCGGGATCGTGCTGCGCATGGGCGATACCGTGAAGGTACGAGTCCTTTCGGCCGACCTGCAGCGTCGGCAGATCGATCTGGAACTGGTGCTCTGATTTTTTCGAAAAAAAGACGCTCCTCCAACGACCGTTCAGATGAAACTGCGCAAAGCCCTGCTCCGATACGAGGACCAGTCGCTCGAACTGGATCCCGGTAAAATGACCTTTCACGAGGGGCTGTACGCCGATTTTTCCGTGGAGCAGGAGACCATGGCCCGCAATGGGATCGCCGGTTGCTGCCGGTATTCCATCATGTTGCATCCCAAGCGGACGGTCCAATCCGTTCGTTTGGTGGTGGAATTCGAGATGTCTTACGCGCCCACGGACCGGATTTTTTGCAACGGCTACCAGAGTTGGACGGAAACCCGCTCGTTTTCCCCTTCGGAGCGCATTCCGGACATATCTTGGGTGCTGCGGCCTTTCGCGGAACGCCTCGGCGATTACCGCGCCGTGCGCGAAAACCCTCGGGCGCCCCTGCACGCTTGGACTTATTCGTATGTCGAGAGCGCCGGTGGCCACGTCCGGTTCATCGGCGGGGTACTCGAGCGCACGGGTATGACCCTGATCCGCCATTTTCCCGAACAGGGCATCTGCAGAGTGGAAAAAATCCTGGAAGGCATGCAATTGGAGCATTCCTTTCCAGCTTTCGAATGTTGGACGGGGGAGGCCCGATCGCCGGAGCCGCTGTTGGACGAATGGTTCCGGCAACAAGAAACGCCGGCCCGCTCCCCGGCCCGCAAGATCCTCGGCTGGACCAGTTGGTACCGGCATTTCACGGACATCGACGAGAAAAAAATCCTCGGCAACCTCGAGGCCCTGGATCTGTTTCGGGCGGATCTGCCCGAAGAACTGCGCCGACCCGAATCGGCGGACTGGGTCTTCCAAATCGATGATGGCTGGCAGGAAGCGACCGGCGATTGGGGAGCGGTCCGCAAAGCCATTCCGGCCGGAATGGGCGATTTGGCCGCCAAGATCCGCGACAAGGGCTTTATGCCGGGATTGTGGTTGGCCCCGTTCGTGGCCGCCGAAAACTCCGAACTTTACCGGAAAAACCGCCACTGGTTCCTGCGCGGCCCCCAAGGAAGGCCCTTGCCCGTGGGTTACAATCCCTACTGGAAAGGTCGGTACTTCGCTTTGGACATTTACCGCAAAGAAGTCCGCGAATACCTCGCGGCCGTCCTTTGGCAGATCCGCGAACGATGGGGTTATGGGTTGGTCAAACTGGATTTTCTTTTTGCCGCGGCCCTGGCGCCTCCATCCGACAAAAACAGCGGGCAGATGATGTATGACGCCATGGAATTTTTGCGGGAGTGTGCCGGTCCGATGCGCATATTGGCCTGCGGGGTTCCCTTGGGCACTGCTTTCGGCCGGGCAGATTATTGTCGGATCGGCCCGGATGTGCACCTGCGCTGGGAGCACCGCCTGCTCAAATGGTTGGGCGCACGGGAACGCCTCGACACCCGACAATCATTGGTCAACACCTTTGCGCGGCGGCATTTGGACGGGCGCGCCTTTCGGGTGGACCCCGATGTGGTGGTGCTCCGCGAACAGGGGCAACACCTCGAAGAGTTGCAGCGGCATACCTTGCTGACGGTCAATACACTGTTGGGCAGCGTGCTTTTTTGCTCCGACGATTTACGGGAACTTCCCGGAGAAATCCGGACCCGATTTGCCTCGGCCATCGAAATGTTCCTGCACGCCGAGGTGCTGTCCAGCCGATTGGGCGACGACGGCCGGTACGAGATCGCCGTGCGCTACCGGGGCAAAAAACACTTCTTGGACGGGCAACTCTGATCCTTTTCGGTAGGACCGAAGCGTTATTTGTACTGCTCGTATTCGAAGGTCACCAAGCTCCCGTCGGTGCTCTGGATTTGGGTCAAAACTCCGATCGGGGCGTAGGTATAATTGGTGCGCACGGGAGGGTAGGGGAGTTCGCGCGTGCGGGTGGCCATGTAGCGGCCTGGGCCCATATAGACATATTCTCCCCAGAACACCAGTTCGCCTTGCTCGTAGCATTCGTTCATGTAAATTTCCCCCTCTCGGTCGAAAGTCAACACGAAAAAAGTGTGCGGGTTCAGATCGGGAGCGATGAAATCGGAATCTTTGGGGAGCCGGTAGCAGGCTTTGAACAACTGGTTGGAGGCCGAATCCGTGCTGAAAACGAATTTTTCCCGCAACCCGCTCGTTCTTGTCACGGAAGATATCTGCCCCGTTCGGCCGTCGTATTCGTACACCTCGGAAAAAGCCGATTTGAATCGCGGTCCGGTGGCGGCGACCGGCGAGGATCCCTTCACGGTAGCCAATCTTCCCCGTTCGTCGTAGGCGTAATCGGTGACGAACACGCCTTCGGCCATCCCGCTGGTGCGGTTGACCGTGCGTGCCAGCATACCGTTCGGATTATAATAGAAATCGTTGACTTCCAGCGTGTCGCGCCCTTGGAAAAAAGCTTTTTTCGTGATCCTTCCCTCTGGGGAAACCCAGGTCTTGGATACCAGCTGCGGCTTGGCCGAACTATCGGCCCGGTAAAATTCCTTGACCACCTTGACCCTTGCCCGACGGTAAATGTCCCGAACCTCCGCGATGTTTTCCTGCAACTCGACGACCTTGTTGGGATTGGGCTTGCCGATGTGCATCTCGCGGGCATCTTGGGCCGTCAGGGAAAACAGGGAGAACTGGAAAAAAAGAAAGAAAATCGATCGGCGCATAAAACTGTTTGTTCGCTGGGGATAAAAAAAGGCGGAACGAAAGGCGACAAAATTCACCTATTTTTCCCAAACGCGGAAACCCATTTTTTAGTGTCGCCCGCTGGGGGCAAGCTAAGCCGCCACTCAAAACCGTTTTTCTACCTAATGATAGGTAAAATGGGGCCAAAAGGAGCCTCTATGATTAAAATCATGTGCGGGCACGCCCAAGATTGGGGAACTTCGCTTTAAGTTTGTCGAACAAATTAGATTGGTTCCAAATAAGCAGCCCTCATATCTTATGCCCACCGATCAGCAACCATTGATGCCCGCCGACCGACTGCCCATGGGGCACATCGGCGTGATCGGGCGTTTGTCCGCCAGCGCCGTTTCGTTGAAACTGTTGGAAATGGGTTGCCTTCCGGGCAAAGAAATCGAGATCGTCCGCTCCGCTCCGATGGGCAGCCCACTGTACTTGCGGGTGGGCCGCTTGTTTTTGGCCCTTCGTCCAGAAGAGGTCGCGGGAATCCTCGTGGCCGAGCGCAACTGAACCGGCCCCATCCTAAGTCCCTGACCTTTGTCCCCGG
>JBEIJQ010000079.1:0-13846 GCA_040380145.1 Lewinellaceae bacterium | reverse complement strand
TACTCTTCCCTCGGCAGCAGCCCCAGCAGCGGGCGGAAGGCCGATCCGAACAGTTCCGCGCCCCGCTGTGCGATGTGGTCAGCGTAGCGCGGGTTTCCGTACGACAATGGGCAGACGATCTCGAGCCGATCGCGGGCGGACATTTTTTCCAGCAGGGCAAAAGCGTCCAGATGATTGTTGGTCGAAGTGGCCGAATTGCCCAACAGCAGCCGTGTCCGGCCGTCGCGGATCGGTTCGGCCACGCCCGCGGGCAGGGCATCGTAGCCCGCCCCGTAAAAAAACGGCCGGAATTTGGCCCGGGTCGGAAAATGGCGGCGCACGAAATCGAAATCGTGCGGATTGAAGTGGCAAAACAGGTCGAGGCGGGCGATGGCGCGCCGTTTCAGTTTCAGCCTCGCGGCCTCTTTCCACGGAAAAACCAAGCGATTGGCCACCGCGCCGATCTTTTTCCGCCACCGATCGTGCCGGCGCGGATCGGGAAACACCTCGTAGCGGTCCACATAGGCCCGGGTCAGGGGCGCAAACAAGTGTTCCCGGTGGTAAGCGATCGGTCCTTCCACGAAATCTCCGCCCCAGAAAAACGCGCCCACCGTGGCTTCCGGGGGCAGCGACAACAGGACGCGGCAGGCCTCGTACGACAGCCAGTGTACGAAGAAGCGGTCGCGCGGGGCCGAAAATTCCCCGAGTGCGCGGCGAAAGACCTTCGAACCGACGGGGGCCGGTTCGGCCAGCGGATGGCGCACCTTTTCGGGGGAAGCCCCCGTGCATTGAATCAGGTATCGGTTGCCGCCCGGCGCTACCAGTTCGGCGGTTTCGATGAAGTCGTCGATGAACCGCTCGTCGGCCATCATGTGAACGTTCATACGCCGCGCAGTTCGGAACGGATGGTAGAGACGATCAGCGTCTGTTCAGACTCGGTCAGGCCCACATAAAGGGGGAGGCAGAGCACCCGTGAAGCGGCGTCCTCGGCGACCGGCATCGGCTGCCGTACCTCCAGGTAGGGCAGCGTGTTCAGGGACGGATAAAAATACCGCCTCGGGAAAATTTCCCGCTGGTTGAGCGCGTCCCGGACCCGCAGCAGAGCGGCCTCGCTCTCGAACAGCACGGGATAGTAGGCGTAGTTGTACTCGGTATCGGGCGGCAGTTCGGGCCTCGCCAAGGGCAGGCCGGCCAGTTCGGCGTCGTAGCGCTCGCTGACGGTCCGCCGCACGGAAACGATCTCGTCCATGTGGGGCAGCACGCTCAGTCCCATCGCCGCCGTCAGTTCGGGCGTTTTGGCGTTGATGCCCACGCCCCAAAAGGCTTCTTGCCCGTGGTGGCCGAAGTTGTGCATGTAATACAGCCGGTGCCGCACTTCGGGATCGCCGGCGAACAATCCGCCGCCTTCTCCCGTGTGGAATATCTTGGTGGCGTGGAAACTGCTCGTGGACACATCGCCGAAATCGAACAGGCTTCGGCCGCGGTGGCGCACCCCGAAACAATGGGCGGCGTCGTAAATGATTTTCAGTCCGTGGCGGCGCGCAATGTCCTCGAAGGCCGCCACATCGCAGGGGATGCCGTACACATGGGTGGCCAAAATGGCCGTCGTGCGGGGCGTGATGGCCGCCTCGGCCTTGCGCGGGTCGAGGCAGAGGGTGCGCGGGTCGATGTCGGCGAAAACGGGCGTACAGCCCTCCCACACGAGGCTCGAAGTGGTGGCCACATACGAAAACGGCGTGGTGATGACCTCCCCTTGCAGACCGAGCGCCTTGATCGCCAGTTGGATCGCGATCGTACCGTTGTTCACGAACAAACAGTTCGAAACGCCGAGGTGCTCGCAGAGTTTGGATTCCAGTTCCTGCACCAGTTCGCCGCGGTTGGTCAGCCAGCCGCTGGCCCAGACCCGTTCGAGTTGGGCCCGGTACTCTTCCAGGGGCGGAAAAAACGTTTTGGTGACGGGGATCGCGGGCATGGGACGCGGTTGGGGGGCAAAGCCTATCTTTGACGCAAAGAAACGAAAGTTTAACGCAAAAAAGGTATGGGCGTCATCAGCAGGCAGGGGTTGAAGGACAGCATCGTCTCCTATGTGGGCGTGCTCATCGGCATGGTCAGCGTATTGGTCATCTATCCTGCCACCCTCACCAAAGGCGAACTGGGCATCGCCAAGTTCCTCACCGAGACCGCCGCGATGCTCAATCCCTTTCTGATCCTCGGCTCGGCGGATCTGGCCCTGCGCTATTACCCGCATTTCCGGCAGCACGAAAAAAACGGTTTCCTGCTCTTTCTGCTGCTCATCCCCACAACGGGCTTTTTGCTGTTCGTGCTCTTCCTGTGGCTTTTCGGGCGCGGGATCTGGGAGAATTACGCGGCCATGGACCCGCTGTTCGAAAGGTACCTCGTGTTCCTGGTACCGTTGACAGGCCTCACCACGCTGAACGCCCTGCTCACCGCCTATTGCTATAACGCGCAACGCATCGTGGTGCCCTCGATCCTCAACAACATCCTGATCAAACTGTCCACCGTGGCGCTGTGTCTCCTGTATGCGGGCGGGTACATTTCGTTCGACGCCTACATCAATTTGATGGTGGCCAGTTTCGGGTTGGTTTTTTGTGGACTGTTGGCCTATCTCGGATCATTGAAGATGCTGGATCTGCGGCCCAATTTTCGGCTGTTCAACAAGCGCCTGCTGGGCGAAATGGCGGGTTTCGCGGGCTACAATGTCCTGGGCATGGTGAGTTCGGTCCTGTTGGTGCGCATAGACATTTTTATGGTCGGAACGCTCACCACCTTGGAAAAGACGGGCGTTTACAGCATCGCTTCATTTGTGACCAATGTGGTGGACATCCCCAAGCGGGCACTGGAAAAAATCGTCCTGCCCACCATCGTGGACGCTTGGCACCGCAACGACCTGGATGCTATCGGCAAACTGTACCGGCAGACATCGCTCAACCAGTACATCGCCGGCGGTTTCATGTTCTTGGGCATCTGGTGCTCCATCGACGATCTTTTCGCGCTTATGCCCAAGGGCGACCAATATCTCGAGGGAAAATGGGTGGTGCTGTGGCTGGGCCTCGGCCGTTTGGTGGACATGGTCACTGGTGTGAACGCCCAGATCCTGATCTACTCCCGCTATTTTCGGTTCAACTTTTACGCCACCTTGGCCACGGGCATCGTCAACATGGCGTTCAACATTCCCCTGATCCACGCATTCGGGATCGAAGGGGCTGCCATCGGCACGATGCTGGCCCTGCTGCTCAGCAACGCCGTCAAATTCGCTTTTCTGTGGTATCGGTACGGCCTCCAGCCTTTCACCCGTGGCACGGCCCAAGTGACCGGCCTGCTGGCGGCCGGTTGGATCCTCTGCGTGCTGATGCCCGACACCGGCTGGTCGTTGCTGAACATTGCGCTGCGCTCCGGTATCCTCGGCGTCCTCGTGCTCCTGTGCCTGCAGTATTGGCGCATCTCTCCCGAACTGAGCGCCATCAGCGACGGATTGCTGGACAAGTGGGTGCGGAGGAAAAAGTGATCGCTGAAAAAGGTTCGAACCATATCTCCCGAGCAGCGCTCACGGAGTAGGGGCGGAACCAGTTTTTTTTGCCGGCAGATGGGTCAACTGTTCGGCGTACCGCCCAACTTGGGATTGTTGGCATGCCGGTCTTTGTCGCGCCGGGTTTTCTTGTCGAGGTTTTTGCGCAGGGCCTCGGTGAGGTCTGTGCCCGTTTGGTTGGCGAGACAAAGGAGGACGAAGAGCACATCGGCCATTTCATCGGCGAGGTCTTCGCGGGCCGTGGCGGCCTGTTCGGGATTTTTGAACGACTGTTCGCCGTACATCCGGGCCATCAACCGGGCCACTTCGCCCACCTCTTCGGTGAGCACGGCGAGGTTGGTGAGTTCGCTGTAATAACGCACGCCGACGGTGTTGATCCATTCGTGCACGGTGTCTTGGGCTTCGCGCAGGGTGATGTCCATGTTGGGGGGTGGGTGGGGGGGAATGAGGAGGGACGGCACGAAATAGCCGAAGATGTGCCGGGATTCCGGTGGGCGAGAGCCAAAAGGCATCTGCCCCCGTTCATTCAAAACAACTCCAAACTATCGCCCGGGCGGAAAAACTGTTTTTCGTCGGGCGGCGTTGCGGGCGGTTCGGGCGTCGGAGTCGGGCGGGCGATGACGATCTCGATCTGAGGTTCCTCGGGGACTTCTTTGGAGAAGGCGACCTTGGAGGTGCTGAACTTGGCGCCGATCGCTTTCCAGCCCTTGATGTCGGTGAACTCGGCCAGTTCGAGGATGCCCGTCATGGATTTGCCGTTCATCTTCATTTTGTACTCGATGCGGGGGCGTTCGGCGGTGCCCGCGTATACGAGGGCCGTGTCCTTGTGCTCGTTGTCGGCCAAAAAGGAGAAGCGTTCGTTGCGGCTGCTCGTTTCGATGCGGAACCGCTTGACGAAAGCGGCTTCTTTGGCTCCGTTCCAATACAGGGCGGACACCACGGTTTCGGGCGTCAGTTTGCAGACGGAAAGGATCTTGTCCAGTTCGTACCGGTTGGTCAGTTCGAAATCGGTCAATTCGTAGCTGCCGTCCTTGTACAGTGCCAGGATGTGGTCGCCCGTGGAAAACTCGCCCAACAGGTTGCCGTATTGGTTGGTGTTGAGTCGGCCCGTGGCCGGATCGTACCAGATCTTGCGGGCGGAGAGCGTGGAGCCGACGACTTTTTTGGATTTGACCTTCCGGACCGGGAATTTGGTCACTTGGTTGCCCTGCGAGGCGCGGCCTTTGATGGCGAGTTCCGCGAAATTGAACTCGAAGAGTTTGTGCTTGGCCTTGCATCCGGGCGACAGTTGCACCTCCACGATCTCGGCCTCGCCGTTGGGGTTGGCCGAAAAGTAGTGGATCTTGCCGGGGTTGTCCTCCTTGCCGCTGAGCGGATATTCGCGGTCGCGGGTGACGGCGTCCACATGGAATCTTTTGGCGTAGGACGTGCCCGTTTTGCCATCGGTGTAGATGGCGTTGTAGGTGGTCCGGTCGTCGCCTTTTTTCCAGACCCCCACATGCAGGATGTCTTTGCCCACGAAGGCTTTTTCCGAGATGCGCGTCACGAGGTATTGTCCGTCGCCTCGGAACACGACGATGTCGTCGATGTCGGAGCAGTCGCACACGAACTCGTCTTTTTTCAATCCGAATCCGATGAAACCTTCCGCGCGGTTGACGTACAGTTTGGTGTTGTTGGCGACCACGGCCTGCACTTCGATCCGGTCGAACGCCTGGATCTGGGTTTTCCGTTCGCGGCCCTTGCCGTATTTCTCCATCAGGCGCTTGAAGTAATCCACCGCGTAGTCCACGAGGTGTTCGAGGTGGTGGCGCACCTGGGCCAGTTGGTCCGACAGTTTTCGGAGGTATTCCTCGGCCTCAAAGGAGTTGTACTTGGAAATGCGCTTGATCTTGATCTCGGTGAGCCGGGCCACATCTTCGTCGGTCACTTCCCGTACGAAGTCCTTTATGTGGGGGGCCAGGCCCCGGTGGATGGTGGCCAGCACCTCTTCCCAACTTTCGCACTCTTCGATGTCGCGGTAGATGCGGTTTTCGATGAATATTTTTTCGAGGGAGGCGAAAAAGTATTTTTCCGTGAGTTCGTGCAGTTCGTTTTCCAGTTCCCATTTCAGCAGGGACTTGGTGTGCTGGGTGTTGAAGCGCAGGATTTCGTGCACCGAGAGGAAGCGCGGGCGGTCGTCCACGATCACACAGGCCAGGGGCGAAATGCTCACTTCGCAGTCCGTGACGGCGTACAGCGCGTCGATGGTCACATCGGGCGAGATGCCCGGTTGGAGTTCGACGCGGATGTCCACATCCTTGGCGGTGTTGTCCACCACCTTTTTGATCTTGATCTTGTTTTTGTTGGATGCCTTGACGATGCTTTCGATCAGGTTGCCCGTGGTGACCCCGAAAGGCAGGTCGCGGATCGTGAGCGTTTTTTTGTCGAGTTGTTCGATGCGGGCGCGTACCCGTACCCGGCCGCCGCGCATGCCTTCGCGGTAATCGCCCACATCCACCGTGCCGCCGGTGGGGAAGTCGGGATAGATCGTGAAATCGCGGCCGCGCAGGATGTCGATGCTGGCCTTGCAGAGCTCGATGAAGTTGTGGGGCAGGATTTTGGTGGACAGCCCCACGGCGATGCCTTCCACCCCTTGGGCGAGCAATAGGGGAAATTTGACGGGCAGGTTGATGGGTTCTTTTTTGCGTCCGTCGTAGGAATACTGCCAGTGCGTGGTGTCGGCGTTGAAAGCGATTTCGAGGGCGAACTTGGTGAGGCGTCCCTCGATGTAGCGCGGTGCCGCGGCGCCGTCGCCCGTGCGGTAGTCGCCCCAGTTGCCCTGGCAATCGATGAGCAGGTCTTTTTGGCCGAGATTCACAAGGGCCTCGCCGATGGCCGCATCGCCGTGCGGATGGTACTGCATCGTCTGCCCGATGACATTGGCCACCTTGTGGTAACGGCCGTCGTCCATCTGCTTCATGCTGTGCAGGATGCGCCGCTGGACGGGTTTCAGTCCGTCGTATATGCTGGGCACGGCGCGCTCCAGGATCACATACGAGGCGTAGTCCAAAAAGTAGTCTTCGTACATCTTGGCCACCAAGACGCTCTGCGGCGCGTGCTGCTGGGACGGGGATGGTTGTTCGGGATCCATGGCGTGCTCGGGTTGCGGTTGTCTTTTGCCTCCAAAGGGCAAATTTCCACAAAGGTAGGGGATTTTGCCTTTTTTGAAACAAAAAATTTCAAAAAAAATCAAGGCGCGGGGGCGCGTGTTTTCAGCAGGCTCTCGAAGAATGGATTTCAACTGCGTATCCTGAACGCCCCGCTCAGCGGCAGTTGCCGCTGCTGCGAGAAAGCGTCCGTGCTTCCTTTGCCGGCAAGGTGAAAATATCAGGGACAAACCCCCCGGTTGATTATCTTTGGCCCGCAAAGCCGGCAAATGAAAATTCGCCAACAGTCAGATCAAGTGCCGTTTGTTTCGCATTGAAATACAATGTCCGATGGACCCCATTCAGAAAAAACCGATCGTCCGCATCGTCGAAGCCGCCCGTGGTTTCGCGGCGTTCCATGTATTTTTGTTTCACCTCGACGACATCTTCGACATTGCGGCCAAATTTCCCCTTTGGGCCCCCTTGATCAATCTGCTGTGCGGTTATGGGCATCAGGCCGTTATTTTCTTTTTTCTTCTCTCCGGATTCAGCATTTCGTACAGTTTTCATGGCAAGGACCTTTCTTCCCGACGATCCATCAAAATGTACGCCTACCAGCGTTTTCGTCGTATTTATCCGACATTGGTGGTCACCCTGTTGCTTTGCTCGTCGTTGATATGGGCGGGCAATGCTTTGACCGGAGAATACGCCAAGTTCTTGGTTAGAATGGATGTGGTCCAAACCCTATCCTCTTTGCTGTTTTTGGGGGATATTTGGAAAGGGGCATGGTTTCCGACTTTTCCGACCAACCCGCCACTATGGTCTCTTTCGTATGAAATTGTTTACTATCTGGCCTTTCCTTTTCTTTGGAAGGCAATACAGCGTTTTGGTTGGGAGCGGATGTTGGCGGCCAGTGTCCTGTTGGGTTTGCTGGCGGCCGCACCGGCCATTGGGTGGGGAATCCACAGTTTTCCGGGCAATGTGGCCTCTCTTTACTGGCCTTGGGTGGTCGGTGCGTACATAGGCTATTTGAAAGCCTCCGGCCAAAAAGGGTTCCAAATGAGTCCTTCCCAATATTTTGTGACGACCAGCTGGTTGATCTTTGCGATTTTTTATGTGAATCGAGCGGTTCCCTTGGCAAAGGTAGAATTGCCTTTTTTGAGCGACTGGCTTTTCGGGGCGGTCTTCGGAACCACGATGTACTTTTTCATGTTCCGCGATGCAAAATTTTCCGGTTGGAAGGATCGCGCAAAAACGATCGCCGTTGTTTTCATTGGTTTGGGGCTGTTGGCGGTCTGTGCGAAAACGACTTTGGCCGACGGGACGCTGTCCGTTATTGCCCGCTCGACATTGGTCGCCGCGCTGTTTTCTTTTTTCCCCCTCATAAATGCCCCCCGAGGAGCTATTGACGCGGTTCGAGCATTTCTGATGCCTTTTGAAAAAATCGGAGGGATCTCGTATGCGTTGTACCTGGTGCATTACCCTGTCTTGCTGTTCTTTTTTTATTGGGGCGCCGCCCAAAACATGGCCTGGGGCATTTCCTTGGCACTGGCCTGTCCGATGATTTTCATCATCGCTTGGTTGTTCGAAAAGTTTTTTCAAAAAAAGGCATCTGCCTTTATGGACCGTTGGATCAAACCCCATATTTAAACCATGTTGGACAAATTGTTTCGCCACAGAAGTGTTTGGTCTTCCGCATTGTTTTCCTTTGAGGGCGGCCCAACAGACCGTCGCCAAGAAACCTTGGTGAAACTGTTTTCCGCTAAAAACTTCCGGACGGAAAAACTCCATGCCCATACGCTGGCAGATCCGTTTTTGTTGGTATTTGAAGATCGGTTGTACCTTTTTTTGGAACGCCAGCGCGAGTTCGAACTCGGCAAGATCATTGCATACAGTACCGCAGATCTACAGGATTGGACCTTTCACGGCCTGGTGTTGGACGAGCCGTTCCACCTGTCCTATCCGCAGGTTTTTTTGCGGAACGGCACCTGTTGGATGATCCCCGAAACCCACGAGTCGGGCGCCGTTTGGCTTTATCGGGCGACTGATTTTCCATTGGGATGGCAAAAAGATCGAAAGTTGTTGGAGGGGTCTTTTCTGGACACCTCGGTTTTGTTTCGAGAAGAAGGCGTTTATCTTTGGGCGACCGATCTGGAATATCGGCTGCACTTGTTTTTTGCGCCGGAACTCGATGGGGCTTTTGAACCGCATCCTTGTTCGCCGTTGACAACGGACAAGCGCATTTCCCGCTCGGCCGGCACGCCCTTTCAGGTCGAGGGCAAGGGACTTTTTCGGTTGGCCCAGGACTGCCACAAAACCTACGGCGAAAAAGTTTCGCTTTTGGAGATCAAGGAACTTTCTCCCGCTGCTTATGTTGAAAAAATACATACGGAGGATTTTCTCCCCAAAAATCATCCCTGGCAAAAACAAGGTGTCCATCACTTCAACCATGTTCGGTTCAAGGACAAAAACCTGTATGTGAGCGATGGATCCCACGAAGACTATTTGGTCAATAATTTTGTCCACGCTTTTTTCAAAACCCTAAACCAATAGGCCTTTTATGCCTGGATTGTTGGAAATCCGCCCCATCGTACCCGACGATGCCCTTGTTTCGCTGCTCAACAGCGTACACGGAACCTCTATGAGTTTGTCCGGTTTTTTGGGCAATACTCAAACCTGTTCGGGACTCCACCCTGTTTACCTTGGTGCATTCTCGCAAGGAGAATTGGCGGGATTCAATGCTTTTATCCCCCATCGTTTTTTTCAAAATGGACGCGAAATAATCGCCTATCAAAGTTGTTGGACGGCCACCGATCCGGCACACCGAGGAAAGGGCGTTTTCAGTTCGATCATCGAAAAGGCCAAAGTCGTTCTCAAAGAAGATTTTGGGGCCAAATTCATTCTTGGATTTCCGAACGGCAATTCACATCCGATTTTTGTAAAAAATTTGCGCTTCAAAGATTATCCATTGGATAAACTGATCATCGGACGGTTTCCTTTTTGGGAAAAATACTACCTGCGATCCGACCAACCGCTGACGGACAACGGGGGACTCTATGCCGACGAACAAGAAATTTATGAATGGAAATCCAGAGAACATCCCGGCCAAGTACATCGTGCCGTTGTGGGAGATAGTTTTGCCTGGGGGATGGTTCGCGGCAAAACGATCAGGGGTATCCGCCTCGATTTTTTGGAAGTGGGGGGTATTTCCCTTGCCCGTGCCGAAGACCTGCCCAAATTGATGCAAGGGTTGTTCTCCTCTTCTAAAACTTGGTTTTTGCATGTGCAAATGCACGAAACGCACCCTTATCACCATTTTTTCAAATGGTCGGAAAAAGGCCATACCCTGATCATCTACGACCTGGACCATTTTTTCGACGAAAAGAACTCGTTCGGAATGATGCCGGGCATTAAAGACACTTATTGATTCGAGCCTGCCGACTCCAGAAACTTTCTGAATGGACATTCGGCGCGGACAACCTGAGAATCCCACCTTCTTGGTCAACAAACCAAGAAGGTGAAACCGGGTCTTTCACCGCCGACACTTCCCCCTTTTTTCCCGCCCACTAAAAAAGTCCGTACAACTCGCGCTGGATCTTGTCGATCACCTGACCGAGGTCTTCTTTGTTGGCCTCGAAATCGAGGTTGTCGTTGTCCAAGATGAGCAATTTGCCTTCCACATACCCTCCGATCCAGTTTTCGTACCGGTCGTTCAGGCGGCGCAGGTAATCGAGGCTGATGCTGCCCTCGTAGTCGCGGCCGCGCTTTTGGATGTGGTCCACCAGGGTGGGGATACCGGTGCGCAGGTAGATGAGCAGATCGGGGGGGCGGATCTGCGAGGTCATCGTTTTGAAGAGGGTGTAGTAGTTTTCGAAATCCCGGGCGGCCATCAGTCCCATATCGTGGAGGTTGGGCGCGAAAATGTGCGCGTCCTCATAGATGGTGCGGTCCTGCACCACGGTCTTGTCGCCCTTTTGGATGTCGAGGATCTGCTGGTAACGGCTGTTGAGAAAATACACCTGCAGGTTGAACGACCACCGCTGCATGTCGTGGTAAAAGTCGCTCAGGTAGGGGTTGTCGTCGGTGGACTCGAAGTTGACCTCCCAATTGAAATGCTTGGCGAGCAGATTGCAAAGGGTTGTCTTGCCCGCGCCGATGTTGCCGGCAATGGCGATGTGGCGCAAGGGCACTTTGTTCGGGGAGGGGTTCATAAGGCCGGCTCGGTGCTGGTGGAGTGTTTGGGTGGCCAAAGTTAATGTTTTTGTTTTTTCTCGCCCCGTAAAGGGCCGTTCTTTTGCGGACAAAAGCAATTCTTGTTTAATTTGTGGAAAAATTCGGACAACGCCCGTCCCTCTCCTTTTTTTTCCCGAAAATATGCCGGAAAACGTCATCGACATCCGAAACCTGCGCAAGACCTATGTCATGGGCTCCCAGGAAATCCACGCCCTGCAGGATGTGTCGCTGCAGATCGAGCGCAACGACTATGTGGCGCTGATGGGGCCTTCCGGCTCGGGCAAGTCCACTTTGATGAACATGCTGGGCTGCCTCGACACGCCCACCTCCGGCACCTACCTGCTCAACGGCAACGATGTGGGGAGCATGTCCGACAACGAACTGGCGGCCATCCGCAACCACGAGATCGGATTCATTTTCCAGACCTTCAACTTGTTGCCGCGGCTCAGCGCGCTCGAAAACGTGGCCCTTCCGTTGGTGTACGCCGGCATTTCCCGCTCCGAGCGGCTCGACCGCGCCTACGAGGCCCTTCGCTCCGTCGGCCTGGGCGACCGGGTGGAGCACAAGCCCAACGAACTTTCGGGCGGCCAGCGCCAGCGCGTGGCCATTGCCCGGGCCTTGGTCAACCGCCCCTCCATCATCCTCGCCGACGAGCCCACGGGCAACCTCGACAGCAAAACGTCCATCGAGATCATGGCCCTGCTGGAAGACATCCAGGCCAAGGGCAACACCGTGATCCTCGTCACCCACGAACCGGACATCGCCGAGCACGCGCACCGGGTCGTGCGCCTCCGCGACGGCCTGATCGAATCCGATCAGCGCAACCCGTCCAAGGTAACGGTCAAAGACCGTCGGGGATGAGGCTTTTTTCGGAAAAAATATGCTTCACTCCCCGCAGTTCCCCCGCACCTCCTGCAGCACCCTGTAGGCGCCGGCGAGGCCCTTCACACCGTCCACGGCGAGGATGAGGGCTTTTTCGGACTGCTTGAGGTGGAAGCGGTGGTCAGCACCATGGAGCGATTGCTTTTTTCTCTTGTAACTTTGTCCAAAAAAAATTTCCTTTGCACACATTGGCCCCCGATAGTCGGATGAAAAAAATTTCCCTTCGCCATTATCGCTGCTTTGAAAACCTGGACTTGGAGTTTTCAGAACAAACAAACCTGCTGATCGGCGACAATGCCAGTGGGAAAACAACGATCGTTCGGGCCATCGGAGCCGCGTTGGGATCTTTTTTTGCCGGTTTCAGCGATGAAAACACCCGGTTCCAAGGTTTGTCGCAAGAGGATTTCCGCATCGTTTGGGCCGACGGAGGCCTCGCCAACGAAGAACCCGTCCGGATCGAATTCGAGTGGTTGGGCACCCGCAGCATCTTGCAACTGAACTCCCCCAAGGCTGCCACTTTGAAAACGCCCCTGAAGCCCATTGCCACGCTCGGCAAGGATCTTTTGAAAAGTATGTTCAAAGAAGGCCGCCAAGTACGGGCGCTGCCTCTTTTCACGAGTTTTTCCACGGCCGATATCCACAAACCGAGACGGTTCGGCGCGGAGGTTTTCAAAAAATATGCACACAAACCGTCCTTCGGCTATTTCGAGTGCCTGCAGGGAGATGGGTTCTTGAAATACTGGACATTGAGACTGCTGGCCCTGCAAGAAGGCCAGACCGGGGAGATGGAAATCGGGGGCGTGTTGAAAGCGCTTTCGGATGCCCTGGGGGCGAACGGTTGCCGGGTGATCGAAAAAGCCGAGATCCGCCCCATCCAAGGAAAGGTGTTCTACACGCTCACCGATGGACGCGTAGTGGATACCGGCAACCTGTCGGACGGATTGAAAAGACTGGTGAACATCGCGATGGACCTCGGTTTCCGGTGCATGCTGCTGAACAAGGGCATTTATGGCGCCGAGGCCTGCGCGCTGACCGAGGGGACCGTTTTGATCGATGAGATAGACCTGCACCTGCACCCCTCGCTCCAAGCGCTGGTAGTGAAAGGTTTGCAAAACGCATTCCCCAAACTTCAGTTCATCATCACCTCCCATGCTCCGATGGTCATGACGGGCATTCCGCCGGACGGCCAAAACAAAATAATCCAGCTCGGCTTTGACGCACGAAAAGGTTATACGGCAAAAGAAATCCAAACCTACGGGCTGGATGCCTCCACCATCATACAAGCGGTGCTGGGCGTGGTTCCCCGATCGCCCGAAGTCGAAGAACGACTGGCGGCCCTCTTCGAACTCATCGATCTCGGCGAGTACGGAAAGGCCGCTGAAATGTTGGAACAAATGCGCGGGCAACTGGGGGAACATCTGCCCGAATTGTCCAAGGCCGAGGCCATGTTGAATTTTTTGAACGAGGCCGTAGATGATCCCCATCCATAAAAACCCCGCCAACGAGCCCGAGTCTTGGAAAGCGTACCGGGAAACCCCCGGCGCGGATTATGCCCCCAGCACAGATTTGCGGCAGGCGCTCTTGGCCGAGCAGGGGCACATCTGTGCGTTCTGCATGAGGCGGATCCCCCTTTCCAAAAAAGATCCCAACGAGGCCGAAACATCCAAGATCGCGCACCTGTTGGCCCGCGCCCGTCACCCGGACCGCAAATTCGATTACGCGAACATGGTGCTCTGCTGTCCGGGCAATATCAATGGCCAACCGCACTGCGACAAATCGCAGGGCTCGGCGGACGTCACCCTGCCTTTGTTCGGCCCCCAGTTGCGGGCCGAGATTTCTTATGGTTTACATACCGGAGATATCAAGTGCCCGCAAGAAGAATGGGGCATACAGATCACGGAAGTGTTGAACCTGAACACCCCCCCTGCTGCGCGCCAATCGCCTGCAAGCGCTGAACGGGGTCCGGCAAATTTTGGAAACAAAAAAATGGACCCGTTCCAAACTGATGGAAAAGCTCGAAGAATGGAACGGGGTAGATCGTCAAGGAAAATTGAAGCCCTTCTGCGGAATTGTTGGCTGG
>JBEIJQ010000078.1:0-13917 GCA_040380145.1 Lewinellaceae bacterium | reverse complement strand
GCGAACAAAAGACCCGCGCTGGCGCCGGATTTGATCGGGATTTACTTTGTTTTCTTTTTCTTTTTGGAATAAGAAAAAGAAAGCCCATTCAGGAACAAACCACCTCACGAAACGCCCAAACGCTACCATTGAAAAAATCAAAAAATGACTCAAATTGAGCAGATCAAAAAAATCTAATGACAATTTTGGGATAATCAAAACTGGAGCTGAAATTTGAATTTGTGCCCTCAAAAGAGCAAATTGAAAAGTCGAGCTCAGTAAATGATGTGCAAAGACGCCTTTCAAATCTCTTTGGATTTTGAATTTTGGGTATCTCGGTGCGGCAGTTAGGATGTGTTTTGACCACCCTCACCCAAAGCAGAACCGATAATCCTCCAAGCTCCGACGGATGACCTCGTGCGCTTCGGCGCGGCCATACACGGCCGCGAGGTCCACGGGTTGTTCGGTGGAGCCGGGCGCCAATTTGTAGGTCAGAAAATAATGGCGGAGTTTTTCCAATACGCCCACGGGAAGGTCGGTGATATCGTGCACATCGGCGTAGAGGGCATCGCCCTCGAGCACGGCAACGATCTTGTCGTCGGCCTCGCCCTTGTCGATCATGCGCAGGCCGCCGATGGGAATGGCCCTGACCAGTATATCGCCTCTCGGGATGTGGTGCTCGGTCAGCACCAGCACGTCCAACGGGTCGCCGTCGCCGCCCTGCACGGGGCGTCCGCTCTGTTCGGCGCAGTACTCGCCCACGAGGTCGCCGCAGTAAGTGCGGGGCACGAAGCCGTACAGGGCCGGCGCAACGTTGGAAAAACGTTGGGGCCGGTCGATGGTCAGGTAGCCAGTGGATTTGTCGATCTCGTATTTGACGGTATCGCCGCGTACAATTTCGATGAAACAGGCGATTTTGTACGGGGCTTCCTCTCCGGGCGAAATGCCGTGCCAAGGATGGGCTTTTTGCAGGTGTCGTTCCATTGATCGGGTGTTGTTTGCTCGAAATCAGGTGAAGGCCGTGTCCGCCACCCCGTCCTGTACACGGTCGAAGGCGCTTTCCGCGCCGGTATCGCGGCCGTTTAGAAAAGGGCGACGGAAATTTCTTTTCAGAAAAAATATGGGCGGCATCTGCGAAAGCAATCGCCATGTCTCCGGCCGAAAAACGGTCAGGTGGGCAACGGGCAGTTTGCAGCAATGCCAAGCCAAGACTTGGGCGACCTCCGGGGCATTTTCCTCGTCGAAATAGGCATAAAGGACGCGAAGGTGCCCGTCGCGCAGCGAGAGCATCAGATAGCCGATGGTTTCTCTTTTTTTTCCCAAAATTTTGATGGAAAAAAAGCGGAAATCCCCGGCCACAGAAGAAAAAAAGTACCGCTTGGCGTTGTCGTCCTTTTCTGGCGCGGAATGCAACCAAGGCGAACGCACGATCCAATCCAGCTCGGCCCGTGTGCGCGCTGCCCACTCCCCCACCCTGCCGGGCCCGGACGAATTCCCAGGTTTCGGTGTCCAAGGCGGAAAGGTATTCGAAGGCGGGCATTTTCTGGGGCGTCCAAGCCCTCAACCAAATGCGGCATGGAAAGCCGAGCAGACGATCGAGGGCGCGCCAAAACAAGGCGGTGCGCACAAAAAAATCGTTTTTGGGGGCCAAGAGTCCGGCCAGGTCGGGCCGCAGATAGGCGCGTTGCCCGCAGATCGTATCGGCGGGCCGGAACCTGCCGCTGCGATCGTACAACTTTTGGGCCTGGGGCGTGAACTCGGTGATCAGCACGCGGCCCTGCCAGTGTCCCAGCATTTCGTCGAGCAGGCGGTCGGCCACTCCCTTGCCGCGTTGGCCGGGGTGGATCCAAAAACAGCTCAGCCAACCCACGCGGACGGGATCTTCGGAATTGCCCAACAGGCCCGGCAAGGCCCCGACATAGCCGATCAACACGCCGTCCCAATGGGCCAGCACCAGCACCGCGTCATCGGGCCGGGCGGCAGGATTGCGCAGTTGCGACTCGGCCCGTATCCGCGAGATGGGCACGCAGAGCCCCGAGCGGTATTCCTCCGAGGCGAGGTAATCCGCCAGTTCGTGCAGGCGTATGGGCCGAAGGGTCAGCAACGGTCGGTCGTGTCAGCTTTTTTCCGAAAAATCACTTCACCAACACGGACGCAGAGCCTTTTCCCTGAGCGTTCGAAAAATGCAGCACGTAACTTCCGGCGGGCAGTCCAGCGGGCAGGCGCAGGAAAACAGGTGTGCCGGACGCGTTGACGGCTTGGTGGTGTTGTTGGAAGATCAGACGGCCCGCTTGATCCACGAGGCGAAGAGAAAAGTCCCCCCGGGCGCGTTCGGGCATCCGCACCCAACACTCGCCGTTCACGACGGGGTTGGGGTAAACGACCGGCTGCAGAGAACCGGGTGCAACGGATTCGGAAATCCCCGTGGGCAGGTATTCCCTCGCCCAGCGGTTTTCGCCGTTGCGGACCACCATCCGGCGGCCCAGCACTTGGGAGTTGCTCACCTGCAAGACCGGGGAATACCAATATTCGGCAACGATGCTGTCGGGAATGATCGTGAGCAGCCCATAACCGTGCTGTACCACCTCCATATAGTGGTGGTGTGGGTTGACGTTCAGGCTGAGCTGGCCGAGGGCGTTGGCGTTGTTGGGCGAAATGCCGCTCTCGTCGAGGTTTCCGCGGGTGATGCTGGAAGGCAAAAATTCCACGCCGAGCGAGCCGTAGCCGCTGGCACTGTCGTAGGTCATGCTGTCGAGGGGCGTGATCGCCAAGTCGGCGGCCATGGAAATATGGGCGTCCCCGCTGATCACCATACAGTTTTGGATGTTGTTGGCCTGCAGGTGGTTGAGCAGGCGGGCGCGGTCGAGTTGAAAACCGTCCCAAGCGGAGGGATCGAACACCGTTTGTCCGGCGGGGAACAAGGGCGGAAGGCCCAGCACCGACCAGAGGCTGAACATGCACTGGCTGCCGATGATCCGCCAGTTGGAAGTGGACTGCGAGAGCCCATCGGTCAGCCAATCGTACTGGATATTGCCAAGAATGGAGGTTTCGCCGGGCGCGAGGGTATCGCGGCGGCGGTATAGGTCCACATCGAGCAGAAACAGGTCTGCCATCGTGCCCAGGCGCAGGGTGCGGTAGATGCGGAGCTGGTCGGCAACATCCGGCTTGCGGATGGGCAGATATTCCCAAAAGGCCTGCACGGCGTTGGCGATGGTATCGCTGAGCACATCGTGGTTGTCCCAAATGGCCGTCATGGGCTGCATGCGGCGCATTTCGCGCAGATCGGGATCGTAGAGGTAGTATTTGTGACGCTCGCGCCACTCGGCCAGCGAAACCGGCTCCACGGGATACGGGATCGGCACGCGGATTTCCTCGTTTTCGTCCACGAAATCATACACATAATCACCGAGGTGCACCATCAAGTCCAGGTCACCGCGCTCGGAGATGCGACGGTAGGCGTTGAAGAACCCGGAATAGACGCTGCTGCAAGAGCCCACGGCCACCTTGAGCGGCGAGGAATTGTCGGCGGGAAAGGTCTTGGTGCGCCCAATCGCGGAATAGTCGTTCAGCGGTGTCCGAAAGCGGTAAAAATAGCGGGTGTCGGGCTGCAATCCGGTCACTTCGAACTTTACGGTCCAGTCCACCACCGCGTCGGCAGATGCGCTGCCGCTGCGCACGAGCTGGGCAAAAGCGGTGTCGAGCGCGAGTTCCCAATCGATCGCCAGTCCGCCCGTTTGTCCAGGTGCCGGAGTGGCACGGGTCCAGAGCACGATGCTGGAATCGGTCGGATCGCCCGAGGCCACGCCGTGCAAAAAAGGCGCGTGGGCGGAATCGCCCCACATGCGGGCGGGGTATGCAGTGGGTACCTGGGCCGACAACAGGCCGTTCGCCATTGACAAGAGCACGAACAAAGAAATTCGTTGGAACATAGGGCAAACTGTTTTTGGGAAAAAGAACTACAAAATACGCCTTTTCGGGCCAGGGAAAAGCCACTTCTACCGATGGGCGGACATCAAAGGATATCGATCATGTCAATTTGGAAAACCAGCACCGAATTGGCGGGGATGGTTCCGACGGCTTGGTTGCCGTATCCGAGGGAGGGCGGCATGATGAGCAGTCCGCTGGCGCCGGGGTTGAAGAGTTGGCAGCCTTCGCGGAAGCCCGGGATGACATTGCCGAGCCCGAAGGAAATGTTGTTGTTCTGGTCGAACACCCGATCGTCGAGCAGTCGGCCCACGTAATTGATCAGCACCGTGCTGGAAGCGGTGGGAAAACTCCCGTTGCCGGGCGTCTGCACGACATAATACAGGCCGGAGGGCGTCCGGACGGCGCCTGAGATGTTTTTGTCGGCCAGGTAATCGGTGATGAGCTGGTCATAATCCACTTCTTTTTCACAGGAAAAAAAAGAAAGGGCGGACAAAAAGAGAAAAAAACGGGCAAAGCGCATGGGGTTCAACATTTTTGAGACGATCGGACCGCGCAAATTTCGCAAAACTTGGCCGAAATCCGTCCAACGGCCCGAAAATCCCGTTTTCGGCCTTTTTTGCCTATTTTTGCCCCCATAAAAAAACACTCGAACAAGACCACGATCGTATGGAAGAGCGCTCCCTGAACTTTATCGAAGAGATCATCGAGGAACACAACCGGACGGGCAAGTACGAGCAGCGCGTGCACACGCGTTTCCCGCCCGAACCGAACGGATATCTGCACATCGGCCATGCCAAGTCCATCTGCCTGAACTTCGGCGTGGCGCGCCAGTACGGCGGCATGACCAACCTGCGTTTCGACGACACCAACCCCGCCACCGAGGAAACCGAGTATGTGGAATCCATCAAGCGCGATGTCCGTTGGCTGGGCTTCGACTGGGACGACCGCGAATTTTACGCCTCCGACTATTTCGATCGGCTGTACGGGCACGCCGTCCGCCTGATCGAGCTGGGCAAAGCGTATGTGGACGACTCCACGCCAGAGGAGATCGCCCTGCACAAAGGCACTCCCATGGAGCCGGGGCGCCCCACCGCCTACCGCGACCGTTCGCCGGAAGAAAACCTCGACCTGTTCGAGCGGATGAAAAACGGCGAGTTTGCCGAGGGCTCCCGCGTGCTGCGCGCCAAAATCGACCTGGCTTCGCCCAACATGCACTTGCGCGATCCGCTCATGTACAGAATCAAGCATTCGCACCACCACCGCACCGGCGACCGTTGGCACATCTACCCGATGTACGATTACGCCCACAGCATGTGCGATTCCTTCGAGGGCATCACCCATTCGCTCTGCACCCTCGAATTCGAGGTGCACCGTCCGCTGTACGATTGGTTTCTGGTCGAACTGGGCCTGTACCGTCCGCAACAGATCGAATTTGCGCGGCTCAACCTCACTTACACGGTGATGAGCAAGCGCAAACTCCTGCTCTTGGTCAAAAACGGCCTCGTCAACGGCTGGGACGACCCCCGCATGCCCACGATCTCCGGGATGCGCCGCCGCGGATATCCGCCCGAGGCCATCCGTTTGTTCGCCGAAAAAGTGGGCATCGCCCGCCGCGAAAATATCATCGATGTGTCGCTGCTCGAATTTTGCGTGCGCGATCACCTCAACCGCGTGGCCCCGCGCGTGATGGCCGTTCTCGAACCGATCAAATTGGTCATCACCAACTATCCCGACGGACAGGTCGAGCAGGTCGAGATCGAAAACAATCCCGAAGATCCCTCCGCCGGCTCGCGGACCATGCCTTTTTCGAAAACCATTTGGATCGAAAAAGAGGATTTCATGGAAAATCCGCCCAAGAAATACTTCCGGCTTTTTCCGGGCGGCATGGTGCGCCTGAAAGGTGCCTACATCGTCCGCTGCGACGAGGTGGTGAAGGACGCAGCGGGCGAAATCTCCGAACTCCGCTGTTCTTACGTGCCCGAAAGCCGTTCGGGCAACGACACCAGCGGGCTGATGGTGAAGGGCACGATCCACTGGGTATCGGCGGAGCAAGCGGTTTCGGCCGAAGTGCGCCTGTACGACCGCTTGTTCTCGGAAGAAAACCCCGCCGCCGTGGACGACCGCGATTTCACGGAAATGCTCAACCCCCGCTCGTTCGTGATCGTTTCCGACGCCCGGGTCGAACCGTCTCTGGCCGCCGCCCAAGCCGGCGAACAGTTCCAGTTCCTCCGCAAGGGCTACTTTTGTGCGGACCCGGACAGCCGGCCCGGACGGCTCGTGTTCAACCAGACCGTTGGACTGAAAGACGCCTGGGTCAAAGAACAATCCAAGGCCTAAGATTATGCTGCGGTTGGTTCGTGTCCCATCGCTGACGATCCTTTTGCTGAGCTGCTGCGCCATGCCCATCCCTCCGCCGCCGATACCCGAATTCGACCTGCAAGGCCATCGCGGCGCCCGCGGCCTGCTGCCCGAAAACACCGTGGAGGGATTTCTCCGCGCCCTCGATCTGGGCGCTACGACCCTCGAAATGGATGTGGTCGTTTCGGCGGACAGCCAGATCGTGGTCTCGCACGAGCCATGGTTTTCACACGAAATCTGCTCACGTCCCGACGGCAGCGCAATCGGCTCGGAGGATACCGTTTCGGTGTACGCGCTGCCGTACGACCGCATCCGTTTGTACGATTGTGGAAAAAAAGGTCATCCCCGTTTTACCGACCAACTGCCCCGGCCTGCGCACAAACCACTTTTGCGCGAAGTGGTCAAGGCGGTGAGGACATTTTGCCGCCAACACCACCGGCCCATGCCGTGGTTCAACATCGAAACCAAGTGCAGCCCGGAATGGGAACTCAAGGGTCTGGTGCCCGCCCCGGAACTGTTCGTCCAACTCCTTCACGAAGAAGTGGTGGCGCTTGGCATCCGCGAATTCGCCTGCATCCAATCTTTTGACGTGCGCACTTTGCAGGTTTTGCACGAAATGGACCACGGAATGGTCTGCGCCCTGTTGGTCGAAAACGAAAAGCCAATGGAATTTCAACTTTCTCAGCTGGGATTCGTTCCGCCGATCTACAGTCCTCTCTACACCCTCGTGAACGAGCACGAAGTACAAAAAGCGCACGACCTCAACATGCGCATCGTTCCCTGGACGGTCAACGAAATCGCCGATATGCGGCGTTTGAGGGATTGGGGCGTGGACGGGCTGATCTCCGATTATCCCAACCGTTTCAGAGCGTTGTCGGAGCCCGTGCAGTGAGGCAGTTTTTGGGATGTATTTTTATTATTTTTTTTAAAGAAATAAATAAAAACAAATTTTTTTATCAAAAAAATAAAAAAATATTTCCCACAAAAAAATCCCGGCCCCTCACCCGTTTCCACCGGCCAGCAACCAAAGGATCCCCAAGCCCATGAATGCTTTGAGCGCGGCACTGAACCGCCCTAGGCCGCGCTTGCCGCGCGCGGGACGAGAGAGCCAGTAGGCCAACAAGCCGACCGCCGCCGCCGCGCCGATCAAAAACCAAGCGGGTTTGGCCGCGGGAAAAACGCCGTGGCGCAGCGACCACCCAAATGCCAGCAACAGTCCGGCCAGCAGTACTGCCAGCGCGACCGCCACGCATACCGAAGCGGTTTGGGCCCCGAAAGCGATCGGCAGCGTGCGGTAACCGGCCGAGGCGTCGCCTTCCTCGTCTTCCATGTCTTTGACCAGTTCACGCGCCAAGGTGCTCCAAAAAGCAAAGCCGGCGTACAGGTGCATGATCGTCCAATGCGGGCCTTCGGCCCAAGCCTCTTTTTCTCCCCACAGCGGCAGGTATACCACGGCGGCGCAGAAAGCGGCCACGATCAGGTTGCCGAGCAAGGGGCGTTTTTGGGCGTGTGCCGAATAAAACCAGAGCAGGCCCACGGCCGCCGGATACGACGCCAACGAAGCCCAGTTCCCATGTTTTCCGGCCAGGTAGGCCGCCGCCACGAAGCCGATGGCGACCAGAAATGCGTACAGCCGCCACGCCCCCGCCAAGGAGATCCGATCGGGGATGCAGGTCTTGTCGGGCTTGTTGATCCGATCCAGTGCGTGGTCGAAACAATCGTTCACCACATTGCCGCCGGCGGTGACGGCCATCGTGCAGAAAACCAAGACGGCGAAATCGAACAGTCCCAGCCGAAAAAACGGTGTGTGCGGAGCGATCACGCAACAGCGAACGGCCCCCATCGTGAGGGCCACGATGAACAGGTTGAGGGGGCGCAGGATCAGTAACATGGGCGAAGCGTTTTGGCAGCGGCGCCCGGGCTCAACCCCTTTTGTCCCGGAAAAAAGCCCGTACCAATTCGGCGCATTCATCGGCCCGCACACCGGCCGTCACTTGCGTCTTGGGGTGGAGCGGCGAGGGCGAGAGCAGGCTGTACCCGCGTTTTTCGTCGGAGGCCCCGTACACGATGCGTCCGATCTGTGACCAAAAAAGCGCCCCGGCGCACATCGCGCACGGTTCCAAGGTCACATAGAGCGTGCAGTCGGTCAGGTATTTGGCGCCGAGCGAACCGGCCGCGGCGGTGATGGCGATGATCTCGGCGTGCGCTGTCACATCTTGGAGGAGCTCGGTCTGGTTGCGGCCCCGTCCGAGGATGCGACCGTTGGCCACTATGACAGCGCCCACGGGCACCTCGCCGGCCGCAAAGGCTTCTTTGGCCTGCCGAATGGCCTCGGCCATGTAGTGGTCGTCGCTCATCGCATCAGAAATTGCTGGCCAACAAAAGCTGTAGATCCGTGTATTTCATGCCGAAACGCTGGCTCATGTACTCGTTGGTGAGACAATTTTTGTACACATATACCCCGTTCTGCAAACCGGGCGATTGCCGGACGAGGTTTTCCATGCCGTTGGTCTCGTCGGCCCGGAACAACAGCGACGAAAGGATGTTGCTGAACGCGGCCGAGCCGGTTCGCGGGATCCGCGAGGCGATGTTGGGCACGCAATAGTGGATCACGTCGCACACGCGAAAAGTCGGCTGTTGATGGGTGGTGAGCCTGGAGGTGGCAAAGCATCCGCCTTGGTCAATGCTCACATCCACGATCACCGAACCTTTCCGCATCTGCTCTACCATGTCCTCGCTCACCACCACAGGGGTACGGCCGTGCCCGGAATGCATCGCCCCGATCGCCACATCAGCGTCCCGCAATTCGTGCCGCAGTACATAAGGATCGATGGTGGAAGTGTAAAGTTGTCGGCCGATGTTGTGCTGCAGGCGCATCAGTTTGCGCACATGGTTGTCGAACACCCGGACTTCCGCCCCGCAGCCGAGAGCGGCCCGAACGGCGTATTCCGCCACGATGCCGGCGCCCAGGATCACCACTTTCGCAGGTGGAACGCCAGTGATGCCGCCCAGCAGCACACCGCGTCCGCCGCCGGAAACAGTCAACAGTTCGGCGGCCGTCTGCAGGGCGCTGATGCCCGCCATTTCGCTCATGATGCGCACGAAGGGGAACTCTCCCGCAGTGTCCTTGACGTAATCCACGGCCAGGGCGATCACCCTTTTTTCTTTGAGCCTGAACAGGTGGTCTGCCGACAGGGTGGGCAGGTGGATCGGGGTGATAACGATCTGGTTGGGGTGGCACAGCGCGATCTCTTCCAGTTCCAGCGGCGCCACCCGAATGATGATATGCGCCTCGAAGACCTTCTCACGGCTGTGCTGGATCTCGGCCCCGGCCTCAGAATACTCGTGATCGGAAAAATAGGAACGGACGCCGGCCCCGCTCTCGACCACTACGCGGTGCCCCTGCGAAGTGAGCACCCGTACCGCCCAGGGCGTGAGCGCGATGCGGTTTTCCAAGTCGTGGTTGACCTTTGGCAGGCCGATGAACAGGCGCTGGCTCCTGGGAATGACCTCCAATTGCTCCTCTTGGGGCGATAGCCCGGCGTTGAGCAAACTTTCAGGTATGTTGATTTTCTTGTCGCCCATGTTGCGGTCGGGTTGTGAAAAAGAGGTTCGGCCAGGGAATTCTTGACGGCCGAGGCCGATCGGCATGCAGGATCAATTCCTTTCACCTGCTTAAATGTAAACCAATGAAATCTATTTTTTTCGTCAAAATTTTCTTTTTTTTATGAAAAAGAAAAAATCAACGCCCTTCGGGCTTGGGGCCTTCGGGTTTGGACCAATCCAGGGAAAGTTCGAAAGCGAGGCTGATCACATGCGTGCCGACGCGGTTTTCGCGGTTGAACGGTGCTTGGTAAAAGTAAAGGAGCTCCAGAGAGTTGCGCTTGGATATATCGTACTGTACCCCAACCCCGCTGCGGGTTCGGTCGAACAGGGCCGGGCCGTCGGCCACCGAGCGCAGTTGTCCTTCGAAGTACAGGAACGGGTGGATGTTCTTGGTCGCATCCCAACTGGCGATGATGCGCTGGCGGAAAGCCATCGCGGCGGGACTGTCCCAGGTAGGCCATTGGTATTGGTAGCGCAAAAGGCCGCGAAATTCCAGGGGAAATTTTTTCGGCCCCCAGGAGAAAAGGGCGTCGAAGTGGGCCCTGTGCTGCCATTCGTTTGGATTCAGGCGCAAGCGATATCCCACGCCGAGGCGCAGCCAGGGAAATACCTTTTTGCGCACCGTCGTTTCCAGCAGCGAACTTCTGTACCGGGGGGCGTCGAGGTCGAAACGGACCTGGTCTTCGAGGGTGAACGACCAGCCTTTTCCGAGCTTGGCCGTGAGGCCCACTCCCTGCCAAAGATCCATTTGCTGGGCCAAGAGGGAGGCAGGCCGCATCATTCCTGCCGCGAACAGCAGAGCGACAAAAAAATGTTGGGCGCGCATGTTTCGGTCAGGGATTTCAGGAAATCACGCCCAGCTCGCGGCCGACCTCGGCGAACGAACGGATGGCGTGATCGAGGTGATGGCGTTCGTGGAGGGCGGAGAGCTGTACCCGGATGCGGGCCTGTCCTTTGGGCACCACCGGATAGTAGAAGCCGATCACATAGATACCTTTTTCCAGCAGCCGCTCGGCGAAACGCTGGGCCAGGGGCGCATCGTACAGCATGAGGGCACGATGGGATGTTCGCCGGGCTTGATGTCGAAGCCGGCCGCCGTCATTTGTTCGCGGAAGTAACGGGTATTCTCCTCCAACCGATCGCGCAGGGCCGTGGTCTCGGTGAGCATTTTGAACACCTCGAGGCTGGCACCCGTGATCGCCGGGGCCAGCGTGTTGGAAAACAGATACGGCCGGGAGCGCTGGCGCAAAAGTTCGATGATCTCGCGGCGTCCGGAGGTGAAACCGCCCGAAGCGCCGCCGAGGGCCTTGCCGAGGGTGCCCGTGATGATGTCCATGCGGCCCATCACACCGCAGCGTTCGTGCACCCCGCGGCCGGTGCGGCCCATGAAACCCGTAGAGTGGCATTCGTCCGACATCACCAGCGCGCCGTAGCGGTCGGCGAGGTCGCAGATCCGGTCGAGCTGCGCGATGGTTCCGTCCATCGAAAACACCCCGTCGGTGACGATGATCCGGCGGCGGCAGGCCGAGGCGGCCTGCAGTTTGGCCTCCAGGTCGGCCATGTCGTTGTGGTCGTAGCGGAAACGCTGGGCCTTGCACAGGCGGACGCCGTCGATGATCGAAGCGTGGTTGAGCGCATCGGATATGATCGCGTCCCGTTCGTCGAACAGCGGCTCGAACACCCCGCCGTTGGCGTCGAAGGCCGCGGCGTAGAGGATCGTGTCCTCGGTGCCCAAAAACTCGGAAATGGCCCTTTCGAGGTCTTTGTGGATGTCTTGGGTGCCGCAGATGAAACGCACCGAGGCCAGGCCGAAACCGTGGGTGTCCATCGTGCGCTTGGCCGCCTCGATCACCCGCGGGTGGTTGGCCAGGCCGAGGTAGTTGTTGGCGCAGAAGTTCAGCACCTTGCCGGCTTGGGCGGTTTCGATCTCGGCTTTCTGATCGGACAGGATGATGCGTTCGTTCTTGAAAAGACCGGACGATCTGATGTCGTCCAACTCTTGGCGCAGGGAGTCTTGGATACTGTACATAAGGTCGAAAAAGGGTTGTGTTGGTTCAACTGGTCATCTGAGCGGAGTATGCCCGCAAAAAAGGGTCGTGCGGGGCATCAGAAGCCGTCGCCGTCGAACATCGTGGTGAATCCGCCCATCATGCCGCCCTGTTCCTTGCGGCTGCCCGCGGCTCCGTACGAAAGCACGCGGCTGGCCAATCGGCTGATCGGAAGAGTCTGGAGCCACACTTTGCCGGGCCCGCGCAGAGTGGCATAAAAGAAACCTTCGCCGCCGAACAGCACGTTTTTCACGCCGCCGATGAACTGGATGTCGAAATCAACGTCTTGGGTATGGGCCACGATGCAGCCCGTGTCCACTTTCAGCAGCTCGCCGGGACGGAGCGTGCGCTCGTGGACGTGTCCGCCGGCGTGCACAAAGGCGAGGCCGTCGCCCTCCATTTTCTGCATGATGAAGCCTTCACCGCCGAACAGGCCCGTGCCGAGTTTTTTCTGCCATTCGATGCCCACGGCAACACCCTGGGCCGCACAAAGAAAACTGTCCTTCTGACAAACGACTTTGCCGCCGAGTTGCAAAAGATCCATCGCGATGATCTTGCCCGGATAGGGCGAGGCGAAACTCACGCGCGCTTTGCCTTGTCCGGCATGTGTGTAAGCAGTCAAAAACAGGCTTTCGCCCGTGAGCAGTCTTTTGCCGGCGCTGAACAACTTGCCCAAAAATCCCTGGTTGGGATTGGAGCCGTCGCCGAAAATGGTCTGCATTTGCACAGGCTCGTCCATCATCATGAAACTGCCAGGCTCGGCGATCACGGTTTCCTGAGGGTCCAACTCGATCTCGACAAACTGCATTTCCTCGCCGACGATCCGGTAGTCAATTTCGTGGTTTTTGCGCATAGGGAGTGATTTTTTGGGGTAAAAAAAACAACGGTTTGAGGCCGCAAAGATACGCAAAATAAGAAACGCGCGAAGCTTCGAATGGGCATGTCTGCCAACCTTTGCTGCATCGGTCCAGGCAGGCGGACGATTTTTTGCCGTCTTTATCTCAATATTATGCTAAATACTGTTTTTCAATTTTTTATATTTTTTTTGAGAAAAAAAGAAAGGTGAAAAAAAAATTTTGGTAAAAAAAATCCCCGAAAGCGGTTACCGAAAGGCACCAAAAAGGGATATATATGGCGACATCTGATCCGAAAACCGAAAAACAACACACTATGCCGAACAACTACGACCGCATTTTGCGGAGCGGTGCCCTCGCACTGGTGATGAAACTGCAAGGCAAGAAACTGCCCCATCCACCAGAGCTGATCCAAATGGCGCCCACTAGGGTCCAGACAACGCTCGACCACGAAACGGACATGTTGGTTTTGCTCGACGAAGGAGTGGAGGGCAAAGAAGGCCTGCTGCACGTCGAATTCCAGCTGAAAAAGGAAAAAGGGTTTGCCCTTCGGATGCTGGAATACTACATCGTGCTTCAGCGCAGCCACCGGAGGCGGGTTTCCCAACTCGCGATTTTTTTGAACGCAAACAAAAGAAAAAGATCGGGTATCCGCGAGGAAAAGCCCTTGGAGAGAGTGAAATTCAGTTATGAAGAGTTATATTTGCATGACGTCCCGTACGAATTCATCTTGGAACTCGAAACTGCGGAAAGCGTTGTTCTGGCCATCTTGGGCAACTTTGGCACAACCCCTCGAGAGGAAGCGGTTACCAAGATCATCGAACGGATCTGGACTTTATCCCCCGACTCCAGGGTGCGGTGGATCCTATTTCACCAGCTGACCACCTTGTCCAAACTGCGCAAACTTCAACCCATCATCAAAAAATCGCTCCAAGCCATGCCCGGTATCTTCCAAACCATCCTCGAGACATATCCCACGAGCAAGCACGACATCTTTGCCCAACACTTCATCGCCGAAGGTAAAGCCGAAGGTAAAGCCGAAGGTAAAGCCGAACAAGAAAGTATTTCTATTGCCCTTTTGCTGGAATCGGGATTCCTTACACCGGAACAAGTCGCCGTGGCGCTGCAAGTTCCGCTGGAACGGG
>JBEIJQ010000077.1:0-13983 GCA_040380145.1 Lewinellaceae bacterium | reverse complement strand
TAGCCCATTTTGCGGGTGATGTCGTCCCAGCGGTCTTTGTACCGCATCACCGTTTCGCGGCAACGGAGGTTGTACTCCTCGACCGTGATCTTCTTGCCGATGTCTTCTTTGGTGATGCCCAATTCTTTCTCCACGGCCAGTTCGATGGGCAGGCCGTGGGTGTCCCAACCGCCTTTGCGCTGCACGCGGAAACCCTGCATCGTTCGGAAGCGACAGAAAGCATCCTTGATGGCACGGGCCCTCACGTGGTGGATGCCGGGCAGGCCGTTGGCCGAGGGCGGGCCTTCGTAGAACACGAAATCGGGGCGGCCGTCGCGGTCGGAAACGCTTTTTTCGAAAACCTTTCCGTCGTTCCAGAATTGGAGGATCTCACGGTCGATTTCCGGCAGGTTCAAGGTCTTGTATTGGGGAAACATCGTTCGGAAGGGCTTGGATGCGGACGGAGGGAGAAAATGCGCTCCCCGTCGGAAGACGCGGAGCAGGACCGAGGTGGTTTCATTCAACAACACAAGGTGTCCTGCAAACAAATGCGGGACACCTCGGGAAGGATATCGGCCTCGAAACGGAGAGCCGTGGTCAGCTCGCCTTCAGGTGGTTGACAAGCTTGGCCAACCCGCTTTTCAAGTTTGCGGCCTTGTTCTTGTGGAACTGGTTTTTCTTCACCAGACGGTCGATCATGGAAACCACCTTGGGGAGGAATTCCTGCGCCTCGGAGGCGGCTTTCATCGAGCGGATTCTTTTGATGGCCATACGAGCGCTCTTTTTGTAGTAGCGGTTCATCAGGCGTTTCTTGGCATCTTGACGGATGCGCTTTTGGGCGGACTTATGATGTGCCATAAAGGGTAAAAATTTCTACGGATAAAACAGATCTCGTGTCAATGGGCTGCAAAGGTAAGTTCTTCTTTCCAAACGGGCAAATTTTTTTCCGATTATCTTTGCCCGAAAACACATTCCCATGAGCACCGTGCTGATCCTGCTTTTTGTCCTCGGCTATCTGGCCATCGTACTGGAGCATCCCCTGAAACTCGACAAAACGGTGCCCGCGCTGTTGACCGGCGCGCTGTGCTGGACCGCCGTTTCGCTGGGCCACCTGACGGTGTTCGACGGAGACCACCAGCCGACCGACCTGGAAGGAAACCTGCTGCACCACATCGGCATCACGGCCGAGATCCTGGTGTTCCTGATCGGGGCCATGACCATCGTGGAACTGGTGGACCTGCACCGCGGGTTCGAGGTGATCACCAATCGGATCCGCACCAACAACAAGCGCAAGTTGCTGTGGCTGCTGAGCTGGATGGCGTTTTTCCTGTCGGCCGTGCTCGACAACCTCACCACCACCATCGTGTTCGTGTCGCTGCTGCGGCGCTTGGTGCCCGAGCGAGAGGAGCGCCTGTTTTTTGTAGGTATGGTGGTGATCGCCGCCAATGCGGGCGGAGCTTGGTCGCCGATCGGCGACGTGACCACCACGATGCTGTGGGTGGGCAAAAAGATCACCGAAGGCGGCGTGATCGCCAACCTGATCGTGCCGAGCATCGTGTGCCTGTTGGCGCCGTTGGCGGTGCTGTCGCTGCTGCCGTCCATGAAAGGCGACATCAAGCTCTTGGCCGTGGATCCCGAAGCGGCGGAGCGCGAGGAGCGTCCGCTGGGCTCGGCTTGGATGTTCGCCGTGGGCCTGGGCTCGCTGATCTTCGTGCCCGTTTTCAAGACGGTGACCCACCTGCCCCCCTACATGGGCATCATGATCGGCCTGGGCGTCACGTGGCTGGTGTCGGAGCTCATCCACCGCGACGAGGAGTTCGACCGCAAAAAGATGTACACCACCCACCACGCGCTTTCGCGCATCGAAATGTCGAGCATCCTGTTTTTCCTCGGCATACTGATGGCCGTGGCTTCGCTCGAAGCCACCGGCCTGCTGCGCCACTTGGCCGAAAGCCTCGACCACTCGCTCTCGAACCACGGAGCCGTGGCCTTCCTGCTGGGCTTCGCCTCGGCTGTCATCGACAACGTGCCCCTCGTGGCGGCCGCCATGGGCATGTACGACCTGCCCACCGACGATACTTTTTGGCACCTCCTGGCCTTCACTGCCGGTACCGGCGGCTCCATGCTGATCATCGGCTCGGCAGCGGGTGTGGCGGCCATGGGCCTCGAAAAGATCACTTTCGTGTGGTACCTCAAAAACATCGCCTGGCTGGCCCTGTTGGGGTACTTGGCCGGAGCAGGGGTTTATTGGGTGTTGGGGTGAGGGGATTGGGATCTTTCCAAAAAAGTAGTCGGGGCAAAAAACTTCCGCCGACACCCATTTAGATTATCCCCAAAATTGTCGCCAGGGAGTGAAAATCATCCATCCAAACCAATGGAAAATTTTTTTATAAATAATTGATATAAAATAAAAAAAGAAAAAAAGCCTTGAAGAGACCGATCCCATCGCAAGGAAATCTTACCTGCCAAGGGCCCCAAACAATCCCGTAAATCCTTGAATCCTGTAAATCCTGAGTCAGACAAAAATAGGCGGGCAAGAAGTTTCCAATGACAACTTTGGGTTAAAATATTCAGATTGGTCAACCGCACCATCCATGCCCCAAAAGGCATTTGCCCCATACCCTCCCCCAAACCATTTCCCCCAAAAGGCATTTATTGTACCGGAACATTTTGGAACGACCTTGACCCACCAGGACTTTCGCGAGCAACTCCTCCCCACCCTGCCCGACCAGCCCGGCATCTACCAGTTTCTGGACGCGGCGGACGACATCTTGTACGTGGGCAAGGCCAAAAACCTGCGCAACCGGGTCTCTTCCTATTTCGGCGACCGCAAGCACCAGTTGCCCAAGACGCGGGTGATGGTCAAGCACGCCCGGCGGGTCGTGTTCACCCTGGTGGAGACCGAGCAGGATGCTCTGCTCTTGGAAGCCACGCTGATCAAAAAGCATCGGCCCCGTTACAATGTGGCGCTCAAAGACGGCAAGACACACCCCTACATCGTGATCAAGAACGAGCGCTTTCCCCGGGTGTTCGTGACCCGCAACATCCACCGCGACGGCTCCACCTACTTCGGGCCTTATGCCGTGGCCGGACAAATCCATACGATCATGGAACTCGTGCGGAGCCTTTTCCCCCTGCGTAACTGCCCGCTCAACCTTTCGCCCTCGCACATCCAGAAGGGCAAGTACAAGGTATGCCTGGAATACCACGTCAAAAACTGCGCGGGCCCCTGCGCCGGTTTGGAATCCGAAGAGCAGTACGACGAGAAAATCCAGCAGATCCGCAACATCCTCAAGGGCAATTTCGCTTCCGTCACGCGGCACCTGCGCGAGCAGATGCAGCGATTCGCCGAGGAACTGGATTTCGAGAGCGCCCTTACGATCAAGCAGCGCCTGCAGGCCTTCGAGAACTACCAGGCGAAATCCTCGGTGGTCAACCCGGCCATCCACAATGTGGACGTGTTCAGCATCGCCTGCGAGCACGAAAAACTGGCCTTCGTGAACTACCTCAAGGTGGCCAACGGGGCCATCATCAACACCTTCACCCTCGAGCTGGCCAAAAACCTCAACGACGATCCCGTGGACCTGTTGGCGATCGCCGTGCCGTATCTCGCCGAAAAGTTCAACAGCGCCCTGGAGGAGATCATCGTCCCGATGCCCGTCCCCTTGGCCGATCCGTCGGTCAAATGCACGGTGCCCAAGGGCGGCGATAAGAAAAAACTGCTCGATCTTTCCGAAAAGAACGTCCGCTACTACGCCTTGCAAAAAAGGCGGGAGGAGTCCAACTACATCGACAAGCAGACTCCGGCCGAACGCATCCTGCGCACCCTGCAAAAGGATCTGAGCATGGACGAGGCGCCGCTGCACATCGAGTGTTTCGACAATTCCAACATACAGGGCGCACATCCCGTGGCCGCGATGGTCTTTTTCCGCAACGCCCGCCCCGCGAAAAAAGACTATCGGCACTTCAACATCAAGACCGTGGAAGGCCCCAACGATTTCGCGAGCATGTCGGAGGTAGTCCACCGCCGATATGCCCGCCTCTTGGAAGAAAACGCCCCCCTACCCCAACTGATCGTCATCGACGGCGGCAAGGGACAGCTCTCGGCCGCCGTGGAAAGCCTGAAGGCCCTCGAGATCTACGAGCGCGTGACCGTAGTGGGCATCGCGAAGCGCTTGGAGGAAATCTACTTCCCCGACGATCCGCTGCCGCTGATGCTCAGCAAAAAATCCGAATCGCTGCGCCTACTGCAGCACATCCGCAACGAAGCGCACCGCTTCGCCATCACCTTCCACCGTGCCCAGCGGTCGCGGGCCTTCACCAGATCATCGCTCACCGAGATCCCGGGCGTGGGGACCAAAACGGCCGAAAAACTCCTCCAGGCCTTCGGTTCGGCCAAAAAGGTGCAGGCGGCCCCGCCGGAGTCGCTCGAGGCCGTGGTGGGCAAGGCGCTCGCCCAAAAAATCGCCGCTTGGCGCAGCCCTTGACCGTCCGCTTTTTCGGACGGCGATTTGCCCGAAAACGATTATCTTTGCATCCCTTTTTCAACGCATCAAAAATTTTGGACAATATGGCAACCGCAACCGCCCATTTCGTTCAGTCGTCGCAGAACCAGCCCCACCCCGGGCGCACCCAGGAGATCCTGCGCAAATACCCCCAGATCGGTAAGCTGATCGGAACGCGCAACCCCTTCACTTTCGCCATCCTGCTGGGGGTGGTCGGTCTGCAGACAGGGATCGCCGCCCTGATCGGATACGGCCATGCCTCGGACGCTTGGTACGGCACTTGGTGGATGGCCCTGCTGGCCGCCTACCTGATCGGCGCCTTCGCCAACCACACCCTATATGTGGTGATCCACGAAGCCACGCACAACCTGATCTTCAAGAGCCGTTTCCTCAACAAGGTGTCGGGGGTGCTGGCCGACCTGCCCAACGTGTTTCCCGGCTCGATGGGCTTCCGCAACTACCACATCAAGCACCACGCGCACCAGGGCGACTACCACCAGGACGCCGATATGGCCTCCCACTGGGAAGCGAAGCTCATCGGCAACTCCCCCCTGGGCAAAGCCTTTTGGTTCTTGATCTTCCCCATTTTCCAGTTGACGCGCCCGCCCCGCCTGCAGGTCAAGTTTTGGGACGGCTGGCTGATGGTCAACCTCTTCACGATTCTGGCCTACGACGGAGCCGTGCTCTACTTCTTCGGCTGGACCGGCTTCCTCTACATGGTCGCCTCTTTCTTCTTCTCCATCGGCCTGCACCCGCTCGGCGCCCGCTGGATCCAAGAACACTACATCGTTTTCAAGGACCAGGAAACCTACAGCTACTACGGCCCCCTCAACCTGCTGTCGCTCAATGTGGGCTACCACAACGAACACCACGATTTCCCCGCCGTGCCCTGGAACAAGCTCCCCGAGATCCGCCGCATCGCCCCGGAATACTACGATACGCTTCACTACCACACTTCGATGACCAAACTGTTTTTCCGCTTCATTTTCGATCCCAACATGTCGCTGTACTCCCGGGTAGAGCGCATCGGGGAGGGAAAAGTGTCCCATACGGCCGCCTGATCGGCCGCCCGCCTTTGCGGGATTTGCCGGCGCCGCATCTTTTTGCCAGGAAATTTGCTTTCTTTTGTCCCCCGATTTGCCCGATAGGCTTTCGGTCGGCGTAATTTGCCCCCCTCTATCCACGCGCACTTTTTTTATGGAAAACAATCTGCACCCCCATCCTCCCCGCCGCCCCTCCAAATCTTGGGCGGAACTGAAGGCCGAAAACTCTTGGACGATGTTCAAGATCATCGCCGAATTTGTGGAAGGCTACGAACGGCTCAACCAGATCCCACCCTGCGTGTCCATCTTCGGCTCCGCGCGCACCAAGCCCGACCATCCGCACTACGAGATGGCCCGATTGGTGGCCAAGCGCCTGACCGACGAGGGGTACGGCATCATCACCGGCGGAGGCCCCGGCATCATGGAGGCCGGCAACCGCGGCGCGCACGAAAACGGCGGCGTTTCGGTCGGACTGAACATCTCCCTGCCCTTCGAGCAAAACTACAACCCCTACATCGACACCGACAAGGTGTTCAATTTCAACTATTTCTTTGCCCGGAAATTCATGTTCGTCAAATATGCCCAAGCGTTCGTGATCTTTCCCGGCGGCTTCGGTACGATGGACGAATTTTTCGAGGTCATCACGCTCGTGCAGACCACCAAGATCGAGCGCGTTCCCCTAGTGCTGGTGGGCAAATCCTATTGGGCCGGATTGGTGGAGTGGATGGAAAATATCATGCTCCAACAAAACGCCTACATCAGTCCCGAGGACACCAGCCTGTTCACCCTCACCGACGACCCCGAGGAAGTCGTCAAGGTCATCAACGAGTTCTATTCGCACGCCATTCTGCGCCCGAACCTGAGCATCCGCTGATCTCAAAATCCCCGCCCGTTCGACGACATGGACTCCGGAATCCCTCCGCGATGGTTTTGCCCCCTTCCTTCGGGAAGCAAAACCGCATGGCCCGAACAACCGTTCCATTACCGTGTTTTCCCTTTGACAGAGCATGATCCAATATCTCAAAAAAAGAGGCCGGGAGCTGGTCGAAATGCAGCGGCTCACGCGCGGGTGCTGGGTGAACATCGCCCCGCCCTTCTCTTTTGAGGAATTGGACGACATCGCCCTGGCGCTCAAAGTTCCGAACGACTACCTGACCGACTCGCTCGACTTGGACGAGCGCAGCCGCTTCGAAGTCGAGGACGAGGTCAAACTCATCGTGCTCAACACGCCGGTCATCAACACCGTGCAGGACGAGAGCGCGCCTCTGTACATCACCGTGCCCATCGGCATCGTGATCACCCCCGATCATGTGGTGACCATCAGCTCCTACGACAATCCGGTGATGGAAAAATTTGTCCAGAACAAGATCAGGGGCTTCAATCCCGAAGACAAGTCGCTTTTCGTGCTCCAGCTCTTCGAACAGAACGTGCTCCGGTTTTTGAGCTGCCTCAAAGACCTCAACGTCCGCCGCGACGCCATCGAACAGGAACTTTACCATTCCAGCCGCAACCGCGAACTGCTCAAGTTGTTGAGTATCGAAAAATCGTTCGTGTACTTCCTGACGGCCCTCAGTTCGAACGCCATGCTGAAAGTGAAGATCCAACGCGTGGACCTGCTCGGCATCAAAGGCGACGAAACCAAGTCCGACCTCCTGGAAGACATCATCACCGACATCAACCAGGCCCAAAGCATGGCCAATATCTACTCCAACATCCTGAGCGGAACGATGGATTCCGTCGCTTCCATCGTATCGAACAACCAAAACCTGTTCATCCAACGCCTTACCCTCATCACGGTGATCCTGATGGTGCCCACCCTCGTGGCCAGTTTTTTCGGGATGAACGTCAAAGTGCCTTTCGAAGGGGATGCCAAATGGCCTTTCTATGCCATCATGGCCGCTTCGCTGGTTTTGGCCGGCGGCATGGTGTGGATTTTCCGACGCAACCGGATGCTGTGAGGAATCGATCGGTGGATTTTTGCCGTCCGCTGTTACTTTTTGCGACAATATCCATTTACACTGGCCATTATGCCAAACGGCTGTTTCCCTCCTGATTTTTTTTATCAACTTGTATTTTCCTTTGTAGTCGTTTGTTCCGGATCAGTATTCTAAAATATGGACACTTGCCATCTATCGATAAGTCTTTTCCATCGTCTCCCTTTCTGAATTTGATTATTTCAAATTGATCAGGATTAAATTTATGTAGAAATGTTATAGGCACTCCCATGCATCCGTCATAGTCCAATGGGATATCCTCTGTTTTATCAACGTTTATACCGTCAAAATTGTCATATTTTTGATATTTGGCTTCGTTCCCGCGGTATTTTTTTGTCAAATAAATGTCTTCGTGTCTTTTAAAGTTGTCTATATTTGTCAACCATAAGCAATTGTTTGGCGAAACTATTCTGTTTCCAAAACGATCTATTCGTGCTTCTGACCCATAAAGTTCATAGTTTTCAGGCACAATAAATCCTGAAATGCCTCGTCCAAGGTTTATTCCCAACCAAGCTCTATTTTCCTTGATCAGTTTGAAAATTTCTTTATATGTAATGGCATTTATATTGCCGATAATCAGAAACTTTTTATCATATTTTACCAATTGCTCTACATACTCTCTGAACAATGAAAAAGGCGGATTAGTAACAACAACATCGGATTGAATTAACAATTCAATGCTTTCGGAGCTACGGAAATCGCCATCACCTATAAACTCTTTTATTTTAAATGGCGCGTTTGGCTCTGAACACTCTAAGAAAATTCCCTTTTTAAAATTCGCGATGTTGAACAAATCTATGTCTTGCTTTATATGGCAGGCTGTCACTAATTTCTTAAGGCCCAAATCACTAAAATTTGAAGCAAAATACTTGTAGAAATTACTGGTTCTTGGGTCATCGCAATTACAAAAAACCACTTTGTTTTGAAAATAGCTTTTATAGTGTTGCAATTCACTCTCAATATCGCAAAGTTGAGTGTAAAATTCATCACTTTTGGACTTTTTTGCTTTTTGCAATAATTTATTTGATGCATTTCTTGCCATAATTGCTCAATATTTACTCTTGTTTGGTCTGATTGGGCAAATCACTTTCCAGTACACCAAGAGAAGTTTTTGAAATTTCAAGCATAATTTCAAGCATAATTTCTTTATTCCACTTTTCTCCATCTCCTTGCGTGTAAATAGATGCAGCTTGAAGCATAATCGTCTTATCTTTATGTTGAATAAATTTATTTTTGCACAAATTAGTGTCTATCGGCATCCCATAATTTGCCGAAGTCAGCCTGTCCAATCTGTTTAGCTTACCCGAGTTATGTTCAAGTTTGACTTCATGGCCCCCATCATCTGATTTAATAGAAATTGTTTTAGTCAAAAAGTTTGATCCTTCTAAAAACAAAACGTAAGGAAAATGAGATTCCGAAAGCATGAAATTAGCGATTTCCGTTATGTTTTTATGCGATCTTTCTATCGCATTTCCCGCAAGCATTAAGTCTTTATCGCCTTTTTTGCCTACTTTTTTTCCTTTTCTAATGTTTTCAATATCTTTCCCTTGACGTTTGGCTTCCGACACTAAAATTATTCTCCATTTATCGTTAATGTCTTTTACTTCAATTATTCCACCATCGGGATGGATGCTTGAATCCGGAACATAAAGAGTTTTCCCCAATTCTGGGTCGATATTCTGCAATGCTTCGTTTATTTTACTTTTTCGTATGCTCGATTTAAATTGAAACGTCAGTTGCGGATAGTCTTTTTCAAGTTTTTTAATTACAATATTTGATATTTCTCTAACAGTTAAGTCATGCGATTTTGCTTCGTCCCCGAAGATACCTACTACACCTTGCGACTTTTTATGTTGGTTTGTCAATCTTGTTGATTGGTTCTTTTTGGCCATTTTGTCAATTCTATTTTATTCTCTTGCAAATTTAGTAATCAAAGTCGTTCTTTAGGCTTGCAGCTAACTCACGAATATGCAAACCTATCGAACACGCAAGCAAAAGTAAAGAAAAAGGTTTAAATGGAGCAAATTGGTGTAAATGGCACACCCACCATTTTTAATAAAAATTTGATTATTATTTTTTTATAAAAAAATTTTCTTGAGAAAGCAAAAAACGCCCCCTCCAAAATACCCCTCCCCTACGCTCGGCCCTTCCAAGCCCAGGGCAGCCACATCAGGTGCATGACGGCGATGCCCAATCCCTCCATGGCGAAAAGATACCACGGATGAGGCCCCAACAGGTCCAGCAGCGATGCGGTATCGGGCTTTCGGCACAGAAAACCGTAATTGGCGTCCAGCAGAAAGTTGGCGCACAGGGCGAATAGGGCATATCCGTGGATGCAGGCGACGGCCTGCCAAAGGCCGCGATAGGTGGGACGCAGGTCCAACACGAGGGCCGCATACAGGACGGCCACCACCAGCCCGCAGTGCACGACGAAAAATTTGATGAAGGTGTAATGGGGAAAATCCTCCCAGATCGCCGGCGTGAGCACGCCCTGCATGGTGCCGGCCATCACCCAGAAATACAGGTTTTGGGCCCAAAAAGCGCTCCTTCGAACCAGCACCAGGGGGATCAGCAGACAGTTCACGTTGCACAGGTCGAAGGGCAGATCGACTTTCGGGTCCAAGACGCCGCGCAGGATTTCCGCCGCCGTCCATATCAACAGCGTGCCGATCAGGGTCCAGGCAATGCCGCGCGCGATGCGGTCGCGGGTCGGAAACGGTCGGTTGCTGCCCCACGAGACCAGCCCCACGGTGAGCAGGAAAAAAAAGGCCAATGTGGCCAAATGGGAAGTTCCGAACGCGCGGAAGTCGGCGTTCTCGACGAGGATATCGGATAGCTGCATGGGCCTGATCGGTGTGTGAGATCCCAAAAATAGGATTTGCCGTGCGACCGGTGGCTTTTTCAGTAGGTTAAATCATCGTTTCCAAGTCACCCGGTCGCCGTCGCCGATCTCGATCTCACCCTCGTCGGCCAGTGTGTCGAGCACGGAGCCCAGCAGCGTTTGGGCGGAAGCGGGAAACCGCGCCGCCAGTTCGGTGAGCGGCAGCGGCGCAGGCTCCAATACCGCGCGGACCTGCGCGCGCAGGCGCTCGAAATCCGATGCGGTCGGTTCGGAGCGGTGTCTTTTCAAACAAACATCGCAGTGCCCACAGGGCGGGGCGCCGTCCTCTCCGAAATACGCCTGCAACTGTTGGCCGCGGCATTGCAGATTGCCCGCATACCCGAGAAATGCCTCGAGCCGCTCCCGATGGCGGTCGCGCAGAAAAGCGTAGCGCTTGGTGTCCAACTGCAGGTTTTCGGCCGAAACGCGCTCCCGGAGGAAAGTGAGTTGGGGCTTTTCCTTTTGCGGACGGTACTGCACCACGCCCGCTTGGTCCAAAAACTCCAGGAGCTGGCGAAGGGTTTCGGGCGGGATGCGCAACAGGCCCGCCAACTGGTTTTCCCGCAGGGGGACCGGTTGGACCGACACCCCTTGGTAGGCCCTCAAAATGGCCTTGAGCAAGGGATCGAAACGCGGGTTCTTGAGCTGGAAATCGTACAGTTTCTCGCGGGTGACGATTACCTGCAACTGGGCCGGCACGAACACGGCCTCCGACAGCGCCACCCAACCGTCGTGCTCCAAGGTGCGCAGCGCGTGCAGGCAGCGCAGGGGTTCGAACCGGAAATTGGACGCGAAGGCGCTCAGGTCGAAGTCGAACGATTCCCCCAACCCGCTGCCCACGGCCAACTGGCAGTAGCTGCCCAAGGCCCGGTACACCTGCCGGATCTCCGACAGTTCGGGGAAGGCCTCCGTGTAGCGCCGCTCCAGTTCGAATTTGTCGCGGTCGTTCCACAACAGGACGGCATACGATTTTTGTCCGTCGCGGCCCGCCCGCCCGGCTTCTTGGAAGTAGGCCTCGAGGTTGTCGGGCGGATCGAGGTGCACGACCGTGCGCACATCGGGCTTGTCGATGCCCATCCCGAAGGCGTTGGTGGCCACGATCACGCGCACCTTTCCCGCCACCCATGCGTCCTGGGCATCGGAGCGCTCTTGGGCGGTCAGGCCGGCATGGTAGTGCCCCGCCGAGATGCGGTTGCGCCGTAAGAAATCGGCGATTTCCTTGGTCTGGCGGCGGTTGCGCACATACACCACGGAGGAGCCCTGCACCTTGTGGAGGATTTCGAGCAGCTTGGACGGCTTGGCCTCCTCGCGCAGCACCACATACGAAAGGTTGGGGCGGGCAAAACCCTGCCGGAAGACCATCGACTGCTTGCCGAAGCCCAGCCGCTGGCGGATGTCGTCGGCGACCTGGGCCGTGGCCGTGGCGGTGAGCGCCAACACGGGCACGCCGGGCAATTTTTCCCGCAGTTCGGCGATCTGCAGATAAGGCGGCCGGAAATCATAGCCCCACTGCGAGATGCAGTGCGCCTCGTCCACGGCGATCAGTTTGATGGGCATGCGTTCCACCCTTTCCAAAAAAATAGGTGTCTGCAGACGCTCCGGCGACAGGTACAGAAACTTGGTGCCGCCCCCGTAAGCGCAGTTGTCGAGCAACCGATCGATGTCGCGGTGCTGCAGCCCGGAATGCAGCGCCACCGCCGGAATGCCCCGCTTGACGAGGTTTTCGACCTGGTCCTTCATCAGGGCGATCAAGGGCGACACCACGAGGCAAAGCCCTTCCCCGCACAGCGCCGGCACCTGAAAACACAGGCTCTTGCCCCCTCCCGTGGGCATCAGCGCCAGCACATCGCGGCCCTCCAGAACGGCCTCGATGATCTCGGCCTGCATCGGCCGAAATGCATCGTAACCCCAATAGCGGCGGAGAACTTCGAGCGGTTGCACGGGAAAAAGGCGTGTTTTCGGTTATTCGTGCCCAAAGATAATTCTTCGTTTCGCAATGGGTGTTCACAAAAAACAGTCCATCGGGAAATGTCTTGGATGGATTTTCATTAAAAAAGCCTGCCTGTATCTTTTTTTCTTACAAAAATCCCCCTCACACCTTCACCCGTATCCGCTCGTCGCGGAAACCGCGCCAGATCTCTTCCTCGGGCAGGATGTAGGGGCGGCTGTTGACCCCATCGACGGGCCTTTCCTCGGGCCGGGGAGCGGCCACGAGCTGCCGGGCCAGTTTGCGGAACTCCGTTTGGTAGGCGGCCAAGGTCCAACGGCCGAAGAGCGTGTGTCCGCCCTCGTAGCACTGGGCACCGTACTCTTCGTGGGTGGTGATGTAACCCGCATAGCCGTTGGCGTACGGGGCCAGCTGCACCTCGGTGATGCCCCGGGGCGCCAGTTCTTTTTCCAGCGTCTCGCGCAGGCGCCGGCCCGCCACGGTGGTGATCTCGGCTGGAATGCCGACGATGGCCAGCGGACCGACCAGCAGGATCTGGATGGGCAGCACCGTGGTGATCCAAGGAGTTTGGCGCGTGACGCCCTCTTTGCCGAGGTGCTTCATGTACTTGACCACGGGGTCGGCAAAACCGGGGATGATGAGCCGATGGACGTACGGGGCGGCCAGCACCCGGCCCATGCCGGGCTCCATCACCACCGTCTTGGGAAACTGCGTGGCGTACTGGCGGCGGAGCGTTTCCTGGGTCTTGGGGTCGCGCCAAAACTTGGCCACGTGCAGATCCCAGGCCTTGACGAACGGGAAAATGGTCTTCGCGAAGTACTCCAAGGCCAAGGACGCACCGGGACCTTCCTTGGTGCCGCGCAAAAAAGCGATGCCCAAACAGGCCGGACTGGTGCGGCAATCCTCCTTTCCGCCCGTGAAATCGGGGTCGCAGACCAGGTCCGAAAAATCCACGTAGCTCTGGATGTAGTCTATCGGGCCGTCAATGGCCGGGTTTTGCGCCGCGCTGTCGAACAGGCCGGCAGCCATTTCGTATTGCAGGCGCCCGGAGTGTTTCGCGCTCTCGAAATCGTCTTCGTAAGGCCCCCGCGTCCAGCTTTTTTTGCGGTCCCACACATAATTGGGGGTCACATCGCCCGACACGTCTTGGGCGAACGCCGATATGGATTCGTGGTCTTCGGGGTTGGAAGAGCCGTTCTGGGCATGCTCGAGGTACTGGGAGGCGTAGCCCTTGTTGTCCGAACAGATCTGGGTGTTGTCGTTCGACAAACTCGTGGTGTGCACCCCGAAGAAGTTGAGCGAGCCGATGGAACGACCGTCTGTTCCGTCGAAACGGAACAGTTTCATGGAACGGTCAACGCCGAGCGGGGCTTCCTTGGGGCCGAGAGGCCGTTCGATGTCGGGGTTGATGTTGTAGGCCTTCAAGGATCGGTTGAAAGCGATGTCCACGCCGGGCGCAAAAGCTTCCTCGGCACGGCGCATCAAGGCGGGGCGGGCCTTGCGATCGGCCTCCACGATGGCCTCCACGATGCCGTCGCGGTATTTTTCGTAGATGTCCTGCTGGAAGCCCGGCTGGATGAGGTTGTACAAAAAATGTTGGGTGAAGCCCCCCGGTGCGGAATGGGTGTGCTGG
>JBEIJQ010000076.1:0-14021 GCA_040380145.1 Lewinellaceae bacterium | reverse complement strand
TACCGCTCGATCTTGGTTTTTTTGCCCACCGTGATTTCCGCTTGGGAAAAAACAAAGGACAGGCTGTCGGCCGGATAGATCCGCTTTTTTTCGCGCCCGAGCGAGAAAAACGGCTTCACGGAAAGGCTGAACAGCGTGTCTATCTTGTCCAAAGGCACTGCGGTGATGTCGGTGAAGTACTTTTTGTCGCGATCGATGACGCGCTGGTTGATGGTGGCTTGATAGTAAACGGTCTCGATATCGTTGAGCTTGGTTTTCAGGGCCATGGCGTCCACCTCGCGGTTGTCGTTGAGGAAAATCTTGAGGTGGCCCTGGTCGGAAGGCTTGTCGGCGTCCATCAGGTCCAGCTTGAACCCGTATTCGGTGGGATTGATGGAAACGGCGCTGAACTTGGTGGTGTCGGTTTTGGTCATCACGTAGATGTTGCCGAAACTGACCCGGATGCGCACCGATCCCGCGCCAATGGACCGTGGTTTGGCTTCATTGGCTTTTTGGGATTCGTTGGGTATGAAGGTGTACCCGATCAGATCATCGGAATCCCCGAACTGGTAGTCGTTGATGTAGGTGTACTCGAATTGGGCCTCGGCCCATCCGAAGCACAGACAAAAAGCGGCCGTCAAAAGGTGTCGAAATCGGAAAATCATGGTTCGTCGTTGGTCTGAGATGGTTAAAAGACTTTTTGTAAATTTTTTTGTAAAAAACTAAAAAACAGTTTTTTGTAAAAAATTTAGAGGCAATCCAAATGTCAATCGCCCAATTTAATCGGGCCGAGAAAAAACGCCCCCCTTTTCATGGCCCTCAACTCCTGGCGGCGATCATGGATATTTCCACGTTCACGAAACGGGGCAGGGCGGCCACGGCCACGGTTTCGCGGGCCGGCGCGGTGTTTTCGTCGAAATGGGCGCCGTACACCTCGTTGACAGCGGCGAATTGGTGCATGTCGGTCAGAAAAATGCAGGTTTTGAGCACGTGTTCGAAACCGAGGCCGGCCTCGGCCAAAATGGCCTGCAGGTTTTTCATCACCTGCCGGGCCTCCGCCTGGATATCGCCCTTCACCAGTTCGCCGGTGGCGGGGTCGAGGGCGATCTGGCCGGAGATGAACACCAGGCCGTTGATTTCCACGGCTTGGCTGTAAGGGCCGATCGGAGCGGGCGCGCCCGTGGTGCGGATGATTTTTTTCATGGGAAAAAATTTTTGGAAGGTGAAATAGGCGGGCTTCGTCGCCGTCGCGCGGATAAACAACGCGCGAATGAATGTTTTTCTGGTGCTTATCCGCGTCCAAAGATAGGGCCGGACTTGGAATGATTGGGGAAGTGAAGGGGGCAAAATGCAAACCGCTCCTGCAAGATATTTGCAAGTACGCGGGTTGCCCCCCCCAATGGCCATGGTATCCCAAAACAAATTTGGGATACCGTCTCATGAACAAAAGTGGCCGCGCCTACTCCTCCGCCTTGTTTTCCAAGGCCATGAGCAACTTGTAGGCGTTGCCCAAAACGAGGTTTTGGGGCAGCAGGGCCGCAGCGGAGGCGCCGATCAGTTCGGCTTCGCCGTTTTGGACGATGCCCAACTGCACCTCCACGCGCTCGAAGGCTTTTTCGGATCGGGCCACGAACACATAGTGGCGGTTGGCGTGGCGCACCACTGCGATTTCGGGCACCACCACCGACAGGTGGTCGGGCGATTCCACTTCGGCGTTGACGAACATGCCGGGAATGAGCTCGGGGGCGCGCTCGTCCACCCGGCAGACCACGTCCAACGAGCGGTCTTCGTTGATCTGGTGGTTGTGGAAAAGAACGGTCGCGCGGTATTTTTTTTCGGGATGGTTGTTGGTGAAGGCCTTCACCGTTTGTCCGATCCGCACCCCGGAAAGGTCTTTTTCGAACACTTTCAGGTACAGCTGCAGGTCACTGGGATTGACCAGTTCGAACAGTACATCGGTCGGGGCCACGTAGCGACCGGGGCTGACCTTCACCGCGGAAACATATCCGTCGAAAGGTGAGCGGAGCTGGACGCTGCCCGATATGCTCTGCTCGCTGAGCTGCCCGGGATCGAGGCCGAGGAGCAGCAGTTTTTGCTCGAGTGCCTTCAGGGCGATGTTCTTTTTGTTCAGTTCGGCAGCGGTCTGTTGGAGGATTTTGTCGCTGGTGGCCTTGGTCTTGTTGAGTTCCTGCTGTCGGGCCAATTCGCTCTGGAGCAGTTGTGCCTCGGTTTTGGCTGTCAAGAAATCTTCCTGCATCTGGATGTACTGAGCATCTTCGAGGACGGCCAGCACCTCGCCTTTTTTCACGGGTGCGCCCACGGAAAGGCGGGTGCTTTTCAGGTATCCGCCGAGGGGAAAGCAGACGGCGGCGGTGTTTTGCACGGGCAGATCCACCGTTCCGTTGACGGTGATGGCGGCGCCGATGTTCTTTTCGGCGGCGCGCCCGATCGTCAATTGGGCCATCTTCAACTGCTCGTCGGAGAGGGAAACGGTCGGGTTTGCGGAGGGTGTTTCGACGTCGGCCGCGTTTTCCTGCGGATTTTCCGGGGAGCCGCAACCGTTGAGGGCCAGCAGCACGAGAGCGGCCAAGAGGATGATGTTTTTCATAAAAAAAATTTTTTCGAAAAAATTATTGTTGTGGTTGGGCGGACAAATAGTGGAGCTGCAAAGCGGCCCGGTTGAGCTGTCGCAGGTTGTCCACCTGTTCGAGCTGCAGTTCGAAATTTTGCTGGGCAATCAAGGCCCATTCGAGGTAATTGATCTGCCCTTTTTCCAATTGTGCGTCGGCGGATCGCACCAGTTGGTCGAGCCGGGGCTGCATTTCGGTGCGGAACAACTCCAAGGCCGCTTCCGCTTTCCGATAGGTTTCGAACGCTTCGGCAATAGCCGACCGCAGTTCGAAGCGCGCCGCTTCCCATTGGGCGGCCTCTTTTTCCTTGGCCAGTGCGGCGGCCTCGCTCTGGGCGCGCAAGGCCTTGTCGAAAATCGGTACGCTGACGCCCGCTTTCACAAAAACGAACCGCGGCGATGGCCCGAAATACTCGTCCTGCCCGTTGGAAAGGGTCATGATGCCCACGATCGACTGTGCGCTGATGCCGAGGGTAAACTGCGGCAGCCGCTGTGCCTTGGCCGCTTCCCATTCCGATTGGGCCAGGTCTATGCGGCTTTGTTGGAGCCAGAGCACCGGATGTTCGGCTTTCAGGGTGGTGTCGAAGTGCAATTCCAGGGGCTCGGCCACGGGCCCATAGGCCTGCCGGGTGCCCAACAGCGCTTGCAGGCGGGCAGCCAGGACGCGCCGGTCGCCAGCAAGCGAAGCGAGCCGTTGTCGGACTTGCCGGAGTTGGATCTCGGCGTTGGTCTTTTCGAGGAGATCGGTCTCGCCGGCCCGAAAGCGTGCTTCGGCGCGCACCAGGCAGCCCGCGAACAGACTGTCGGCCCGTTGCCAAACGGCTTCCTGTTGTGCCAGGGACTGCATTTCCACGTACAGCACCTTCACCTCGTAGGCGATTTCGAAGCGTTGGTTTTCCAAGGCCTTTTCGCCGACCGCGGCCTTTTTTTCAAAAACGGCCGTCTGTTTGCGGTACAGTTCAGGTAGGGCGAAGCGTTGTTCGGCAAACAGTTTGTAGTCCACGTTGATGGTATTGAACTGTCCCACCTCGACCCCGAAATCCGTGGGGGCGATATCCCTGCCGCTGGGCCTCAGCGCTTTTTGATAGGCGATTTCCAGTTCGAGCGGTCGCAGCGAGGGATGCTGCCGCCATGCGCTGTCGATTGCCGCCGGGAGAGGGATGGGGGTTTGGGCGGACAGCCCTTCGCCCAGAGGCAAGGCCAGTAGGAGCAGCACCGCCGCTTTTTTGGACAGTCCGGTTTTCTTTTTTTCGAACAAAACAAACAAGACGGGCAGGACGAACAGAGTCAGCAGCGTGGCCGAAAACAGCCCGCCGATCACGACGGTCGCCAACGGGCGCTGCACTTCCGCGCCGGCGCCGTTGCTGAACGCCATCGGTATAAAGCCCAACGAGGCCACTGCGGCGGTCATCAGCACGGGGCGGAGGCGGGTGCGCGTGCCCTTGAGCACGATGTCCGTGATGTCGTCCGAGCCTTCTTCGCGCAGGCGGTTGAACTCCGTGATCAGCACGATGCCGTTGAGCACGGCCACGCCGAACAGGGCGATGAAGCCGATGCCTGCAGATATGCTGAAGGGCATGTCGCGCAGCCACAGGGCCAGAATGCCGCCGATGGCCGACAGCGGTATCGCCGAGTTGATCAGCAGACCTTGGCGCACCGAGCCGAAAGCGAAGTAGAGCAACAGGAATATCAGCGCCAGAGAGATGGGCACCGCCACGCCGAGGCGCTGCTGGGCCTGTTGCAGGTTTTCGAAACTGCCGCCGTACACGATGTAGTAGCCCGAGGGCAGTTTGATGCCGGCCTCCACTTTTTGCTGCAGTTCGCGAACCACGGTCTGCACATCCCTTCCGCGCACGTTGAAGCCAACGGTGATGCGGCGCAGCGCGTTTTCGCGTTGGATCTGTGCGGGGCCGTCCTCGATCGACACCTCCGCCAAGTGGCTCAGCGGGATCTGGGTGCCGTCGGCAGTGGCGATCAGCAGCTGTTGCACATCGGCCAAGCCGGTGCGTTTGGCGGATTCGAACTTGACCGTCAGATCAAAGCGTTTTTCGCCTTCATAGACCGTTCCGGCCACGGCACCGGCGAAGGAAGCGTTCACCACGCGGTTCACATCCGAAACGCTCAGGCCGTATTGGGCCAGGGCGGGGCGATTGTAGCGCACCACGATCTGGGGCATGCCCGTCACCGTTTCGACATACAGGTCTTTGGCGCCCTCTACGGTGCCGATCACCTCGCCCAATCGGGCCGCGGCGGCGGTGAGGCTGTCGAGGTCCTCCCCGAAAACCTTGCACACCACATCTTGTCGCGCCCCGGTCATCAGTTCGTTGAAGCGCATCTGCACCGGATATTGGAAGCCGGCCGTGATGCCCGGCACCGCTTGGAGGGCGGCGCTCATTTTTTCGGCCAGTTCATCGAAGGTGCGGGCCGAAGTCCATTCTTTTTTGTCTTTGAGGATGACCATCATGTCGCTGGCTTCGATGGGCATGGGGTCGGTGGGGATCTCGCCGCTGCCGATTTTGGTCACCACTTTTTTCACTTCGGGGAAATTTTCCAACAAAATATGGGCCGCCTGCTGGGTGGCCTCTACGGTGGTGTTGAGGTTGCTGCCCGTCAGCACCCGGGTGTCCACCGCAAAATCGCCTTCTTCCAGTTCGGGGATGAACTCGCCGCCGAGGGTGCCGAAGAGCAGGACGGCGCCGACAAAGGCCGCTAGGGTGGCCCCGATCACCGGCCACTTGAAGGCCAGGGCCTTGCGGAGGATTTTCAGGTACATTTTTTCGATCCAAGCCATCGCCCGGTCGGACAGGTTGTTGCTCAGCCCGGTTTTTTTGTCCAACAGAAGCGTCGAGATCATCGGTACATAGGTGACCGACAACAGGAAGGCACCCAGCAGGGCAAAGGCCACGGTCTGGGCCATCGGCTTGAACATTTTGCCTTCGATGCCCTCGAGGGTGAAGATCGGCAGGTACACCACGAGGATGATGATCTGTCCGAAAACCGCTGCGTTCATCATCTTGGAAGCGGATCCGCCCACCTGCTGGTCCATTTCCGTTGGGGCCAAACGGCCGTTGCCGGTGGATCGGATGTGCGCCAATCGGTGCAGGACTGCCTCGACGATGATGACCGCTCCGTCCACGATCAGACCGAAATCGATGGCGCCGAGGCTCATCAGGTTGCCGCTGACCCCGAACATGTTCATCATGATGACGGCGAACAGCATCGAAAGCGGGATAACGGAGGCCACGGCGAGGCCCGCCCGCAGGTTGCCGAGGAACAGCACCAGCACGAACAGGACGATGAGCGCGCCCTCGGCCAGGTTGTAGGCCACGGTGTGGATGGCGTTGTCCACCATTTTGGTACGGTCGAGGAAGGGTTCGATTTCCACACCTTCGGGCAGGGTTTTCTTGATCTGCTCGATGCGTTTCTTCACTTCTTTGATCACGGCGGAGGAATTTTCCCCCTTGAGCATCATCAGCACGGCGCCGACGGTTTCGCCATCATCGTTGTAGCACACGGCACCGTATCGGTTGGCGCTGCCGAAGCCTACCTCGCCGATGTCGCCGATGCGGATCGGGATGCCGCCGAGCGTGGTCTTGACCACGATGTTCTCTATATCGGAAAGTTGCCCGATAAGGCCTTCGCTGCGGATGAAGAGCACCACGGGGCCTTTTTCGATGTAGGCTCCGCCGGTATTTTGGTTGTTGTTTTCCAGGGCGACGAACACTTCGTTGATCGTCAGCCCATTGGCTTTGAGGCGTTCGCCGTTGACATTGATCTGGTATTGTTTGACGAAGCCGCCGAAACTGCTCACATCGGCCACGCCTTTGACGCTCAGCAGTTGCCGGCGCACGATCCAGTCTTGGACGGTGCGGAGTTCGGTGGCCGTGTAGCGGGATTCATAGCCGGGTTTGGCGCGCAGCACATACTGGTAGATTTCGCCCAGCCCGGTGGTCACGGGCGCCAATTTGGGGGAGCCGAGGCCATCGGGGATGTCGTTCTGGGCCACTTGCAGGCGTTCGCCGACCTGTTGTCGGGCCCAGTACACATCCACATTATCGTGGAAAACGATGGTAACGACCGACAGCCCGAATCGGGAAAAACTGCGGATCTGTTTGAGGCCCGGGATGTTGCTGTTGGCCTGTTCGATGGGAAAAGTGATCAGTCTTTCCACATCCGGTGCGCCGAGGGCGGGCGACACGGTGATGACCTGCACTTGGTTGTCGGTGATATCGGGAACCGCGTCGATGGGCAGTTGGGTGAGTTGGTACGATCCGTACAGGATCAGCGCCAGGACGCCCAGCCCGACGATGAACTTGTTTTTGATGGAAAACCAGATGATGTTGTTGAGCATGATGCCTATGGGATAAGGTTGGGGAAAAATAGACCGTCGTCCGCCCAGAAAAGCGGGAGGGTCGGGCAACCGGTGCGCGAGGAAATCCACAGGGAGCGCCCCCCCCCGAAAACACCGAACGGCGTTGGGGCGGATGCGCGCCTATCGGCCAAGGCCGAGCGGGGACTTCCGTCGGGGGAAAATCAGCTTTGGGGAGGATGCCACACATCGCCGCCAGCGCCGTTCGGCAGCGGCGCCTGATCGGCGCACGCGAACGCTCTGTGGGGGAGGGCCGGGATTTTTTCCGGAGAAAAAACAGGGATCCACGGAGCCGTTTCGCATTCCCACACAAACTGCGCCTGTGCGCACTGCTTGAAGGGCAGTTTCATGTCGTGGTCGTGGTCTTCGTCGATCGGGGCGTCGTGGTCGTAATGCTGGGCCAAAAACTCCCAAAGAGTCAGGTCGGGCCATTCGGCTCGGTGTTCCCGGAGGTGTTCGGCCAAAGCGGGCAACTTGAGCAGTTGGTGCAGCTCGGTGGCCGCCAACAACTGGATGCCCAGCAACAATATGCCCAGCGTTCTTTTCACAGGACAAATATAGGACTTTCCGCCGTAAGCCGCCTCACGGGAGCAAAAACGCCCCGTTGCGGTAGATCGTCTCGCCGTCGGCCTGGATCTCGCCCCCGTTTTTCATGTCGGCGATCAGGTCCCAGTGGATGGGCGATTCGTTTTTGCCGCCGGTCTGCAGGTACGACTGACCGATCGCCAGATGGACGGTCCCGCCGATTTTTTCGTCGAAAAGGATGCTCTTGGTGAAGCGGTCTATGTTGTAATTGGTGCCGATGGCCGCCTCGCCGAACCGCCGCGCGCCCGGAAGAGAAAAGGCCCAGTCCAGTTTTTCGATGCCTTTGCGGGCTTCCCAGCGTTCGATGTGCCCGTCTTTCACCCAAAGGGTCACGCCCTCCACCTCTTCGCCCCCGTAAACGATGGGATAGGTGAAGTGGATGGTCCCGTTGACGGAGTCCTCCACGGGCGAGGTATAGACCTCTCCGGAGGGCATGTTCGTGCGCCCGTCGGAGTTGATCCACACGCGGCCTTCTGTCGAAAAGCGGATGTCGATGCCCTCGCCGCGGTAATGGACCTCGCGGCAACGGTTGAGGTGGTCCACGATGCGCTGCTGATCGGCCCGCACCTGTAGCCAACGACCGGCAGGATTTTCGTCGTACAGATAACAGGCCTTGTACACGAAGGCTCGGTATTGTTCGAGGGTCATGCCCGCGTTTTGGGCCAGGGCATCGGTGGGGTAAATGCACAGGCTGCGCTTGAGGTTGCGCACGGCCGTGCGTTCGGAGTACAGTTTGGCCAGTTCGCGGTGCCGATCGCCGCGGCGATTGGGGTACCGGGTCGCGCAGGTTGAAAGGAGCGTCGATCACCAGCCAGGCGTCGAAGGTCGTCATCCCCGCCTCGTAGATCGGATGCACCTGCTCCTGCTGCCATTCCGAAACGCCGTGCGACAACATTTCGCGCTCGCCGGCAAATTCCCACCACACAAATGGCATGGCCCCAATGGCAAGAATTTCCCGGTACAGTTCGCGCGCCAACGGTTCGGCCAAGGTGGTGGCGCGGATCCCCACTTTTTCGTTCGGGCGGATTTCCAGGCTGTAATGGGCGAGCAGACGGGCGTATTGGGCGAGCATGTCGGACATGGGCGGTTTTTTTTGCAAAATACATCCAGATCGTACAAAGGTAAAAAGATCGGGGGCGGAATACCGAAATTTTTTTTTACAAAAAATTGACTTTCATATATATATTTATTTTTGCAAAAAGAACTTCAAAATCCTCCTTGAAAAAAAGTAGCTCGATTTCGCTCGATCATGAAAGTCCGGAGATGTTCTATCATCCGATGGGACGCACGGAGTTTTTGAAGAAACCCGACCCAAGTGTTATCAAAAATTACCGTTGTGTTATGTTTTGATTTTCAATAAAAAAGATAGCTATTGCAAGAAATCCGAACCCCCTTTTCCCCCGCCGCCGCAAAAAACTGCCTACCTTCACGGTACCAAAGTCAACCGCAAAACTGTTTTTGCTTGAACCCACCCGTGCACAAAGAAACCCCGGCCACTGTGGATTTTCTTGAAAGAAGTCTGTATTTCAAGCAGTTGCAGATAACGCGACTGTTGGAGATAACGCAGGCGATCAACACCAATGTCAAGACGCCGGATCTGTATCGCATTTATCGCGACACACTGTCGCTGGTGATGGGGGTACAGCGGCTGATGCTGATCGTGCGGGAAGACACGGCCTGGACCTGTGCGACTTCGCTGGGCATGGATCCCCAACCGGCGGTTTTGGACCTTGAGCCTCATCTGGCGGATTTCACCAAAACACAGGCAATTTCGCTCCCCGAGCATCCGCTGCTGTCGAAATTCGATTTCGTGGTGCCGGTGCTGCACAAGCAGAGCCCGCTGGCGTATGTGCTCATCGGAGGCGTGACAGAGGACGGCGACCGTTACGAACGCATCCGGTTCATCACCACGATCACCAACATCATCACGGTGGCGATCGAGAACAAGCGTTTGTTCAAGCGGCAGTTGGAGCGCGAAAAAATGCAACAGGAGCTGGAAGTGGCCTCCAAGGTGCAGAAAATGCTGATCCCGGAGAAGTTGCCCGCGGACGGTCCCCTGCAGATGTCGGGTATTTATCGGCCGCACCACGGCGTGGGCGGCGATTATTACGATTTCATCCCCTTGGAAGACGGGCGGCTTTTTTTCTGCATCGCCGATGTGTCGGGAAAAGGGATCGGGGCGGCCCTGCTGATGTCCAATGTACAGGCCAGCCTGCACGCCCTGCTGGACCAGTCGCTGTCGTTCGGGCAGTTGGTCGAGCGGCTCAACAAGAGCGTGCTGCGCATCACGGGCGGCGATCGGTTCATCACCATGTTTTTGGCGATGTTCGATCGGGAGAAAAAAAGCCTGGCGTATGTGAACGCCGGTCATGTACCGCCGATTTTTCTGCAGAACGGAGAGGCGGTCCGTTTGGAGCAAGGGTGCCCGATTTTGGGTGTTTTCGATCGGCTGCCGTTTTTGGATATTGGGACCTTGACCGTCGGGCAGGGGGCTTTTTTGGTGGCTTTTACCGATGGGCTCACCGATTTGCTCGACGAAAAAGACGAATTTTACGGCGAAAACCGTTTGTTGGATCTGGTGTGCACGCACGGCGACAGACCAGTGGCGGAGTTCAACGCCCGACTGGAAGCCGACCTGAACGAGTTTCGCCGGGAGCGGGCCTACACGGACGATATTTCCATTTTGTCCTGCCGGTTTTTCAACTGACACTACACAACAGCCTTACTTTTCACGCCGACCCTTATGGCGGCACTATTCCGGATAACCAAGCTCAGATTGAAGTTATGCGCATCGAACAGGAAATCAAGCAGAAGGCTCCTTTCCAGAGCGAAAAGCACCGGGCTCACGTGAACATTGTTTTCACGCACAATTGGCTCACGGAGCGTTTCTGCCGCTATGTCAAGGCCTTCGACATCACCTTGCAACAGTACAATGTGCTGCGGATCTTGCGCGGCGCGAACGGCCCGTTGAGCACCAGCGCCATCCGCGAGCGGATGCTGGACCGCATGTCGGACAGTTCGCGGATCGTGGACCGGCTCTGCCAAAAAGGCTTGGTGGAGCGCTCTGTTTCGTCGCGCGACCGACGCTTGGTGGATGTCGCCATCCTGCCCAAAGGTCTGGCGCTGCTCACGGAAATGGACCGGAAATTGGCCGAATTCGACGATGTAATGAACGCCCTGACCGAAGAAGAAGCCGGACAGTTGAACGATCTCCTCGACAAGCTCCGCGGATAGTTTCTTGGGACTAAAAACGCGTCGGTCGGGGGAGTTGACGACTACGCATCGGGATCCTCTGTATAGTCCAGCATCCATTGGATGCTCAAAAACTTAAACAGATAGCGTACATTTTTCACCGGGTAATCATCGAAAAAAAGCAGACGGAAGGCAAACATCCGCAAGGTCTGTTCGAGCGCCTCCGGATGCTCGAGCAGTTTTGGGACGACTTCCAAGATAAAATCGTCGTCGGCTTCGTGGGGCCGGAGCGCATTGGCCCAACCTTTTAGACAAAAATGATGGGCTTCCTCGTTTGTGAGTTGGTTGGATTGGTAGAAAGCATTTAGGGGCCCCCATTTCGCATGGGCCGTTTGGCCCAGCCACTGCCAGCTGTTCAATCTATGGGCGGTATCGGGAATTTCCCGAGCGACCGCCGCGGCATCGGACAAATTCCCCGTTTTGGCCATTTCCTCGGCTATTTCCGAAAGGGCTGTGGACTTGGAAGAAGGATCGAGGATTTCCCGGGCAGCTTCTACAGCGAGGGGCATGTTCCCTCCCAGGGCCAATTCTCGGGCGATGTTGCGCAGAGCGGCATCCCGGTAAATATTGGCCTCGATGCTCCGGGCGATGGGCAGGGCCTCCTCGGATCGGCCGTTCAGGGCCATTTCGCTCGCAATGGCGCCCTGTTTGGGGCTTTTCAGCAAGGGATCTGCGACTTCATCGGCGAGGCGGAGCGCGCCTTCGGTTTTTCCCTGCCGCACCAGGGACCGGGCCAACTCTTTCCGCGTGGGATTTTCGACGGAATGGGCGAAGGCCTCTTCTCCGATCGCCCGTGCTTTTTCCCAAAACTCTTCTGCCTCGCTTTTTTTTCCGTTGCGGGCCAGCGCATCGGAAATGGCCAAGAAGGCATCGACGCGCAGGCTCGGGTCCGAAGATTTTTCTGCCTTTTGCACGGCACGGTCCCAGACCTTACCCGTCAAGTCGTGTAGCCCCAGACGATCGGCTCCGGCCCAGATCCACAGCATCATGTCCAGCCTTGTGTACAACTCTGAGCTCTTGCTCAGTTTTTCGACGGCCATCGTCAAAACGGCTGCTGCTTGTTGTTCGTCTTTTTTTTCCATCAAGTACTCCCAAACAGTTTTCAACCGATTCAAAAGCGTATTTGTATCCCTGGTTTCTTTCGCGTACGCGATCGCCGATCCGACTTTTCCCTGCCTCAAAAGTTCTTTCAAGAGCAGATAGGACGGACTGAGCTCATAAGGAAGATCAAAGTAGTTATTGGAACAGTACCGCAAATCGGGCAACAACATATCGGCGGCCAATGCATGGTGGGCGGACAGTTCGCTGTAGAGGGACAAAAGGGCTTGAAGCCGTTGTGTTTCAATGGGAATGGCCCGCGAAAGTTCCAATGCTCGGGTGTACCGTCCTTTTTTGGCCAGTTTTACAGCGATGGCCAGCAGATAAGCGCTTTTTTTTTCGTCTTCTATCTCGTAGGTTTCCAAACGGCACAGTTCACGGAACAGTTCGGTTTGTTCATCCACCTCGACCCGTATGGACTCCAACAATCGTTTGTGTATATCGGCGCCCAACCCTCGGCGGGCCATTTGGGTCAGGAAGATTTTGTGCAAAAGGGCCCGTTCGATTTCATCGAAAAGCTCCGGATCGGCGTTTTCCCATCCTTCTTCGAACAATCCCTGATGGGCCATTTCGATCGCGAGGAGGCGCCTAACCTCTTTTTGGGTTTTCGGGTCATCGGTTTCCCTTTCGATCTGTTGGGCCTCCATCATGAGCGTTCCTTGCAGGTCGTCGGCGAACTTGCCCGTCAGACGGGAGGAGAGGGCCAACAGGGCTTGGCAGCGCATCGTTTCGTCGGCGATGTTTCTCGCGGCGTCAAGGGTTTTTTGCAGGACTTTTGTAGCGGCCCCTTTCATTCCTTGGCGGATCATGGCCTCTACGACGCCCAATTGCACGAAGCGTTTTTCATCTTCCGAACAGTTGGCAGCCTGCAGGTCGTCCAAAGCAGTTTGCAGACGATCTTCGGCATGTTCGACGGGATGGTGCTTGGCGTATTCGATTTCGATCCACAGGTGCGCCGTCCGTTTGACGGGCTCGGCGGAAATAAGATCGGCGACAATATGCGCCGAATCGAACGATTGTCGCCCGGCGAGCGCATGGGACATGCGGTGGAGGACGGCGTCCCTTTGCTCGGCGTCCGGAATTTCTTGGGCGAAGGCGAGCGCCGGGGCCGCGTGGCCCTGTTGGGCCATGGCGACCGGCGCTTCCACCCGAAAGGCTTCGAGTTCCTGGGTGTCTGTGATCCGTTGCGCCAGGTTCCGGGCCTCGGGCACTTTTCCGATGGCGGCCATTTGAACGGCCAATTTTTTCAGGACGATGTTTTGAAGAATCCTGCCACCCACCTTGTCCACGACTTTTGCCAAGGTGTCGAGTTGGATTTCCGAGTGCGGCCCGGCCGTTTCGATCCAATCGGCGTCCCAGCGGTCGGTCCTTTTGAAAACGGGCCGATGGTCCAATCCCATTTCCGCCCACTCGGCCGCCATCCGGAAAACCAGGTAGCTCGGGAAAAAATCGTTCCACCGCAACATGGAACGATCAACGGGTAGGTGCTCGTCGAGGTCCCGGAGCAATTGCTCGCAAGCGGATCGGCGGAAGGACTTGTGCCGGCTGCCGTTGAGGGTAACCTCCATCAGACAGATCATGTACAGGGTAAACTTGCGCCGAAGACCTTCCTGATCGCAATAACCGAAGTTTTCGATCTGGGCGAGGACGTGGGCTATTTCGCCTTTGGCCACAAGGGCCACGATCCCCTCCGCCTTGTCTTGCTGGCGGCGAATTTGGCGAAGAGCATTCAGGGCGGAGTTCACGACGGCCTGGACGGTCGGTTGTTCAGTTGGCATGGGAGGTTTTTTTAATGGATTTTTTGTCGAATACAATTGCTCACAATGCAATATATTTTTTTCGACCCTTCAAACGCTTTTTCTCCAAAAAACTATCCCGAAAAGAATCAAAATGTTGAAAATTATCCTCGGCGAGCCCTTTTTTTCCTTGGAAAAAATTATTTTTACAAAAAGAAGCGGACCGACAACGCCGTCTTGGAAATCGGGACCAATGAAAGGGGTGAAATAAAAGAAATTGATGTCCAATAAGTTGCTTTTTTGTTAAATTTGAGGGAGAAAAAAAGATCCGGGAACTCCGTCCCGCAGAAATGGCTTTTCGAGAAAGATGGTA
>JBEIJQ010000075.1:0-14227 GCA_040380145.1 Lewinellaceae bacterium | reverse complement strand
TAGATTTTTATATAAAAAAAGAATATTAGTCCGCCGGCATCGACCGCAGGTGAGGACGAAGTGAAAAGTTATTTTCCCCTCGAAAATCCCGTCAAACCGATTCGGGCCGGCCGATCGGAAATGCCCCGATCTCCGTCCGTTTTTGGCCTATCTTTGTGCCCAAAAGCCGCTCAACGCCATGCCCGATCCGTCGCCCCAAACGCTCATCCTTCGCCTATCACCCGCCGAGGCCAACGACCCGGAAGCACTGCTCCGCGCCTCGGCCGATCAGTTGGGGGTTCCCGCATCGACGCTGGGGCAGGTGGTCGTGCGCCGGCGCTCGATCGACGCGCGGGGCCGCCGTCCGATGGTGGAATTGACGGGCGAGGTGTACTCCCACGGTTTGGAACCACTCGCCGAACCCGCGCTGCTCGAAGGCTACCGATCGGTGGCCGATGCGCCCCGGGTGGTGGTGGTGGGCGCCGGCCCGGCCGGGTATTTTGCCGCGCTCGAACTGATCGAGCGGGGCCTGAAACCCATCGTGCTGGACCGGGGCAAGGACGTGCGCGCCCGACGCCGCGACCTGCGCGCCATCCAAGTATTCGGCGAGGTCAATCCCCACTCCAATTACTGTTTCGGCGAAGGCGGCGCGGGCACCTACTCGGACGGAAAACTGTACACGCGCTCGACCAAGCGCGGAGACGTGGAAAAAGTGCTGCGCCTGCTGGTCGAGCACGGGGCCACTCCCGATATCCTCGTGGACGCGCACCCGCACATCGGTTCCAACAAACTGCCCAACGTGGTGGCCAACCTGCGCGCAACTATCCTCCACTTCGGCGGGGAAGTCCACTTCGAAGCCTTCGCCACCGATCTGGTGGTACGCGACGGACGGATCCTCGGCGTGGAGGTCAACCACGGGGAACGGGAATTTCTGGGCGAAGCGACGATCCTCGCCACCGGCCATTCCGCCCGGGACATCTTTTTTCTGCTGCACCAAAAAGGCGTGCGCATCGAATCCAAGCCCTTCGCGCTCGGCGTGCGCATCGAACACCCGCAGGCGCTGATCGACGAGATGCAATACAAACAACGTCCGCGCGACCCCCTGCTGCCCGCTTCGAGCTATCGGCTGGCCTGTCAGGTGGAGGGCCGCGGGGTGTTCTCGTTCTGCATGTGCCCGGGCGGGCTGATCGTTCCCGCGGCCACGGAGCCCGGCGAACTGGTGGTCAACGGGATGTCCATGTCGCGCCGCGATTCGCCATACGCCAACTCGGGGCTGGTGGTCGCCGTGGAAGAGGAAGACCTGGCGCCGTATCGCTCCCAAGGGCCGTTCGCCGCCCTCGCCTTTCAGCGGGAGGTCGAGCAGCGGCTGTTCAAGGCCGGCGACGGCAGCCAAAAAGCGCCCGCCCAACGGGTGCCCGATTTCGTGGCGGGCAAGTTGTCGGCACACGCGCTGCCCAGTTCTTACATCCCCGGACTGTACGACGCGCCCCTGCACGAACTCCTCCCGGCGGGCATCGCCGAGCGCTTGCGCAAAGGCCTGCGGCAATTCGGCCGCTCGATGAAAGGCTACTTCACCGACGAGGCCCAGGTAGTGGGCACCGAAAGCCGCACCAGTTCGCCCGTGCGCGTGCCCCGCGATCCGGCCACGCTGGAAAGCCCCGATCTGGCCGGGCTTTTCCCCTGCGGCGAAGGGGCGGGATACGCCGGCGGCATCGTCTCGGCAGCCATGGACGGGCAACGGGTCGCCGCCGCCGTGGCCCGCAAAATCACGGGCTTGGGCTGACCGCAGGGCGGGCGGGAACAGGCGGGGCGTCAACCAAAAATTCTTCCGGTTGTTACGCCCGAAACAATCGCCATGATCCAAAACGCCGTTGAGAACTTCCAAAACCGCCCTTGGCTGCGCAAGATCGTGCGCATCCGACAGATCAAAGACCTGGTGCTGCTGTCGCTGGGCGTGGCCAGCGCGGCCATCGGACTGAAGGGATTTTTGCTTCCCAACGGATTCCTGGACGGCGGCGCCATGGGCGTTTCGCTGCTGCTGGAGATCCTGACGGGCGTAGACCTGTCGCTGCTGATCGTGCTGGTCAACCTGCCCTTTATCGCGATTGGTTATTGGCAGGTTTCCGGCGAGTTTGCTTTCAAAAGCACCGTGGCCATCGTCGCGCTGGCGGTCTTGGTGCATGTGGTGCAACTGCCGATTTTCACGACCGACAAATTACTGATCGCCGTTTTCGGCGGTTTTTTCCTCGGAGCGGGCATCGGCTTCGCCATCCGGGGCGGGGCGGTCATAGACGGCACCGAGGTGCTGGCGATCTACATGAGCCGCCGCACCAGCATAACGGTGGGCGACTTCATAGCGGTGTTCAATGTAGTGCTGTTCTCGGGCGCGATTTTCTTGACGGACATGGAAACGGCGATGTACGCCATGCTCACCTATTTCGCGGCTTCCAAAACGGTGGATTTCCTGATCCACGGCATTGAAGAATACATCGGGGTGACCATCGTGTCCAGTCATGCAGAGGTCATCTGCGATGCCATCACCAACAACCTGGGCCGCGGGGTGACGACCTACAAATCGGAAGCCGGCCACGGGAAATCGGGGCGGGTGCGCGAAGAACGCCTGGTGCTGTTCTGCGTGGTCACCCGCCTCGAGGTCACCCGTTTGGTGCTGGAAGTGGAAAAAATAGATCCGAACGCCTTCATCGTGCAGCACCCCATCCGTGATACCAAAGGGGGCATGATCAAAAAAAGGCCCCTGCACTGAGAGCGGTCGACAGGCGCTACCCGCCCCCGCATTCGTCCACCGACCACGCTTCGGGCGGGGCGGCGAAATACGCCTTGGTCTGCCGCCACGTGTCGCGGAATTTCTCCGAGGACCGATAGCGCTCCAAAGCCTCCCCGTCGGCCCAACGGCTCTGGGTGAAAAACACATCGGGGCGCTCCCGGTCGCGGTACAAAACCAGCCCGCCGCAGCCCGGAAAGGTGCGCACATAGTCTTGGTAAGACGCGAAAAGTTCCAAGAAATCCCCGACCGCCTCGGGACGAAACGTCATTTTGACCAAACGGACCAGCATGGTATTTTTTTTATAAAAAATTGACTTATATTTCACAGGTTCAACTTGTAAAGGCAACAAAGGGCATGTCGAATCGAGCATAAATTTTTTCAGAAGAAGGGAGGGCGTTTGCCCTCTCCTTCCCTGATGGAAGATGTGTGCTATCTTGGCTCCTCGTCCAAAATTCGCCAAAATGAGCCACATCACCCAAGAGCAAAGATATGTAACCGAATGCTTGAAAAACGAAGGCAAGAGCCTTCGTTGCATAGGAGCGATCATTGGAAAATCGGCCTCGTCCATTTGCAAGGAGTTGAAGCGCAACTGCGACAGGCGTAAGGGGGAATACCGAGCCGAACTGGCGCAGCGCCACAGCATCAAACGCCGCAAATCCAAGCCGCACAGCGTGACCTTCACGGAAGAGATGAAAAGCCGGGTGGCGGGGCTGATAGAGCGCAAGTTCAGCCCGGAGGTCGATGCCCGCGAACGTTTGGGAGATATGGAGATCGACCTGATGGTAGGGGCCAGACACAAGGGCGCATTGGTCACCATCAACGATCGAACAGCGGGGACCGTCCATATCCGAAAGGTCGAAACCAAAGAAGCAAAAGCAGTCGCCGAGGCCGCTATTGATGCCTTGACGCCACTGTAACCTTTTCTCAAAACCATGACTGCTGACAATGGAAAGAAGTTCGCCGGTCATGCCGAAATCTCTTCCAATCTCGGACTGCCCTTCTATTTATCGGCCCCGTTCCACAGTTGGGAACGGGGATCCAACGAAAACCTCAACGGACTCATCCGACAATTCGTTCCCAAAAAATCCGACATCCTTTCCCTTTCACATGAGTTCCTTATCTTTATCGCCAACGAACTCAACAACCGACCTAAAAAAAGGCTCGGGTTCTTCACTCCCAATGAAGCTTTCAACCTATTATCTAAATCGGGGAGTGTTGCTTTTGAAAGTTGAATCCTGCTTTTATTTTTTTTCCCAAAAAACCCATTTCCTACTTTTTTTCCCATGAAAAAAACGATCATCGCCCTATTGGCGCTTGCCACGGTCTGGCTGGCGGCCTGTGAGAAAAAGACCGCACCAGCTACCGAGGCCCCGGTCAAAAAAGACCAGTTCGCCGACCTGCGCATCCTCACCTACAAAGTGCCCGGTTTCGAGCAGTTGACGGCTCGCGAAAAAGAGCTGGCCTATTACCTTTCGCAGGCCGCTTTGTACGGTCGCGACATTATCTGGGACCAAAACTGCAAGTACAACCTCACCGTACGCAAGACCTTGGAGGCCATTTTCAATTCGTACAAAGGCGAAAAGTCCGGTGACGAGTGGGGCAAATTCGAGGTGTACGCCAAGCGCGTGTTTTTTTCCAACGGCATACACCACCACTATTCCAGCAACAAACTGCTGCCCGAGTGCTCGCAGGCCTATTTCGCGGAGCTGATCAAGGGATCGGATTCCGCCCAGCTGCCCCTGTCCGCCGGTGAAACGGTGGAGGCCTTCGTGGCGCGGATCTCCCCGATCTGTTTCGACCCCACCGTGGCGCCCAAGCGCGTCAATCTCGACGGTTCGAAGGACATGCTGGCCAACTCCGCCACCAATTTCTACGCCGGCGTCACGCAGGCCGAGACCGACGCCCATTACCTGGCCCTCACCAAAAAGGGCGGCCCCAATGCGCCGATGTACGGCCTCAACAGCCAGTTCGCCAAGGTGGACGGCAAGTTGGTGGAGCGCATCTGGAAAGTGGGCGGCATGTACACGCAGTCCATCGAAAAAATGGTGTACTGGCTGGAAAAAGCCGTCGGCGTGGCCGAAAACGAGCAACAGAAAAAGACCCTCGAGGCCTTGGTCAAGTACTACAAGAGCGGCGACCTGGCCGATTTCGACGCCTACAACATCGAATGGGTGAAGGACACCGCTTCCCGCTTCGACCTCGTGCACGGCTTCATCGAAGTGTACGGCGACCCCTTGGGGCTGCGCGGTTCCTTTGAGTCGGTGGTCTCGTTCAAAGACATGGACGCTTCGCGCCGAATCAAGGCCATCGGCGACATGGCCCAGTGGTTCGAAGACAACTCCCCGCTGCAGCCCGCCCACAAGAAGCCCAATGTGAAGGGCATCACCGCCAAGGTGATCACCGTGGTGACGGAGGCCGGCGATGCGGCCCCGGCCACGCCCATCGGCATCAACTTGCCCAACAGCAACTGGATCCGCGAGCAGCACGGCTCCAAATCGGTCAACCTCGGCAACATCGTCCGGGCCTACAACGAATCCGCGTCCGGCAGCGGGATGTTGGAAGAATTCTTTTTCTCGCCTGAAATGATCGCCCGCGCCGAAAAATGGGGCGCCTTGGCCGACGACCTCCACACCGACATGCACGAAGTGATCGGGCACGCCTCCGGACGCCTCGAAGAAGGCGTGAAGGATCCCTCCATCACGCTGAAAAACTACAGCAACACCCTCGAAGAGGCCCGTGCCGACCTCGTGGCTCTGTACTACCTGCCCGATCCCAAGCTGCGCGAAATCCTCGCCGCCGTCAACATCCCCGTGGACGAGGAAATGGGCAAGGCCGCCTACGACGATTACATCACCAACGGCCTGATGATCCAGCTCACGCGCATCCCCGAGGAGGAAAAACAGCTCGAAGAGGCGCACATGCGCAACCGTCAGCTCGTGGCCGCTTGGGCCTACGAAAAGGGCAAGGCCGACAATGTGATCGAAAAAAAGAACAAGGACGGCAAATCCTTCTTCGTGGTCAACGACTACGCCAAACTCCGCACGCTGTTCGGCCAACTCCTCGCCGAGATCCAGCGCATCAAGTCACAGGGCGATTTCGCCGCGGCCAAGGCGCTCGTGGAAGGATACGGTGTACAGATCGACCACGCTATCCACCAGGAAGTGCTCGAACGCTACAAAAAACTCAACCTCGCCCCCTACAAAGGCTTCATCCAACCGCGCCTGGTGCCCAAAATGGAAGGCGACCGCGTGACGGATGTCCTGATCGAATACCCGACGAATTTCCTCGAGCAGATGCTGTTCTACGGAAAAGAATACGCGACGCTGCCGATCCAAAATTGACGCCGGCTGTTCCGGTTTTCGGAAAAAACGCGAAGCGGCGGGCCTTTCGGCCCGCCGCTTTTGTTTGAGTGGAGAATGGGGGGCGTACGGTTTTTTTGCGGTAACCTTTTTTTGTAAGAAGCAGGATTTACAGGATTTTGGGATTGACGGGATTTTTCTTTTCCCAAAAAGAAAAAGAAACCGAAACAAACCCCGATCAAATTCGGTGCGGGCGCAAAAAGAACTCGATTTGCTGGGCTGCGCTGGGGCCTCGGATCTATGTCGTTTGCCGCAAATCATCCAACAGTTTTTTCGCTCAGGCCCGCTGCCCAAAGCTGCGCTGTCGTGATTAGCTCAAAGGCCTGCCGGGCCGTAAGAATTTCTTACTTGTCGTTCTTCGATTTTCGCCAATCCTTCTAATATCTTTTGTTTTACCAATTTTTTTTATCCACTTGCTTCTAATGGCCGCCATTAGAAGGTTGGCCCAATGACAATTTTGGGCCTATAAGTCGTTCTTCGATTTTCGACGGCTATCCGTGTGTTTTTGGACCGTATTTCAAATTTTCCATTTTGGGATCATCCCGGCATGAGCGATTTCGGACAAAAAAATAAGCCGCGCGAAAATTCGCGCGGCTTATCGGTTTCTTTCGGGTCGAACCGGATCACTTGAATGTCCGCTTGACCTTCTTCTTTTTGCCGAAGTTTTTGCCCGACTCGTGATCTTCCGTGGACGATCCGACACGGGTCATCGCACAACGGAAGCCAATGGTGGCGGTGGCTTGCGCCTCGTCCAAGAACCTGCGGGAGCCCGGAGTGAGGTAATAGGCACGGTCTGCCCAAGATCCACCTTTGTACACACGGGCTTTGTCGTTGATCAAGGTTCGTTTTCCATAATCATAGTTCACGAAACCTCTGGTGGAGTCGCCATCCAAGAAGTTTTTCACGTTGCCGCGCTGATAATTGAGGCGGTTCTTCACATCGTCGTCTTTGACTTTGACGTATTTCAAACGGCCCAAAGAATCCTTTTGGACGGGGCGGCCATCGGCTTCGCGTTCTTTGTGCTCGAAGTGGTTGCCCCGGAAAGAGTTGAAGTCTTGGGACTGCACGTCTTGGAGCGTAAGGCTCGTGAGGGGGCGATAAACGTCCATCACCCACTCGTTGACGTTTCCGGCCATGTTGTAAAGGCCATAGGAGTTGGGGTAGAATTCATCTACGGGAGCGGTGGTGAATGCGTTGTCGTTCAGTGCCCCGGCTTGGCCGCCGTAGTCGCCGTTGCCGCGCTTGAAGTTGGCCATTATCTTGCCGCGGTGTTTGCCTCCATTTCCTTCAACGACTCCGATACCGGATCCATAACGGACATAAGGTCCGTTCCAAGGATACATTTTGATGTCGGTGTAGAGTTCTTCCGTGGGAAACTGCTGGTTGCCCACATTGGACAGAGCGGCAAACTCCCATTCTGCCTCGGTGGGCAACCGGTAGGCGGGCAAAAGAATGCCGTCTTCCATTCTGACCGGGCGTTCGCCGCCGGTCTTGTAGTCTTTCAGGCCTTTGCGCACAGAACCCTCATATTGGCCAACGAGATAAGCTTCCGTATTGAAGTTGTCGTCGTCCTTTTGATTGGCGTTGACATTGAGAATGCCTCTTTCGATGAGGATCATTTCGTTCACTCGGTCGGTGCGCCATTTGCAATAATCCGTGGCCTGCAACCAAGAGACACCCACCACGGGATAATTTTGGGTTCCCGGGTGACGGAAATACGTTTCCACAAGGGGTTCGTTGTAGGTAAGTTCTTCACGCCATACCAAGGTATCGGGCGTGGCTTTCAGCACCACTTCCGGATAAGATTCCCCGTAAACACGGTGGAGCCACCACAGATATTCGCGCCAGTCTATGTTGGAGATCTCTGTTTGGTCCATGTAAAAAGAAGGCACCGTCACGCGACGGGGAACGGCCCGGTACTCGAACATCACGTCCTCTTCGGCTTGGCCCATGAGGAATGTGCCGCCTTCGATGAACATCAAGTTGGGACCGGTAGCTTGGCCCACATATTCATGTTTTTCGAACCCGCCCCATTTCTGGTCGTTGTAGGCCCAGCCCGTCACGGCCGATTTGGCTTTGGGCGTGCAGGAGGAAAGGCCGCACAAAACGACGGTGCAGGCGAATCCGAATTGCAGGATTTTTTTCATCGGAAAAAAACGTTTTTCTGAAAAAGTTTTGAAAAAGCGAACAAAGATAGGAAGAGTTCTGAAAGCCGGAAATTTTTGGACCGGTTTTTTAAAAACACCCCTTCCGAAAAATCATTTGAAAATATCGAAACAGTTGCCGTACCTCTTCTCAAAATTGCGACGTTGGTTGCCGGGGGTTTTATCGAAATTCAATATCACGGAGATCTCGTGCGAGCCGCCCGTCCGTGAATTGGCCAGCGAGGACAGCGTCAGGTCATAGCTGTACCCCAAGCGGAAAAGGCCCTGTCTGAATCCCGCCGTGAAGATGGCTGCGTCGCCGTTTCCGAAGGCGTGGCGGTAACCCAGCCCGCCGAAAACCGGCCCGTAGCCGAAATAGGTCGTGAGATTGATCTGGTGGAACTGTTTTTGTTTGGTGAACAATAGATTCGGAGATATGAACGGCCGCTCCTTTTTTTTATTGCTTTTTCCCAAAAAAAACTCCCCTCCGGCGTGCGCGGAAAACCGCATGGGCAGCGCACCGCGGTTGCCCGTGCCGTTGATCAGCGAAAGGTTGGGGGTGTTCACATGGTGAAAAGACAGACCTCCGTAAAAATGCTCGCTGAAGACCAAGGCTCCTAAGCCGAGATCCAAAAAGCCCACGCTCTGCGCCCCGGGAAAGGGTTGTTGGGTGGGATTGGGGTTGCCCGCGCCGTCCGTCGGTCCGGTCAACGGGTTGATCTGGTCCAAAAAAACCAGCCGGCTCCAATCGATTCGGGAATTGAAATAACCCACTTGGGCGCCCCCGCGAATATTCCAATCACGGTTGACCTGGATGTTGTAGGAGTAGGATGCGTTCACGCCGACAGTATTCCAAATGCCGTCGCCGGCCTGGTCGGCGATGGCCATCAGCCCGAAACCGCTGTTGGCCCTTTCGAAAAACTGGTCGTAGGCCGCGGCGTAGGTGACATACGCATTGGGGAGGCTCAGCCACTGGTTGCGGTAAGTCAGCGAAATACGGGGCTGAAAGGTGGTGCCGGTGAATGCCGGGTTGAGCAGGACGGGAGCAGCGTAAAACTGGCTGAAGACGTTGTTCACGAAATCCTGTGCGGCCAAGGAAGGGCCGAAGGCGGAACAGAGCGCCAAAATGGTCAACAAACGCTTCATCGGAGGGCCTGCGGTAGGTACGAAAAAAAATCGGTTTGGAGCGGATCTAAGGCCGCGTTCCGATTTCAAACGCAAAAAACCGATTTTTTGTCGAAAAAGATCGAAATTTTTTTGCGCCGGACAAAAAAACAACCGTTGGCGCGCAAAGGTTAATTTTGTGCCCGCCCCGATTTTCGCGAAATCCAGGCCGGACACGGTCGGTCCTCCCTCGGACGGCTCCTTTGATATCATCTCTCAAGCGGTTTTTGCCCATGTCGTTCCACACCCTTTTGCCCCTGCTCCTGCTGAGCTGTACGGTTTTGGCCCAACAGCCGGTTTTCCGGGAGAACGTCCGCCCGGTCTGGGACGACGCTCCCGAGCGCGTCTCCGTGGGAGGGCACGAGCATTTCCGGCTACGTTTCGACGGGGCCCTTTGGGACGACGCAAGGCCGGGGCTGCCGATCTGGGCGCGCCAATTCCAGCTCCCAGCCACGGGGCGCTTGGAGGCTGTGTTGGACAACGCGCGATACGAACCGGTCCCGGCCGGGTACGAACTGCCGCCCTTTGCCGAGGTCGGCGAAGAGTGCCCCGTGTCGACCTCCGCCGTCACCGTCCGCGGCGAGCACTTCGGGCGGGTCCGCGTGTGCCCCCTCCGCCGCAACACCCGGAACGGCCGCTTGGAACGCCTCAGCGAAGCGGTGCTGACCGTTGCCCTCGTGCCGGAAACGCCCGCCGCTCCTTTTGTGGGCCGTCAACCGACCACCTCCGTATTGGCCGACGGACAGATCTTTCAATTGGGAGTGACGGAAGACGGGGTGTACAAAATAGATTTCGCCTTTCTGCAAAGCCTCGGCGTAGACGTAGCCAACCTCGATCCCCGCCGTCTGCAGCTGTTCGGCAATGGCGGTACCATGCTCCCGGAAAGCAACGCCGCCGACCGCCCCGAAGACCTGGTCGAAAACGCGGTCTTCGTGTCGGGCCAGGACGACGGCCGATTCGACAACGGCGACTACCTCCTGTTTTACGGTCAAGGGCCCGATCGGTGGGTCTGGGACGCGACCAACGCGCTGTACCGGCGACAGGTGAATTATTACGACCGAGAAAATTATTATTTCCTCAAGATCGGCAATTCGCCCGGTCGGCGGATCGCCCCGCGGGCCTCGGCAGGGGGCGAAACCTACACCACGGACGCCTACGACGCTTTTTCCCAGCACGAAAAAGAAGAGATCAATATCTTGGACGCCGCTTTCAACCAGCCCGCCTCGGGGAAAACCTGGTACGGGGAAAAGTTCCTCGAGTTCGCGACGACCCAAAACTTCAACTACGATTTCCCCAACCGCTTGGCCGCAGAACCCGTGCGCGCTTACGCCACGTTCGCCGTGCGCAGCATCGGCACCTCCAGCGGTTTCCGGATGCGCGTGGGCACGGCCGCTCCTGTCGCCGCCAGCGTGCCGGCCGCCGTCAATTACGTGTACTCCAAATACGCCTACGAGGGCTTTCTGCTCGGCAATTTTTCGGTGCCCGCCGGAGCCTCCGTCCCCGTGGAAATGGTCTTTTTGGCCAATGCCTCCGGTGCTGAGGGTTGGTTGAACTACCTGGTGCTCAACGCCCGTTCGGCCTTGGACATGAACGCCAACGGCGGCCAACTGTCGTTCCGCGACCGCCGTTCGGCCGGCACCGGGGTCACGGCCTATCGGATGCTCAACGCCGCCGGCGCGACCGTATGGGACGTCACCGACCCGACCGCCGCGGTGCGGCAGGAAACCGTTCTGCAGGGCAATGTACTGCAGTTCGGGGCCGACGCTGCCGTAGGGGTGCGCGAATTCGTGGCCTTCGACGGCTCTTCTTTCCTGTCGCCCCGCGCCGTGGGCCCCGTGGCCAACCAAAACCTCCACGGCATCGTGTCGCCGCCCGACATGGTGGTGGTTTGCCATCCCACCTTCGAGGCCCAGGCCCGTGCCTTTGCCGATTACCGGGCCGCCCAGCGCGGCATCGAGGTGCGAACGGTCAACACGACGGAAATCTTCAACGAGTTCGCCTCCGGAAAGGGCGACCCGAGCGCCATCCGGGATTTCTGCCGGATGCTGTACGAAAGGGACAACAACGGCCGGTTTCGGTACCTGCTGCTGTTCGGGGACGCCTCTTTTGACTATAAAAACAACAAGGTGCCCGCCTCGGACAACAGCAATTTCGTGCCCACTTGGCAGACCCTGCCCTCGACCGAACCGACCGGTTCGTACAACACCGACGATTATTTTGCTTTTTTGGATCCAAACGAAGGCGGCGTGGCCAACTCGGGCATGGACATCGCCGTCGGCCGCTTCCCCGTCGCCACGGTCGCCCAGGCCCAAGAGGCCGTCGACAAGCTCATCGCCTACGAAAGCGACCCAGAACGGCTGCTGGACTGGAAAAACCGCCTGTGCTTCATCGCCGACGACGAAGACAACAATCTGCACATCAACGACGCCGACCCGATCGCCCAGAACGTGGCCACCACATACCCCCGCTACAATGTCAACAAGATTTTCCTCGATGCCTACCCGCAGGTGAGCACCACCGGCGGCAACCGCTACCCGGCCGCCCAACAGGACATTTTGGGCAACATCTTTCGGGGCACCTTCATCCTCAACTATATGGGCCATGGCGGTGAGGACGGCATCACCGAAGAACGCGTGTTCACCAACAGCGACATCAACAGCCTGACCAATCGCCGGCTGCTGCCGCTGTTCATCACCGCCACCTGTACCTTTGCTCCGTTCGACGACCCGCAGATCGGGGCCAGTGCCGGCGAACTGTTGTTTTTGAACCCCGAGGGCGGGGCCATCGCTCTCATGTCCACCACCCGCGTGGTGTACGCCAACGCGAACGAGGCGCTGACCAACGAGGTCTTCGAGCGCATCTTCGACTTTTCTCCCGGACAAGAACCGCCATCCATCGGACGGGTCATCCTCGAGTCCAAGGAATACAGCGGTGCTGATGCGTCCAACTCCCGCAAGTTCGTGCTGCTGGGCGATCCCTCCATGATCCTGCCCTATCCGCGCTACGACGTGGCCACCGTGGCCATCAACGAACGGCCCGTCACCCAACAGGACACCATCCGCGCCTTGCAGCGCGTGACGGTGGAAGGGTACATCAAAAATTTCGACGGCTCGCCCATGACCACTTTCAACGGCACGATCTATCCGACGGTCTTCGACAAGGTGTCCACCCTACGCACCCGCGCCAACGATGCGGGCAGCTTGCAGCGCGATTTTTTTCTGCAAAAAAACATCTTGTACAAAGGCCGCGCCACCGTGACCAACGGCTATTTCCGCTTTTCTTTCGTGGTGCCCAAAGACATCGACTACTCCTTCGGCAACGGCAAGATCAGCTACTACGCCGAAGCCGGCATCGGCATGGAAGCCTCCGGATTTTACGCGGGCATCGTGGTGGGCGGCTCCGACACCAACGCACTGGCCGACAACCAAGGCCCGCTGGTGGAGGTGTTCATGAACGACGATCGGTTCGCGTTCGGCGGCGTCACCGATGCCGATCCCACGCTTTATGTCAAACTGTCGGACGAAAACGGTATCAACACCACCGGGGCCAGCATCGGCCACGATCTCACGGGAGTATTGGACGACAACACACAGCGCACCTATGTCCTCAACGATTACTACCAAGCGGCCCTGGACGATTACACGCGGGGCGAACTGCGCTACCCCTTGAGCCGGCTCGACGACGGCCGGCACACGGTCCGCGTCAAAGCCTGGGACACATACAACAACTCCGGTGAGGGCTACACCGAGTTCGTGGTGGCCTCCGATGCGGAAATGGCGCTGCGCAATGTGCTCAACTACCCCAACCCTTTCACCACCCACACCAGCTTCCAATTCGAGCACAATTTTGCAGGACAGGCCCTGGAAGTGCAGGTACAGGTGTTCACGGTCTCGGGACGGTTGCTCAAAACCATCAACGAGACCATCGTCTCGGACGGTTTCCGTGTGGACGACATCGAATGGGACGGGCTGGACGATTTCGGCGACCGCCTCGGCCGAGGGGTTTATGTGTACAAAGTGACCGTCCGGGCCGACAATGCCGCCGGGGGCAGCGTCCAACAGAGCGCTTTCCAAAAATTGGTGATCTTGCGCTGAAAATTCAGAGGGGCCAAAAATCCCAAACGAAAGATTTTTTTGAGAAAAATACTTTTTGTCGCATCTGTCCAAAATAAAACACGGGCCACATGTCGAAGGCATAGGAAAGGCAATACCTCAAAGGACGGTATTCGGCCGATAAAATCCACGCCCGGTTCGTTTTTTGTCCGCAATTGCACATATTTGTCCCCCATTGAATACACGATGCAGCCGATCCGTCTTTTGCGGGCCCTGTACCTGACCGATCGCATCTTGTACGCGATGGGCGGTCTGATAATGCTGTTCGTCGCCGCATTTGCTCTTAGGCAATGGGCGGGCTCGGCAGGCCTTGGTCAGATCTTTTTTTCGCTGGGGATCTCGGGGGCGGCAGCCTTGGCGGCCTTGTCCGTGACGGATATCGCACTTTTGTTTGGGAAAATGGTACGGGTCCGGGGCGTTCGGGAAACGCCCAAGGTGCTATCGCTCAGCGATGAGAACACGGTGCGCCTGCACCTGACCAACACGGGGTCCCTGCCGATTTCCCTGGAAGTCATCGACGAGCTGCCCGACCAGTTCCAAAAAAGGGATTTCAACCTGCGCCTGTCGCTGAAGCCAGACGAAGAACAGGTGCACGCCTACACCCTTCGGCCGGTCCGCCGTGGCGAATACCGCTTCCATGCCATCAACATCTTTGCCCGCACGCAGCTGGGCCTGTGGGAGCGG
>JBEIJQ010000074.1:0-15309 GCA_040380145.1 Lewinellaceae bacterium | reverse complement strand
TCTTGGAAAATCCGTCCAAAGATAAACCCAGATCGCGCAAATGGATGACGGGAACGCCGAAAAGTGATTATTTACCAGACAAAAAATTGACAAACAGATGGGTATTTGTTTTTTTTCGGAAAAAGAAAAAGTGTGGAAAAAGCCGAAAAATGGCGAGATCGACAAACTATTTTTCAATAAACATTTACAATCAATAAATTATAATTTAAAAAATAAAAAATCAGGCGCTTTTAGACAGATTTTAGCCCTAAAAACAATCCCCCCTCTCCCCTTGTTTCGCCATTGCTCTTCTATCCACAACCTTTTGCCTTCCAACCCCATGCATCGCTTTTTGTCCGTTCTGTTGCCCCTTGCCGTTTTCCTGATCGGCTGCCGGGGAAATGCCCTGCGGCAGTCTGCCGGCAAGGAGCCGGACCCGATTTTCACCGACAACCCGTACTACTCGCGGATCGACACCACGCCGCTGCGCGTGACCGACGCCGAGTGGAAGCGGATTTTGCCGCCCGATCTGTACGCGGTTTCACGAGAAAAAGCCACGGAGCGGGCCTTTACGGGCCGTTACTGGGATTTTACGGGGAAGGGCACCTACTACTGTGCTGCCTGTGGCAACGCGCTGTTCCGCTCCGATGCGAAGTTCGCCAGCAGCTGCGGTTGGCCGAGTTTTTTCGAACAGTTAAGGCCGCGGAGCGTGGTTTTCCAAGACGACCATTCGCACGGCATGCACCGCATCGAAGCACTCTGCGGGCGCTGCGGCGGACACCTCGGCCACTTGTTCGACGACGGCCCTCCCCCCACTGGGAAGCGCTACTGCATGAATTCGATCGCGCTGGAATTCGAGTCGATGGGCAAGTAAACCCTCGGCGAGATCAAATGGCTTGGTGGTTGAAAGGCTGCACGACCATTTCGGATACCACGCCCGAACTGGGCTGCTGGCACAGGAACCAGATTGCCTTGGCGGCTTCCTTGGCCAAAATGAAGGCATCGCGGCGCACCTTGAGGTCGATCTCGTCCCAAAAAGGCGTGTCCACCCCGCCCATATAGACATTGGTGATGCGGATATTGGTGCGCTTGATGTCCTCGCGCACGGACTTCAGCATCCCGTTGAGACCGTACTTGGCGGCGGAGTAGGCCGCGGCGCCGGCCATCGGGGTTTTGCCGAGCACTCCGGGCATATTGATGAGCAAACCTTTCTTGGCGGCGACCATGGGCGGCAAAAAAGATTTAATCAAGTAAAAAGCACCCTTCAAGTTGACGTCGATGCTGCGGTCGAAATCTTCGTAGGTCAGCTGCTCAATGGGACGCAAAATGCCCACGCCCGTGGCGTTGATCAGGATGTCCAACTGGGGGATCCGGGCGTGCAGGGCGGCGGCCATGGCTTCTACCTGATCGGGAAAACAGACGTCCACCTCGAAACAATTTTCGGGCGGCACGCCGATCTGATGGGCCAATTCGCGCAACTTTTCGCCGTTGCGGGCGGCCAGATAGACGTTGGCCGAACTGGATTTGAGCAAGCGGGCGGTCTCGGAGCCGATGCCGCCGGTGGCCCCGACGACGAGCACATGTTTGTTGAGCAGGGATTCCATGTCGTTGTATGAAGATGGGCGGTCAGCGTCCAAAGGCGCTGCAACAGCGCGAGCAGGCGGGGAGCAGGCCGCCAGAGCGGTGCAGGTCCACGCGGAAGCGGGAAGCGATTTCGCTGTTCCAGATCTCTTTGAGCGGCCTGTCGTGCAGGTTGCCCAGAGTGAGGTTGAAGCAGCGGCCGTGCGCCGGGATCACATCGCCGTTGGATTTGACCATTACTTTGGTGAAAGCATCCATACAACGTTTCCCGATGAAAAGTTCAGGATGGTGGTAAAAAACATCCAGCTGTTCGCGGGTGGCGATCTCGGGCGACCAGGTCACCGGAAAAGGCCAGCGCCGGCTGCGGATGGACTGCATTTCGGCCCAGAGCAGGTCGAAATCCATGGCTCCGAGGTTTATCTGCGACATGTTGGACGCCGTGGCCGGATAGCGTTCCCCCCATATGGCGTTGTGGCGGTCGGCCACATCCTGCGGAGTGAAGTTGGTGTGCATGAAACCGATCTGCCGCAAGGGCAGGTGTTCGAACAAGCGGACGAACGCCTCGAGGTGCCCGATGTTCCATTCCGTCACGCAGCAAAAAACCGAAATGCCGGGAGCGTTGGGCTTGTCGAGGAGGTATTCCATGCCCTCGAGGGCCTTTTGGAAAGAACTTTTGTGCCCTCGGATGAAATTGTGGATGTCCGGAGGGCCGTCCAAGGAAATGAACAGGTCGCCCACCTCGGCGGCCAACAGGCCGTCGGCATAGCGGCGCAGGTTCAGGGCGTTGGTGGTGATGGCCGTGTACAGTTTTTTTTCCTTGGCCAGTTCCAGCGATTCGAACAGATGGGGGTAGATCAGCGGTTCTGTGAACGCGTAGCCCAACTTGGCCTTGGGAAAGGCCGACGCCGTTTGTCCGATCACGTCGCGGAGCAGTTCGATCGGCATGTCGCGCGGCTTGGCGCCCATCAGGTTTTGGTAAAAGTTGCTCTGGTTGTAATCGGCGCCCACATCGCACATTTTGCAGTGCAGGTTGCACAGATTGTTGACGCCCAACACGATCCAATCGGGGGAGTACCACAGTTTTTTCGGAAAAAAGCGGGCGTTCAGGGTGCGCAGTTTCATGGTCATAAGCAAGGGGAAGAGGTCGAGCAGATCATTTTCTGTATAAAAGTAAAGGATTCTTTTTCCCAAAGAGAGAAAAAGAATCCTTTGTGCGGCGAAAACCACCGCAGAGTGGCTTCCAAAAACGCCGCCTTACTGGCCTTGCGCCAAGGAGTATCCCTTTTTGTCGCCGAACTGCATCAGCATTTCCACCGAACAGATTTTGATATTATCGGACAAGGCGCGGGCCAGATCGAGCATATCTTGGGCGGAGACCGTTTGGTCGGGTTGGCGTTCGATGCGGGCGCGGTACTGGTTGACGCACTCGGTGAAGATGGAGCCTTCGGGCCAAACCTGGGTGCCGCGGTTGGAGATGGTGGTGAGCCGGAAGCGGTCGCCGATGCTGGCCGTGAGCAAAGCGCCCAACTCAGAAGGCTGGGCGGTGCTTTCCAAAAAGAAATCGGCACCGTTGATCGTTTCCACTTCGGTTTTGGGAGAGCACATGACTTTCACCTTTTCGGGGCGAGGCAGGCGTTCCTGTACGTGGAAGGAGGTTGCCTGCTCGCTCACCGGCTGGGTGCCGGGCACCTTGCCGAGATTGGCGATCACCACATCGGCAAAGGCCTGGGTACCGAGCGGCGTTTGGGCAGGATCGCCGAAGTCACCCGTGCGGACGCCCTGTTCGAGCGTATAGCGCAGCGAGTTTTCGATGCGCGCGGCAGCGGCGGCAAAGCCCAGATGGCGGAGCATGATCAGTCCGCTGAGCAACAGCGCCGTGGGGTTGGCCTTGTCCTGCCCGGCGATGTCGGGGGCCGTTCCATGGACGGCCTCGAAGATCGAGATGTGGTCGCCGATGTTGGCCGAGGGCGCGAAGCCGAGACCGCCCACCAGGCCGGCGCAGAGGTCGGAAATGATGTCGCCCTGCAGGTTGGGGATCACGAGCACATCGAACTGTTGGGGGCGGGAAACCAGTTTCATCGCCAAATCGTCGATGATGATGTCGTCGGACTGGATTTCGGGATATTCCTTGGCCACTTCGTAGAAAGTTTCGAGGAAAAGACCGTCCGTGAGTTTCATGATGTTGGACTTGTGCGCGCAGGTGATGCGGCGCGAACCTTTTTTGCGGGCCATTTCGAACGCATAGCGGTGCACCTGCAGGGAACCGGGCCGCGTGATGAAACGGCGGCAGAGGGCCACATCGTGGGTGAGCAGGTGCTCGATGCCCCCGTAGGTGTCCTCGATGTTTTCGCGCACGATGGTCAGATCGATGGGTATACCCGCCTTGGAAAAGACGGTCTCCACGCCGGGGAGCGACTTGAAGGCCCGGTTGTTGGCGTATGTGTTCCAAACCTTGCGGGCCGTCACATTGATGCTTTTCACGCCTTTGCCCTTGGGGGTTTCCATGGGGCCCTTGAAGAGCACGCCGAGGGTTTCCACCTGCTGCTTGGCCTCCGGGGTCATTCCCGTGGACAATCCTTTGTCGAACAACGACTTGCCCATTTCCACAAAAACATACTCGAGGGGTACTTGCGCGGCATCGAAGATCTTCAATACGGCTTTCATGATTTCGGGACCGATGCCGTCGCCCGGAGCGACTGCAATGCTGATTTTGTTGGACATGGTGGGCTAGTGTGGATTTTTTTGCAAAAAATAGGGTTCAGAAAATAAACAAGGGAAAAAGGCCAAGGTTGCCGAAGCGATAGTTTCACTATCAAAAAGCCTTACAGGGCCAAGATTTTTTTGCGCAGCTCATCTTCGGAAATGGGCTGCCATTGAATTTTGACTTGCGAAACGGTTCCGATGGACACTTCTTGGGCGGCCCAAAAATACTGCCCGTGTCGATAACGGAAAGCAACCAGCTGTGCTTTTCCGGCGGGCAGGCCGAGAAAATGCAACCGATTGTCGGGGCCGATCACGGCGGGCACCACCGTCCGTTGCCCGAAAAGGAGGAGTTTGCAATCGGTTGTTTCGTCCCAGTTCAGGTCGGTTGCCAAGGTCAGCCGTTTAGATGTATCCATGGGCAGGGGCGCTCCGATACGGTGCCAGCCCCAATTTTCGACTTGCAGGGCATGGCGTTGGAAGTAGGATTTCTGGACCCACGCGGCTTGAGCGAAGGGTTGTTGACCGATTTTTTTCGCTTGTTTTTCCAAAAAGGGCAGCAAACAATCGGCGCCCAACGCGGAGAGCAGCTGCTTTCCATCAACGGCCGAGGGAGCGGGCAGTGCAGGCTTTCCCCGTTGGGGAACCGGCTCGGCCCATTGAAAGGTCTTGCCGGGTTGGGGTTCCGCGGCCGCGGCATGCCGAGGAGCGTCCAACAGACGCTCGGCGGGCAGGAGGATACGGCAAAACTCACCGACAGAGAGCGGCAGTGGCTTGTCGGCGCACAGTGCCTCGACATAGACCGCACCGCCGGAGCGCAGGAGAGTCCGGTCGGCGGCGGTGGTGGAAAGGTTGTTGCACAGATGGTCGCCGATCGTCAGCACTTCCCGCAGGCGGATCGTCACATATGTCTCGGCACAGGCCTTGAGCGGTCGAAGCGCACTGGCGCCCAAAAAAATGGCCGTTCCTTCGCGGCCAAAAAACACCGTGTCGCGTCCCGGTACGAAGCGGAACTCCTGAAAAGGCGACCTCATGGCAATATAAAGCGAATCCAGCGGACGGCGTCCGGGCCGATAGGCCGAACGGGTCCTGAAACCGCCGTCGAGGATGATCGTATCGGCGGGCGCCTCTCCAATTTCGTAATAGGTGGGCGTGACGATCGCCCAAGTTTTGAGCAGGGCCCGGTATCCTCCTTTGGGGGCATCGGCGGGACGGTAAGGAGCAACAACGATCTTATCGGGCGTCAGACCTACGCCCAGTAGATAGGCCCGGATCTGCGCGACTCTTCCTTGGGCGAGTGCGGCATCGGCCAGCGAGTCCTTGGTCTTGTCGCCGAAAGCCGCGATCTGGATGCGGTAATCCGAGCGTTGCCGCAGGGTGTACAACAGGGAATCCACGGTCGCCCGCGCTTTTTTCGTCAACTGGTCCTGTCCGTCCGGAAAAAAAAGACCGGCCGAAGCGGGCTGTTCGCCCTGAGCCGACAGCACGGGACATACGGCCGCCACCAACAACAAGATCAAGAGAGAATGTACAAAAAAACGCATGGCATCATCGGTTTTTCCGAAAATCAAGGCAGGTAAATGTCCAGCGTGTAGCCGGCGATGGTGCCCACCGCGAGATTGTCGCAGGCGCCGTTTCCGAAGTCGAGGGTTCTCGGATCGAGGCCCTGGGGCGTGACTTGGAGCACGCCGCTGACGATCCAGCGGCAATCGAGTTCGCGGCGCAAGGGCGTGGGCGTGCTCACCGAAAAGGCCGTGCCCTCGCGGTTGACCCCGTTGGCGGTGCCTTGGATCAGGTACACATCGTCTTCGATCCCGGCCAGACCGTGCGAAGCAAAGGTAGTGCCCTCTCCCTCGACCCAGGTATAGGTCCTTTGCGACGAGTAAATGATCATTTTCCCGTTGGGGTCGGTCACGCGTCCGTTTTGGATATCCACCGTGTAAAACACTTGGTTGGAGCCGTTGCGGCCGCTGTTGGTGATGACGATGTCGCCTTCGATCAAATAGCCGTTGACACGGTGATCAAGCAGGGAAAGGGTGACGGTAGCCCCGTCTTGTCTCCACGGCCCCGAATACACGGCCATGATCTGTCCGCTGCGGTTGCGGCCATCCGGGCCGAGGCAGCCGGCGCCGAAATCCAGTACCATCGTGGCGGGAAAGATCGTTTGCGCGGTAAAGGCCACGCTGATACCGGGACATGCGGGCGAGCGGAGGCTGTCCTCCTGCTGCGACTCGTCGTCCACTTGTCTGTAAATGTCGTCGAACAGTTCTTGGACAAGGGCATTGTCCTGTTCGCTTTGCCAGCCGCCCTGGAGATCTCTCCATCGGCCGCAGTTGGCAAACACAAGCAGGGCGAGCGCGGCGAGGTAGAAACTCTTTTTCATAAGCCTTTTTAGATACATATAGAGGCCCAAATTTCTTACTTTTTTTCCTTAAAATTTTTTTTTGGCGAAAAAAAGAAATGGCCGTCGAGGAAGCAGAAGCGGGGACGGCGCTTTTTACCTTTGCAAAAAATCCGTTGACCATGCGCCCCATCCGCTCGAAGATCAATCCGCTTTCGCCGCAGTTCCGCGACAACCAGGTCCGCATGCGCGCCGTTTTGGAAGATTACCGTGCCCGCATGGCCCAGGCCCTCGACCAGGGCAAGGCCAAATACCTCGAGCGCACGAAAGCGGAGGGGAAAATGCTGGCACGGGAGCGCATCGAGCTGCTGCTCGACCCCGATTCGCCGTTCATGGAACTGATGCCCTTGGCGGGCTGTACCCGTTCGGACATCAACGTCGGCGGCACGCTGATTGGCGGTATCGGGCTGGTGTCGGGCAAACTATGCCTGATCACGTCCAACGTGGCCACGATAAAAGGCGGCGCGGTGGACTACACGACCCTGCAAAAAGGTTTCCGCTTCAACGAGATCGCGCTGGAAAACCGCCTTCCCGTGATCAATCTCGTGGAATCCGCAGGAGCGAACCTCACCGAACAAGCGCAGATCTTCAATTTCGGCGGAGCAGGTTTCCGCGAGATCACACGCCGTTCTAAACTGGGCCTGACGACCGTTTCGGTGGTGTTCGGCAACAGCACGGCCGGGGGCGCTTATGTGCCCGGCATGTCGGACTACGCCATTTTCGTGAAAAACCGGGCCAAAGTGTTCCTCGCCGGCCCGCCGCTCGTGAAAATGGCCACCAACGAGATCACCGACGAGGAATCCCTCGGCGGGGCCGATATGCACGCACGGGTTTCAGGGGTATCGGACTATCTGGCGCTCGACGAGCGGGACGCCATCCGATTGGCCCGCGAGATCGTGGAATCCCTGCCCGAATCCGCGACCAAGACCTTTGCCGATCTGGGCGGAGCCAAGCCCCCCCTGTACGATCCGGAAGAGCTGCTGGGCATTCTGCCCGAAGACCTGCGGGTGCCCTACGATGCCCGCGAGCTGATCGCCCGCATCGTGGACGGATCGGAGTTCGCCGAGTTCAAAGAGCATTATGGCAACACCCTCGTGACAGGTTTTGCCCGTATCCACGGCTATACCGTGGGCATTTTGGCCAACAACGGCGTGCTGTTTTCGGAATCGGCCAACAAAGGGGCACAGTTTATCCAATTGTGCAACAAGCAAAATCGGCCCCTGATTTTTTTGCAGAACATCACCGGCTTCATGGTGGGCCGCAAGTACGAAGAAGGCGGCATCATCAAGAACGGAGCGAAACTGATCAACGCAGTGTCCAACAGCGGCGTGCCGGCGATCACCGTGATGGTGGGCGCCTCGTACGGGGCGGGCAACTACGCGATGTGCGGTCGGGCCTACCAGCCGCGCTTCCTTTTTTCCTACCCCCACTCCTACATAGCCGTTATGGGCGCTGAGCAACTCGCCGGCGTGATGGAGATCATCGGCCGGAATGCGGCCGAAAAATCGGGTATGCCGTACGACGAAGAGCAGGGCGAACAGCTCAAACAGATGTTCGTCGAACAGGTGAAAAAGGAATCCAACGCCTATTTCGCCACTTCCAACCTGTGGGACGACGGCGTGATAGACCCGCGAGAAACGCGCAATCATCTAGGGCTCGCCCTTTGCGCCTGCTACAACGACGAGGTCAAGGGAACCGAAGCATACGGGGTTTTCCGGATGTAGGGCCTGCCCGTGCCCCTACCCTTTGCGGGCCGCCGAGCCCTGGACACCCCATTCGATGTGGCCCAGGTGGTGCCGTCCGTGCCAAGCGTACATGCCGGTGATATAGGCCAGCGAAAGACGCTCGTTGCGTTCGGGATGGAAAAAAGTGCGTTGGAAATCGGCCGGCTCCAATCGGCGGAGCAGCGATACCCAGCGGTGGTGCAGCGCATCCAGCAGCACGAGAGAATAACCCACGGGAAAATCGGCCACTTCGGGCGTTTCGTTCCAAAGGTCCTCCAAATAAGGCTTAACGGTCGGATTGTTTTCCGTGAGGGCCAATTTCACCCGCACATAAGCGTGCAAATGGGAATCCGCCAAATGGTGGACCACTTGGCGGATGGTCCAACCATGTGCCCGGTACGGGATGTCTAGGCGTTCTTCCGAAAGCGGTTCGACGATGGACCGGAGTTGATCGGGCAGGGCGTCCATTTCGTCGATCCAGGCATTCAGTTGGTGGGCGTCCACAGACGGGGGAAAAACAAATTGGCCGATCGGGTAGCGGATGTCCATAAGAGGGGAAAAATGGGTGGTTGGTCAGCAGATCACTTGTTTTTTCTTCGGAACCATTGTTTGAAGTCGTCGAAGCCGTCGAATTCCTGTCGGAACGAAAACCCGCCCCCAAAGCGGTACACGTCGTTGTTGAGAATGTTGTTCTCGCCGCGGGAATACAGTCGGATGCGGAAACGGCCGTCATCAGAGAGGAGGAACTCTACGAGGAAGTCACCGCCCACGAAAGAACCGGTCTGGGTGGTGGTGGGATCAGCAGTGTAGCCGGCGCCCACGTCGAGGTTGGCCCCCACCCGCACGAAGATCTTGTCGTCGAACAGGCCCGTGCGCACGCCGGCGCCCATCGTGGAGCCGTACTGATTTTGGTTGAGCGTGGGATCCACGAGATCGTTGGTGAGGTTGAAGTTGACGTTGAAGTCGATCGAAGACAGGCCACGACCGTCGGCGAGCACTTCCTGCAGGGCATCGGTCACATAGCGCGACAATTGGCTGGTGAGCATTTCGCCGATCGTGTTTACGCCGGTCAGGATCCCGGAACTTTCGAAGCCGTTTCCGGCGGCTTGGCCGGGATCCCGCTCGGGCAAAAAACGGCGCATCATCAGCAGGCCAAATACTTGCTGGTTGAGGGCGTTCTTGTCTTCCTTGATCGTGCGCAAACGAGCGTCCAAATAAGAGCGGAGCTGAGGGGTCACCCGTGGCACCGCGATGTTGAAGGCGATTTCGGGTTGAAAAAGCGCGCCCGTCAGGTCCATCGTAAGGGAAACGTCCGTCGGCTTGCGGGCCTCGCGCTTCACATCGTTGGATTCGGTCTGGATGTCGTTGGAGATCAGATCGTACACAATGGCCGACAGGTTGTCGTACTTGGCTTTTAAGTCAATTTCGGCGTTGAACGGATCTCCACTCCAGCGCACGGTCCCTCCCGGCAGGATCGTGAACTGTTTGTTGAGCACGTTGAGATAGCTCAGCGTGAAGAGGTATTTGCCCTGCGTCACGGTGTAGTCGCCGAACAGCTTGAAGTCGTTCGTGGCGGTATTGTACTGGATATTGAGGGCACCACTTCCCTGACCGCGTATCACATCCCCAGTGCTCTCGTTGAGGATGATGCTGGCCTCCGCCTCCGGGGTCACGTTGATGTCCATTTCCAGATTCAGCCCCCGGACATTGACGCCCCGCATCGGCCCTGCCCTACCCATCTTTTTTTTGTCCACAAATCGGACGAAGTTCACCGCCGAGGCCGTGTTCGTTCCGCCGACGGGAATGGACAATTGCGTACCCGAGGCCGTGGTACCGTTGACTTTCAGATTGATATTTTTGAAAGGACCCGAAAAATGCAGGTAGGCGGCTTTGGCGTAAGCCTTTCCGTACAAGGCCCCGTTCGGATCCCGATCGGTGTTCATCACGAGGATTTTATTGGCCCACACCTGGTCTTTGAACCGCATCCGTTGGAACTCGGTACGCGGCTGCGACAAAAACTCCGCCACCATGTCGATGCTGAAATCGTTGAAACGCTTGAAATTGATCGAGCCGTTCGCTTCGATATGCCCTCCCTCTGCATCGCGCAACAATTGCTGCGTGATGTAAAAACCGTCTTTTTTGAGCGTACAGATCAGCTCGTCCACAAAATAGGTGGCATTGAGGATCCTGATGGTGGTGCGCGCTTCCGACAGCCGGAGCGATCCTTCGAATTGAGGATCTTTCAATTCTCCGTAAATGGCCACATTGTCGGCACTGACCTTGCCGATGGTATTTTCTATTTCTTTGTCCAGCACATATTCGAGGATTTCCGGCGAAACATTCTTCAGATCCAAGGCCACGGCAAACTCGTGTTTGGCATTGAAGCGCTTGTTTTTTTGCGACAGCGAAAAATAATTGAAGATGGGCTCGTCGTCGAAATGGGCCAAAAGCCGCTTGTCGTCTCGGAGGCGGATCGTTCCCCGGGTGGGGGATACGATCTCGAATTGTTTGAGCTCCACGAACGATTCCGGATCGGGCATCCTGGCCAACACGCGCGCATAACCCCAATCGTCACCGTTGACATGGAAACTGTCGATCCGGACATTGGCAAAAAAGTTCGACATCAGGTCGAGGTTGATCACCCCGATCTCGCCGCCCAATTTGCCGTCGAGCCGGAAGACATCGGTGTTGACAAATGAAGTCAACCATTTGACCGACATTTTTTCGAGCGACAGGCTCAGTCCGGATTCGCCGAAATCCTGCAGGGAGAACGCTTCTTCGCCGCAGTGGAGGCGCAGGTTTTCGATATTGAAGTGCTTTTTCCAGATTCGGACGGCATTGTCGGGATTGACGCGCCATTTTTTTCCTAAAAAAGCGAACGCCCCCATCGTGTCCAACTCGTGCAATTTCAGGATCAGGTTGTCGGGGCCCAAGAACATTTTCCCGCCCAAAGCAAAGGGCGACATCTGCTTGAGCAGGGAACCGGTGGAAAGCGAAAAAACGACCGTATCGCGCTGCAGGGTGGCATCCAAGCGGGGCGCGGGCACCACAAGGCCATCGCCCACGCGCACGGATTTGGCCCGAAGCATTTGGGTCAGACCCGCACCCACCAATTGGGCTTCGAGCTGGGCAGAGTCCACGGCCACCTGTCCAAAAAGCAATTTGTCCAAATGTCCCTCCAAGCGGTAAAAATCGGTGCTCCGATCATAGGTCGCCCGGACCTCCACGCCGGCCAGACGCTTCAAGTCGGGATGGACGAAGCGGGTCAACGGACCGGCATCGGTGATCTTGGCGTACAGTTCGATGGTCTGGTCCTCGACCTCCGGACCGGCATCTGGCGGGGGCACGATCCCGAGTCGACGGGCAAAGTCGCCGAACCGCTGAACGGCCAAGCGCTGCATGGCGGCGGGCAGCCGGGCCGTCCGGAATCGCCCCGACAGCGTCAGCGTCACCGAATCCGACTGAAACGATACGATGCGGCCCACCAACGGCACTTCCCGCGCGCTCAAAGTGGCCGAACCGAGTTCAAAAGGCGTTTTGCCGTCGTACACGAAAATATTCTCGGCCCGGATCTCGCCCGACAGGTTGTCGGGATCGTTGCCGGAAAGCGCCCCTCTCATTTGCCCCCGGACATCGACGATGGCGGGATTCAGGTTGAGCGCTTTCAGGTTGAGGTGCTGCACCCGAACATCGAGGCTGAATCGGGGCAGTGAATCCGCTAACGAAATGGTGCCCCGAAAAGCCAACCGAGCGTTGGAGTCTTGGGACACCAGCTGGCCGTCGAACGACCGGGCATCCATTTTACCGTCCAGGGAAATGTCCCTGTACTCATAGTTTTTGTAACCGAAAGCCTCCACCGAGGCCTCCATATCGGCCCGGAAGGTTTCGGGAGCAAGCCCCTTGCCGTTTTGTATGGAAGCCCGCAGGGTCACCCGACCAAAGTTCGGATCGTCCAAAAACTTGCCCAGTTGGAACGAACTGACTTCCACCTTTCCCTTGTAATCGGCCAATTTGAAGCCGGAGGCATAGCTCAGTTCCAAGTTGGAAAAACGGGCTTCTCCCAGATCCGTTTCGATGCGGCTGGCCTCTGTGAGCAACCGGCTCCGAAGATTGCCCGTGATTTTACCCACAAAACGGATGTTGCCCAGCCGCAGCATCTGCGGAGAAATGATCTTGGGGCCCAAAATCGACTGCAGGGTCTGTGTGCCAGCCCGCAACTCCTCAAAGTCCAAGTCCAGCAACTCGCTGCCTTTTTTGTCCAAGCCGTGCAGCACCAAGCGGCCACGCAGGAAAATTCCGCCGATCAAGCGAATATCGAACTTCGATTTGACGGACTCCTTCGACAGCGACGTCGTACCGCTCAAAAATATGTCCCGATGGGCGTTTTCGCGCAGAAAACGGTTTTCTCGCAGCGCCGGCGCGAAACGAAATACATCGCCCACATGCAGCCGGCTTTCTCCGACCCACTGACGGATGTACACCTTTTCGTTGAATTCGGCCAAATCCGACAGTTGCCCGAAATCCACCACGATGGAATCCTGCAAGAGGCTCTTGGGTGTTTCCACGCGCAATCCGCCGAGGGTGAGCTTATCGGGGAGCAGTTCCACGTTGGCGCGGAAATCGGTCAGTTCAAATCCGCTGTGGTCGCGCAGCGACAAATGGCCCAAGCGCACCCGCGACACCGTGTCGTTCAACAACAATCCGTCGATGCGCAGTTGAACATTCGACAAATCGAGGTGCCGAAAATCCATGCCTTCCGGCTTGGCAGACAATCGAGCCCCGGAGTCGTACACGAATCGGGCGTTTTCCAGCACGAAAGAGGCAATGGAAAAAGACGGGCGGACGAGCGCAGTGTCCACGGTCGCTCCCGCCGTCGAATCCGAAGAAGGGGATGCCTGCGGCAAAGTGGCCCGCAGCGCTTCGTCGGCCGCTCCATCTGCCATGCGGATATCCGCGTCCCGCAAAACGATCGAGGAAATCGCCAATTGTTGGCGCTCCAAGTCCATAGAAGATATCCGAATATCCCCCCTGCCGATTCGAAAACGGTTGTCTTTGCCTTCCAAGCGATCCTCCCACCAAAAATCGAGTGATGTGAAAGACAGTTGCTTGAGGCTGAAAAAAAACGGGCGCGAGGGCTCCTCGGGCCCCACGGGCGGGGGCGACGAAAAAAAATCCACCAAAAACTGCAGGTTGTAGTCCGTCCTGCCGGCCTTTCTGCGATAATGGAAAACAGGGGATTCCAACTCGATCCCCTCCACCTGCAACCGTTGGTCGAACAGCGAAAACAGTTCGATGTCCGCCCGGCAATAACGGGCCGACAGCAGTGTATCGCCGTCTAGATCCTCGATGTATAGACCGGCCAGTTCGACCCGATCGAAAAAATCGATGTCCACGCGGTCCAAACGCACCGTGGTGTGGAGTTCTTTCGACAAGTAGGCAGAAACTTTTCGCACCAAAAAATTCTGGACCGCCGGCAATTGGATCAAAAACCAAGCGGACTCCAGCAGCAGCAGGATCAATATCCGGGCCAGCCAGCGGAACGTTTGGCCCAGCGCGCGAAGAAACAACCGCTTGGGCGCGGGCGTTTCTTTTTTCTTTTTTGGCTGGAAAAACTTGGCCATTCCGTTAATTTGTGCAAATATAGCGATTTGTTGACGCGCCTTTTCGTATAACGCTCCCACTCCCACTTTTGCTCACGACCATGCTACTGGCCATCGAATCTTCATGTGACGACACATCCGCCGCCGTAATGGACGCCGAGGGCCGCTTGTTGTCGAACGTAGTCGCCACACAGGAAATGCATCGGCGGTGGGGCGGGGTGGTTCCGGAAGCCGCCTCCCGTGCGCATCTTTCAAACATCGTGCCTGTCGTGGACGAAGCGCTGCGCCGAGCCGGATGCGGCAAAAACGATTTGCGTGCCATTGCCTTTACGCGGGGGCCGGGACTGCCCGGTTCGTTGCACGTGGGCGTTTCGTTTGCCAAAGGGTTGGGCCTTGCGCTCGGCATCCCTATCGTCGAAGTCCACCACATCCAAGCGCACATCTTGGCACATTTTCTGGAAGAAAAAAAACCGTCCTTTCCTTTTTTGTGCCTCACCGTGGCGGGTGGCCACACCCAGATAGTCAGAATCGACTCCCCCATTTCTATGACCATCTTGGGCAAAACCATCGACGATGCAGCCGGTGAAGCCTTCGACAAAACAGGCAAACTGCTCGGACTGGACTATCCCGCCGGGCCGATCATAGACCGATTGGCGCGACAGGGAACGCCCCGGTTCGCTTTCCCCGAACCAGCGATCCCGCATTTGGATTTCAGTTTCAGCGGACTGAAAACCAACATCTTGCGGTTTTTGGAAAAAAACATGCGGGAAAATCCAGCCTTCGTACAGGAAAATCTCTCTGACATCTGCGCCTCCGTTCAGGAGCGCATCGTCAGCATTTTGCTGAACAAGTTGGAAAAAGCGGCCCTGCAGACCGACATCCGGGATTTGGCCCTGGCCGGGGGCGTTTCGGCCAATTCGGGCCTTCGGAGCGGACTGACCGCGCTCGCCGAAAAACACGGCTGGCAATGCTATGTGCCGCGCCCGGAGCACTGCACCGACAACGCCGCCATGGTCGCCATGGCCGGTCATTTCAAATGGCAGGCCGGCCTTTACGCCGACCAAGAAGTGACAGCAGAGCCGCACTGGGCCTTGACCTCACCGTGAGGAAAAAAACGCTTGGAAGACAATAAAAAACCGCCCAAAACGAAATCGTTTGGGGCGGTTGTATTTTTTCAAAACCATCAGAAAAACATCAATGCTGCCAAGACTGCTGCTCCAGATTGAAAATGCCCATGTGGATATTTTCGGATTCGAAAAGCGCGTCGAGGGGGTTTTTCATATAATCCGAAATCCTTCTGTCGTACACATTGGATTCCTTCATG
>JBEIJQ010000073.1:0-15532 GCA_040380145.1 Lewinellaceae bacterium | reverse complement strand
CCGAGGTGTCGGGATCCAAATGGCCGGTGGGTTCGTCGGCGAGGATGATTTTGGGCTCGTTGAGCAGGGCGCGGGCGATCACGACCCGCTGCTGCTCACCGCCGGACAATTCGTGCGGAAAGCGGTCGAAGGCCTCGGCCAGCCCCACGCGGCCGAGCAGTTCCATGGCCCGGGCACGCATTTTTTCCCGATCCTCCCAACCCGTGGCGCGGAGCACGAACAAGAGGTTTTCGCCGGCAGTGCGGTCGCCGAGCAGATTGAAGTCTTGGAAAACGATGCCGAGTTTCCTGCGCAGGAATGGCACTTCGGCGGGCTTCAGGCTCCGAAGGTCGAAACCGGCGACGGACCCCGATCCTTCCAACAGTGGCAGATCTCCGTAGAGGGTTTTCAAGAGGCTGCTCTTGCCGCTGCCAGTTTTTCCGACCAGATAGACCATCTCCCCTTCGAAAACGCTGAGGTCGACTTGTTCGAGCACGGCGCGCCCTTGTTGGCGCACCACGGCCTTTTCGAGGCGGATCACGGTTGGGATCGGGTTCACGGTACCGGACTTTATTGGGGAAAAAATTTGCGAGGCGGTAAAAATACGCCGTTCAAGGCTCGCGGCGCGCGATTTGCCTTGATCGCAAAACTTTTTTTTGTTTTGAAGCCGTGGCCTTCTAATTTTGCGGTGTCGATAGGGGGGGACTTCGGCACTTGCAGCCCCCTTTTTTTCGACCCTAAAATTATTGCGCCTGCACATATTAAAATTCCGAAACACCCATGTTGAACATTATTTTATTTGGACAGCCGGGCAGCGGCAAGGGGACACAGGCCACCAGCCTCGTGGATCGGTACGGGTTGGTGCACATTTCCACCGGTGACCTCTTTCGGGCCGAAATGAAGGCGGATACCCCGCTCGGCCTAAAAGCAAAAGAATACATCGCCAAAGGCGAACTGGTTCCGGACGAAGTGACCATCGGCATGTTGCGCAACAAGGTCGTCGCCAACCCCGACGCCAAAGGGTTCATCTTCGACGGTTTCCCCCGCACGATCCCCCAAGCCGAAGCGCTGGACCGCCTGTTGGGCGAATTGGGCAGCAGCATTTCCGCGCTGATCGCCCTGGATGTGCCCGGCGACGAGATCGTCAAGCGCATCCTCCTGCGCGGCGAAACTTCGGGCCGAGCCGACGACAAAGACGAAAGCATCATCCGCAACCGCATGGCCGTGTACCAACGCGAGACTTCCCAAGTGGCCGACCACTACGCAGCCTCCGGACGCTCCTTCTCGGTGGACGGCGTGGGAGAGATCACCGATGTCTTCCAACGGTTGTGCACGGTCATCGACAAGGCCCGAACGGCTTGAAGCCACATCCGACTGAAACGGGCCGATCCCTTGATTGGCGGCCCAAGATCTTGGACAGGTACATCCTGCGGGCGTACCTCTCCACCTTTTTTTTCGTGTGCATCATCTTTTCGTTGATCGCCATTGCGGTGGATTTCAGTGAAAAGTTGGACGACATGCTCGAGCGCGAAGCCACTTGGAGCGAGATCATCTGGGATTATTACATCAACTTCGTCCCGTACATAAACGGCCTTTTGTGGCCGCTTTTTGCCCTCATCTCCGTCATTTTTTTCACCTCCCGACTGGCCAACCGCAGCGAGTTCATCGCCATGATCGGCAACGGCGTGAACTTTTACCGCCTATTGGTGCCCTACCTCGTCGGCGGTGGAATCCTGTCCACGCTCCTCTGGTCGGCCGGCAACTATTGGATCCCGAACGGCAACAAAAAACGGGTCCGCTTCGAAAACACCTACATCTGGAAAAACAACTTCGAGAGCCGGATGGACAACATCCACATGAACCTTTCGACAGAGGAAGAAATTTTCCTGAAAAATTTCAGCGTGGTGGACAGCAGCGGCCGAGGGTTCACTCTCGTGCGCTATGAGGGACAGAAAATGAAATCCAAGCTCAGCGCCGTCTTGATCAAGCCCATGCCCGGCCAACCCGGCCGTTGGGAGCTGCGCAACTGGGAACTGCGCACCTTTGACGGACTCGACGAACGCCTGCAAACCGGCGAGCGCAAGGACACCGCCATGGGATTCCTGCCCCAGGATTTCATACGGCGCGACAACCTGCGCGAAACGATGACCTCGCCAGAACTGCGCCGTTTCATCGAAGAAGAGCGCCGCCGGGGCAACAACCCCGCCAAAGAATTCGAAGTGGAGCGGTTCCGGCGCACCAGCGAAGCCTATTCCATCCTCGTACTGACCCTGATCGGCGTGGCCGTCGCTTCCCGCAAAGTGCGCGGCGGCATCGGCATACAATTGTTCATCGGCGTCGCTCTTGCGGGCCTGTACATTGTTTTGACCAAATTTGCTGCTACCTTTGCCATTCAAGGCGGGCTTCCTCCTCTCTTGGGCGTTTGGGTCCCCAACTTGTTTTTTACGGCCATCGCCCTGTACATGCTGTACAAAGCGCCCAAATGACCTTTTTTTTCGATCGTTAACCCTTCACAACTATTTGATTTATGGAAACTTTGATCGTCCTGCACAGTTACAACCGCTACATGGTGGTGCTCCTGTTGTTGGCCACTATTTTGCATTTTTCTTTTAAATATTGGAAAAATGCCGCGCCCGCACCGCTCGACCGTGCACTCGCCGGCGCCAATCTCGGCTTTGCCCACCTGCAACTCATCCTCGGCATGCTGGTCTATTTCATGGGCGGACGTTACAAGGACATTATGAATGATAAAGTCAGCCGTTACTGGGGCATGGAGCACTTTTTGATGATGCTGATCGCCATCGTGCTCATCACCTTGTCGGTGGCCGCTACCAAGCGCATCGAGGACAACAAGAAGCGCTACTTCCGTATTTTCCTCTACAACGCCATTGCATTTTTGGTCATCGCCGTGGGGCTTTCTTATGGCGTGGCGCCGGGCCTTTTCGGTTCGAGTATGTGATAAATTGCCTATTGTGCGTCCAAGCCGCAAAACACCCGGGTTTTGCGGCTTTTTTTTGATGATCGATCAGCGTTCGGGGCATTTTGTCCGTTATGCAGCCGTGCGAAAACCGAGTGTATTTCCCCTTGGTTCCCGCATTTTTTGTTCAAAAAAAAATCGCCCCTTCCATATCTATTTTTTGTATAAAATTGATTTTCATTTTTTTATAAAAAAAATAATTTCCCTAAAAAATCACTTCTTCGTAAAAATGGTGAATATCAGTGCGCAAGACACTATATTTGGCCAAACTAATGCAACCTCACCCAACATGATGAACCTGAAGATTACCCTATTCACGTTGGCCTTATTCGTGGGACTTTCGTCCATCTCCGGCCAATGCAATTTCACCTTGACGATTGGGCAAGATCCAGCGGCCCCCGTTTGCGGTGTCAACCCGACCTTGACGGCAAACGTTCCCAACGCGGGCAACAACCCGTTCGCCTACACCGTGTCGCCCGTACCCAACGCCTTTGTGGCCTGTGGCGCAAACCCCGGCCCGACGGGCGACGATGCCACCAATGGACCCAACAACATCGGGTTTAGCTTCGTATGGGGCGGCACTGCCTATACCCAGTTCGGCATTTCTACCAACGGCAACATCCAGTTGGGAGGCGGCCCCTACCAAGCCAACTTCGGCAATACCCCCATTCCTGCCGCCGGGATAAACAACCCGATGATCGCCATCGCGTGGGATGATCTTTTCGCCGACGCCGGCGACATTACTTGGGGAACCTTCGGCGTCGCTCCTAACCGCACTTTGGTGGTCTGTTTCAATAACTTGGCGCACCTCGGCGGGGCGGCCAACGGGCAGATCGGCCAGGGACAGATCATTCTGTACGAAGGCACCAATTATGTGGACATATTCTTGCAGACGACCAACAACTTCCTGTCGGCCACCCAAGGTTTCCAATTCAACAATGCGACCGGACAGACCCTGCAGGACGGCACCTGGGGAGCAAACGGCGGCGTGCGGCTGATGCCTCCCACCCCGTACACCTTTGCATGGAACAACGGGGCCACCACCCAATCCATCACCGTTGCCCAGAACGGCACCTACACCGTGACGGCCACCGATCCCAACAATGTATCCTGCACGGCCTCGCAGACCGTGACCATCAATCCCGGGCTTGCTGTGAACATCACCGCTCCTCCGGGCAATCTCTGCGGCGGTCAGAATGTTCCGCTCACGGCCAATCCCATCGGGGGCACGGGAGCTGTCACATTTGTTTGGAGCACCGGCACCACCGGAGCCAGCTACCTCGTGACCGCCGACGGCGAATATGTGGTGACGGCAACCGATGCGGCGGGCTGTACGGCAGCCGATACCATCGAAATTTCGGTCACTCCCTTGAGCGTGTTCATCGAGCAGAACCCGCAAGTTGCCTGTGGAACCGATCCCATCGACCTGACCGCCGTGACCTTCGGCGGCGTGGGCGGCGGCAATGCCTGCAACGGAAACATCTTTTACCTGCGTTCCCAACAGGGCGAACCTTGGGGCAGCCAAAGCAATGTGCAGGCCATGGACGCGGCTTTCGGTGCCGGCGCTTGGACGCCCGCCTTTTTCGAAACCGCCGCGGCGGCCACGATCTTCTCTCCCAATACCTGCATGGTTTTCTTGGACGGCTCCGACTTCGGGGCCCAAGAACTGCAGGCTTTCATGACTGCCAACCAAGCGCTCATGGAATCTTGGGTCAATGCGGGCGGACGGATGTTCATCAACGCCGCCCCGAATGAAGGCGCCAACCAAAACTGGGGCTTCGGCGGCGTGACGCTGAACTACAACGGCGGCACCACGCTCAGCCCTCCCGGCAACGCCACGGCGCTTGCCCACCCGATCTACCAGGGCCCATTTTTGCCGATCTCCCCCACCTATACGGGCAACTATTTCGGCCATGCCCACATCACCGGCGGTGGTATCACGACCTTGATGACGGAGGTCAACAACCAGGCCATCATCGCCGAATTGACCTTTGGCAACGGCCTGGTCATGTTCGGCGGGATGACCACCTCGAACTTCCATACCCCAGCCTTGGAATCGCAGAATCTTCGGCAAAATATCCTCAACTACCTGTACAACACGCAGTTGAGCTCCATGCAGTACTTGTGGAACACCGGTGAGGTGACGCCCACCATCACCGTCAACCAATCCGGTACCTATGCCGTGTTGGTTTCGGATGCCAACGGCTGCACTGCTTCGGCCGAACTGATTGTCAACATCAACCCGCCCGTGACCGTCAACATCACCGGCAACGCGGGCGCCTGCAACGGCAACGCCCTGCTGACGGCCAACGGCGCTGGAGGAACGGGTGGCCTTCAATACCTGTGGAACAACGGCACCGTGGCGCCGAGCATCACCATCACCCAAACGGGCGTGTACAATGTGACCGCAGCCGACGCAGTGGGCTGTACGGCCACCGCCACGCTGCAGTTCACCGTCGCCCCGCCGCCCGTGCCGACCATCGTGCAGGATCCTCCGGGACTGATCTGCGGCGCCCAGGTAAACTTGACCGCCGAGGTCGCCAACGCCGGCAACGATCCTTTCGATTACACCGTTTCGCCCGTGCCCAACGCCTTTGTGCCCTGTGGCAATAACCCCGGACCCACCGGCGACGACGCCGTGAACGGCCCGCACAATATCGGTTTCAACTTCGAATGGGGCGGTACCGTATATACTCAGTTCGGGATCTCCACCAACGGCAACATCCAGCTGGGCGGCGGTCCGTTCAACGCCACCTTCGTCAACGCGCCCATGCCCGCTGCTGCCATCAACAACCCGATGATCGCCATTGCGTGGGACGACATGTTCGCCGATGCGGGCGACATCACTTGGGGCCTGTTCGGCGCCCCCGGCAGCCAAACGCTGGTGATCTGTTTCAACAACCTTACCCACCTCGGCGGCGCTGCCAACGGCCAGATCGGCCAAGGCCAGATCATCCTGTACGAGGGAACCAATGTGGTGGATATCTTCACTCAGACGACCAATAATTTCGTCGGCGCCACCCAAGGTTTCCAATTCAACGGCACCAACGGGCAAACCCTTCAGGACGGTGCTTGGGGCGCCAACGGCGGCGTGCGGATCTCCCCGCCCGTGCAATATACTTATGCTTGGACCGGCGGACAGACCACCGAGAGCATCAACGCCACCCAAAACGGTGTCTATACCGTGACCGTGACCGACCCCAGTGGCTGCACCGGAACGGCCACCACCACCCTCAACTTCAACCCGGCCCTCGATGTGGACATCACGGCCCCCGGCGCCCAACTCTGCGGAGCGCCCAGCGTGGATCTGACCGCGACCACTACCGGCGGAACGGCCCCCTTCACCTTTGCTTGGACGAACGGAGCCACCACAGTGGTCAATACCGTGACAATTTCCGGCGATTATGTGGTCACGGCCACCGATGCCGCGGGCTGTACCGCTTCCGATACGATCGAGGTATCGCTGGACTCCCTGGAAGTGATCATCGAACAGAATCCGTTGTTCGCCTGTGGAGCGGTCGATGTGGATCTCACGGCCATCGCCACGGGCGGCGTGGGCGGCGGCAATGTCTGCAACGGCGACGTGCATTACCTGCGCAGCCAAGGCGGCGAGCCTTGGGGAAGCCAGATCAATGTGCAGGCCATGGACGCCGTTTATGGTGCCGGCGGTTGGAACTTGGGCTTCTTCGAGACCGTGACCGCTGCCAGCATTTTCTCGGGCAATTCTTGTATCGTGTTCATGGACGGCTCGGACGGCGGCGCCTGTGAACTCAATACCTTCATGACAGCCAATCAGGCCCTGATCGAATCGTGGGTCTCCAACGGCGGGCGCCTGTTCCTCAATTCCGCCCCCAACGAATGCGGCAACCAAAACTGGGGCTTCGGCGGCGTGACCCTCAATTACAACGGCAATACCCAGCTGAGCAACACGGGAACTGCCGTGCTGCCCACCCATCCGGTGTTCGTGGGACCCTATGTGCCCACGGCGCTCAATATCACGGGCAACTATTTCTCGCACGCCAACATCACCGGAGGCGGCATCGTCCCGATCATGAACGATGCCACCGGACAGGCCAACATGGCAGAACTGGAGTTCGGCAACGGTCTGATCATTTTCGGCGGCATGACCACCACCAACTTCCACACGCCCTCTGCCGAATCCCAGAACGTGCGGCAGAATATCCTCGCCTACCTGCAACAGGCAACGCTCAGCGGCTATCAGTATCTGTGGAACACGGGTGAGGTGACGCAAGTGATCACCATCAACCAATCCGGCACCTACGCCGTGCTCGTTTCGGATGCCAACGGCTGTACCGCCTCGGCCGAGATCAATGTGACCATAAACCCAGCCCTGCAAGTGGAACTGTCGGCACCGCTCGACAGCCTCTGCGGTGCTGTGACCGTGCCCATCACGGCCACTCCTGCCGGCGGTACGGGTGCAGTGACCTATGTGTGGAACAACGGAGTGACCGGTCAAGTGTTGACCGCCGACTCTACTTTCGCTTATGTGGTCACCGCCACCGATGCCGTCGGTTGTACGGCCTCCGACACCATCGAGGTATCGTTGGATCCGCTGGAAGTCACCATCGACCAAAACCCCTTGGTGGCCTGCGGCACTGCCGATGTGACCCTTACCGCCAACGCGACCGGCGGAGTCGGCGGCGGTGCATTCTGCAACGGAACCGCCTATTATGTGCGTTCCCAGCAGGGTGAACCTTGGGGTCACCAAAACAATGTACAGGCCATGGATGCGGTCTTCGGGCCCGGCAGCTGGCAGTCGGCTTTCTTGGAAACTGCCGGCGCACAGAGCATTTTCAACGGAGGCACCTGCGCAGTATTCTTGGAAGGTTCCGATTTCGGCGCTTGTGAACTGGAAACCTTCTTGGCCGCCAACCAGGCCCTGATCGAATCGTGGGTCACCAACGGCGGCCGTCTCTTCTTGAACGCCGCACCCAATGAATGTAGCAACCAGAACTGGGGCTTTGGCGGGGTCACGCTCAATTACGGTGGCAACAGCCTCACTCCTTCCGGAACCGTCGTGCTGCCCACTCACCCCATCTTCGTGGGCCCCTACACGCCGGTCGCGGCCAACTTCACCGGCAACTTCTTCAACCACGCCTTCGTTACCGGTGCCGGAATCACCCCGCTGATCAACGATGCCAACGGCCAGCCCGCCTGCGCCGAACTGCTCTTCGGCAACGGCCTCGTGGTGTTCGGCGGCATGACCACACCCGACTGGCAGACGCCGGCCCCCGATGTGCAGAACCTGCGCCAGAATATCTTGGCCTACCTGCTCAACGCTCCGCTTTCCGGCTACCAATACCTGTGGAACACCGGTGAAGTGACCCAAGAAATCACCGTCAACCAAGCGGGCATCTACGCCGTGCTGGTTTCCGACGCCAACGGCTGCACCGCCTCCGCACAAATCGAAGTGCTGTTCAACCCCGCCGTGACGGTCACCGCCGCGGCCCTGATCCAGCCCTGCGCCGATACGGCCCTGCTCAACGCCCAAGCGGCCGGCGGCACCGGCAACTTTACGTTTGAGTGGAGCGATAACCAAACTGCCCAGACCATCGTGGTCGGCGACAACGGCACCTTCTCCGTCACCGTGACGGACGCCCTCGGATGCACTGCTGCCGATACGGTGGTCGTACAACTGGGTGCCCCCGATGTGGACATCACCACCGATCCGCCTTCCGGCGGCTGCGGAGTCAGTGAAGTCACCCTGATTGCTGGCGCCAATGGCGGCGGTGGCGGTGGCGGAATCTGCAACGGCCAAGTCTATTACTTGCGCTCTGTTGGCGGTCAGCCTTGGGGCGTGAACGAAAACGAACTAGCCCTGAACGACGTGGTCGGACCCGGCGCTTGGACCCAGGAATTTTTTGAAACTGGCAATGCCGCTCAAATTTTCTCCCCGACCACTTGTATGGTCTTCTTGGAAGGTGGCGACGCATCGGCCTGCGAACTGGTCGCCTTTATGCAGGCGAACATCGGCGCGATCCAGAACTGGGTGACCGCCGGCGGCCGCATTTTCATCAACGCGGCACCCAATGAATGCGGCAACCAAAACTGGGGCTTCGGTGGCGTGACGATGAACTACAACGGAGGAACGACCCTTTCCACCCCGGGTGACGCGGTGCTTCCCACCCACCCGATTTTCCAAGGTCCGTTCGTACCGGTGGTGCTCAACTACACGGGCAACTACTTCTCACACGCCAATATCACCGGCGGCGGCGTGACGCCCATCATCAACGACCAGAACCTGCTGCCCAGTTTGGCAGAACTGGCCTATGGCGGCGGCATTGCGATGTTCGGCGGTATCACCACACCGAACTTCCACACGCCGACCCTCGAGGCACAGAACCTGCGCCGCAACATCCTCGAATACTTGTACAACGCCAACCTCACGGCTTACAACTACCAGTGGAACACCGGCGATACGACCCAAACCATCGACATCACGGTTTCCGGTACCTATTCCGTGACCGTGACAGACGGCAACGGCTGCTCCTCGGCCGATACCATCACCATCAACTTCACACCGGCAGTTACGGTCAATATCCTCGACAACATCGCCGCCTGTGTGACTTCCGATACCATTTCGGCCGTCTTCGGCGGCGGAACTCCGGGCGTGACCTTCGAATGGAATACCGGCGAAACCGGAACCACCATTCTGGTAGGCGCCGATGGAACCTACTCGGTGACGGTGACCGATGCCGCCGGCTGTACGGCCGCCGACACTTCCATCATCACCCTGCTGCCCCCGCCCACGGTGAACATTACCACCAACCCGGCCCAGATCACCTGTCTGACCGATAGCGTGACGCTCACGGCCAACGCGACCGGCGGCGGCAACGACCCCTACGATTATACGCGTATTTTCATCCAGCAAGCATTCAGTCCCTGTGGCGCCAATGCCGGACCTACGGGTGACGATGCCGTTTCCGGCCCCTTCAACATCGGCTTCCCCTTCGAGTGGGGCGGAACCAACTACACCCAATTCGGTATCTCCACCAACGGCAACATCCAGCTCGGCCCCGGGCCCTACACGGCCACCTTCTTCAACGGTCCCATGCCCAATCCAGCCTTCACCAATCCGACCATCGCGCTGGCGTGGGACGATATGTTCGCAGATCCGGGCGATATCACTTGGGGACTGTTCGGCGCCGCGCCCAACCGCCGTCTGGTCGTTTGCTTCAACAACTTCGCCAACCTCGGCGGAGCCCTGAACGGACAGATCGGCCAAGGACAGCTGGTCCTGTACGAGGGGACCAACTATCTGGACATCCTCACCCAGACCACCAACAATTTCCTGGACGCCACCCAAGGCATCCAGTTCACGCCCACCGAGGGAATCACCATCCAAATCGGTGCCTGGGGTGCCAACAACGCTATGCGCTGGCTCCCGCCCACGCCCATCACCTATGACTGGGGACAAGGTCAAACGGGCCAAACCCTGACTGTTGGCCAACCCGGAACCTATACGGTCACCGTCACGGACGGCAACGGCTGCACGGCCACTTCCAATGTGGCTGTCAACTTCGGCCCCACCCTCGATCTGGGTCCAGACTTGGCCGTATGCCTGAATACCCCGATCAACCTCAACGCCAACGTGACCGGCGGCAACGGCAACGTCGCTTACCAGTGGAGCACGGGAGCTACTACGCAGACCCTGTCTTTTGTGGCCACCCTCGACCAGACCATCTCCTGCACCATCACCGACGCCAGCGGCTGCACGGCCACCGACCAGATGGTACTGACCATCCAAAACGGCTTGATCGTTCTCGCCGGTCCTGACACGGTGTATTGCTCGCCCAACGGCTTGGTGACTTTGTTTGCCACCACCAACACGGGCATCGGTCCCTACACTTTCCAATGGGACAACAACCTGCCCGCCACCGCCAATCCCCAGGTGACTGTCAACGGTGCGGCAACTTACAATGTAACCATCACCGATGCCTTCGGCTGCTCGGGAACAGATGTGGCCCAAGTGACGGTCAATCAACCACCTGTCCTGTCCACCCTCAGCCAAGACGCTCAATGCGGCCAGTCCTGTGATGGAGCAGCCACTGCGGTTGTGGTCGGCGGAAGCCAACCGTACAACGCCTTCACTTGGACCGATGCCCAAGGCACGGTGGTCCAGACCGGCCCATCCGATGCGGTCAGCGGACTTTGCGCGGGAACCTATACCCTGGTGGTCACCGACAATGCCAACTGCTCCGACACCGCCACCTTCACGATTGCCGAGCCCACGGCCCTGAGCGTGACATTGGGCACCCAACCCTCCACTTGTGGCGCGTCCAACGGCACCGTAGTGGCCACGACCACCGGCGGCACCGGAGCCTATTCGTACGATTGGACCCCGAGCGGCAACAACGATACGCTGACCAATGTTCCGGCCGGAGATTACACGGTAACGGTTTCTGATGCCAACAACTGCTCGGCCACGGCGACGGCCACCGTCACCACCACCTCTTCGATCGTGATCTCCGGCACGGCCACGGATGTTGAATGTTTCGGAGGCTCCGACGGCAGCATCGCGACCACGATAACTCCGGGCGGCGGCACCTTCACATACGCATGGACCGGCAATGCCACGGGGGCCAACCCGACCGGCCTCACCGCGGGCACCTACGTCGTCATCGCCACCGATGCCAACGGCTGCTCGGCCACCGACACCATCGTGGTCAACGACGGCATCTTGGTCATCGTGGACGCTGGATTCGACCAAACGGTCAACGACGGCGACACAGTAACGCTCACGGCCAACTCGCCCCAACAAGGCACCTACGCCTGGACCGGCCCCAACGGATTCTCCGAAACGGGCATCTCGGTCACCGACATCCCGACTTTGGCCAGCAATACTTACGAAGTGGTGCTGTCGGTCGGCAACTGCACCGGTTCCGACACGGTGAACGTCCAAGTCATTTTCGGTGCCGGCTTGGCCATGCCCAATGCCTTCACGCCCAACGGCGACAACCGCAACGATGTCCTCCTGCCGCTGGTCAGCCCGGGCAACGACATCATCCTCTTCCAAGTCTTCAACCGCTGGGGAACCCGCGTGTACGACCTGAACGACAACAATGCCCAAGGTTGGGACGGCTCCTACAACGGAGAAGCACAGCCCCGCGATGCCTACATCTGGATCGTCCGCACCCGCAACGGCAACGGTCTCGAACAGGAACTCACCGGCGATGTGACCCTGATCCGTTGATCTGAACACCTACCAAGCAAAAGCCCCCTTTCCGTTGGAAAGGGGGCTTTTTGTTGGGATTTTTTTCGAAAAAAATATTCCCCCAAAGGGAATCAAACGTGCCGCTCGGCGTGGTAGGAGCTGCGCACCAGTGGCCCGGATTCCACGTAGGCAAACCCTTTGGCCAAACCTACCTCTTTGTATTCGGCGAAAACATCCGGATGTACGAACTCGGCCACTTCCAAGTGCATTTTGGTGGGCTGCAGGTACTGTCCGATGGTCAACACATCGCAGCCGTGCTCCACCAAGTCGTCCATCAACTTGAACATGTCCTCGCGGGTTTCGCCGAGACCGACCATGACGCCCGATTTTGTACGCTTGCCGTAGGCCTTGGTACGGGCGATTTGCTCGAGGCTGCGCGCATATTTGGCTTGTGGGCGCACCATGCGATACAGCCGTTCGACCGTTTCCATGTTGTGCGAAACGACTTCTTGGCCCGGACTGATCATCACTTCCAATGCATCCCAGTTGGCCTTCACATCGGGGATCAGCGTTTCGATGGTGGTCTGTGGACTGCGTTCCTTGACCTGGCGGACTGTTTCGTGCCAAATGGAAGCCCCCCGATCCTTGAGCTCGTCGCGGTTGACGGAGGTGATCACGGCGTGTTTGACGCCCATCAAATAAATGGCCTCGGCCACGCGGCGCGGTTCGTCTTCGTCGAATTCGTTCGGTCGGCCGGTTTTCACCGCACAGAAAGAACAAGAGCGCGTACACACATTGCCGAGAATCATGAAAGTGGCCGTCCCTTCGCCCCAGCACTCGCCCATGTTGGGACAATGGCCGCTTTGGCAGATCGTGTGGAGCTTGTATTCGTCCACCAAGGAACGCACGCGGCGATAATTTTCACCGGTCGGCAGTTTGACCCGAAGCCACGATGGCTTGGTTGACTTGGCCGGTTGTTTTTCCGGTTCGAGAGCGGAAACGATGGGCAGTTCGATCATTTTCTCAAAAAATATAAAAGCGCTTTTGGAAAAGGAGTACGGTCAATTCAATAACGCTTGCCCAAGTGGGCGTTCACGTAGAGGTTAACAAAGAAGGGGTAATTCTGTTGCGTGACCATGAGCGGCACTTTTTTGTAATAGACATCTAGCATCACACCCACTTCCAGGGCCTTGACCATTTCGTCGAAAGCCCCCCAGTCGAAGACGAGGCCCACCTTGGCGAACCCGCCCGGAAGCGGCTTGATGCCGTCCCAGCCCATCCCGATCCCGGAAGCCCCGTAGATTACGTTGGGATTGAGAAAATACAGGGCGTTCTCATCGCTGTACGGCTCCGAGCGCAGCTCGAACTGCTCGGGACGATTGACGGGATATACCAGATCGAGATAATATGGTTTGAGCAGACCCAAAGAAACGCCGCCGAGGTAATTGATGCCGAGTGCCAATCCTTTTTTTTTGCCCTTATCGGTGAAATACCGTTTTTCCCCATAACCGACCTTGAAGACATAGAAATTGTTCTGCTTGCCGAAAATGAACGCTTTGGGGGAATTGACCGTCCAAACGGGCACCCGATCGTAGCTCTGCTTGTACTCCTTGGGGTGCTTGATCTCGGCGAACTCGATCTGCCAAAAACGGGTCAGGTAATACTTCGGAATGCGAGCGAACTGTACGTTCACGTTGAACCCATTGGTGTGCAGACCACCGCCGATGGAAAATTCTTTGTTGAAAATCACGCCTTTGGGCGTTACTTCTTCCCCGATTTCATCGTTTTGAGCAAAAAGGTTGACCGGACCGGACATAAGGCAGATGCCCAACACCATCGCCCCTCTTTTTTTTCTCAAAAAATTTTTGGAAAAAAAGGAAAAAAGCGGAATAATGGCCTTGGGCAAAAACGACATGGCTTCAGGTTTTTTGTTTCTTTTTCTTGGCAGCGGGAAAAAGAACATTATTGAGGATCAAGCGATAGCCTGGTGAATTGGGGTGCAGTTTCAGATCCGTCGGGGGATCTTCTACCAGGTGTCGATAGTCTTCCGGGTCGTGGCCGCCGTAAAAGGACCAGAATCCGTTGCCGAAAATGCCGTGGATGTAGCGGGATTCGTCCAGTGCCTTGTTTTCGCCGAGGGTCAGCACGCTGGCCTTGAGGGATTTTTTGCGGAAAGCCGTCGTCTGACCCATAAACGCCTTGACCGTTTTGGTGTGGCACTGGGTGAGGATGGACGGGACTGGATCGTATTTGGCCGAGAAATCGAACAAGGTGAAAAAGTCCTGGTCTTCTTGCACATTGCGGGCAGGGGGTGTGGTCGGGGAAGCGTCGATGTCCGAAAACTCGTAAGTGGTCGGGTTTTCCACCAAACGGAAGTTCTTGAAGGCCAAGGTTTGCGAGAAATCAAGGGCCGATTGATAATTGGCGGCCACGGGATCGCCGTCGTAAATCGCATCACAGATGTCCGTGTTCTGCGCGGCCAAGGCAATGTCGTAAGTATCCGTGGCCGAGCACATGGCGAACATGAATCCGCCGCCTGCCACGAACTCCCTGATTTTCAGACAGACAGACAGTTTCAATTCGGAAACTTTGGCGAAACCGTTGCGTTTGGCAATGCCTTCCAGCTCGGCCACATGGGCCTTGTACCAAGCCGCTCCGCGGTAAGAGCTGTAAAAACGACCGTACTGGCCCGTGAAATCCTCGTGGTGCAGGTGGAGCCAGTCGTACTTGGACAATTCCCCCTTCAAGACCTCGTCGTCGTAAATGGTCGTATAAGGGATTTCGGCGTAGGTCAGGGCCAGCATCACCGCGTCATCCCAAGGCTGGGTGGTGCGTCCGAGCTGGTGGTTTTCTTTGGGGGTATAAACGGCCACGCGAGGCGCCACCTCCAGTTTGAGCGCGTCCATGTTCTGCTCCGGATCGGCGATGAATGCCTTGATCTGCTCGAATTTTCCGGATGGTATAACCTCCGAACGCACATCGCGGATCTTGCATTCTTTGAGCAGTTCGGGCGAATTGGAAAACGCGAAACTGCCTCCTTTATAATTCAAAAGCCACCAAACTTCTTGGTTGAGCTCCAGGGCTTTGTAAGCCAATCCGTACGCTTTGAGGTGGTTGGTCTGGGTCTCGTCCATCGGCAAAAAAATGTATCCTTGTCCCTTCAAGGGCATGAACGGCGCCAATACCATGAAAATCAACCAAAAACGCATACTCGACAAAATATAAAAGGGAAGAAAGATGCGGAAATCCGCTTTGGGGGAACAAGATATAAAACGAAAACGAGCCAACGGTGGAAAAGGATCAACCCAGTGCGGGAAAAAGTGCGCAAGATGGTATCCGCCCACTTTGTCACTCCACCCGAAGAAGTCTTGCCGCTTCGATCGCCTTAGCCCGGACTTCGG
>JBEIJQ010000072.1:0-15615 GCA_040380145.1 Lewinellaceae bacterium | reverse complement strand
GGATTTGATCGGGATTTACTTTGGTTTCTTTTTCTTTTTGGGAAAAGAAAAAGAAGGCCAAGCAAGGAACAAAATCTTTTACGAACTGCCTCCCGGCTACCGCTGAAAATCATCGAAAAAGACTCCTTTGAGGAGAATCAGAACAATCCAATGACAATTTTGGGTTGAAAAAAAACAACCCGACTGCGCGCGGCGGCGAGTCGGGACAGAGAAATCGGTTGAGATCCGGAGGAAAAACAATCCAGAAGTTGCAAAGAAGGGAGGCAACCTCTGGGGGGATGGCCCGAAGAAACTAAGCCATCTGTTGAAATACCAAAAACTATGAAAAAGCCTTGGAGATCACAGCGCCGATGCTACACGGAGAAACTTTCTCCGCATCCGCAGGTCCGGGAGGCGTTCGGGTTGATGAAGTGAAACCCTTTGCCGTCGAGACCACCGGAAAAATCCAGCGTTGTGTTGAACAGGTACAGGAAACTTTTGAGGTCGGTCACCACTTTTATGCCCTTATCCTCAAATACCTGGTCGTTGGGTTGGGAAGTGTCGTCGAAATCCATATTGTAAGTCAGACCCGAACACCCCCCGCTCGTGACGCTGACCCGGACAAAATGCGTGGAAATGTCGATTTCGCCTTCGCGCATCAGTTCCAGCACCTTTTCTTTGGCCGAATCAGAAACAAATAACATAATAACTCAAGCAAAGGTAAAAGTATTTTACGAAAGTGCAAATTTTTTAAAAAAATTCGCGAAAAACATTGGTATTGTCAACAGATAGGATCAGGCTTGGGCTTCGTTTTTGGTCCGATAGTCCTGAATGGCGGCCTTGATGGCGTCTTCGGCGAGCACGGAGCAGTGGATTTTGACGGGGGGCAGCGAAAGCTCCTCGACGATGTCCATGTTGTCGATGGACATGGCTTGGTCCAGGGTTTTGCCTTTGAGCCACTCGGTGGCGAGGGAGGAGGAGGCGATGGCCGAGCCGCAGCCGAAAGTCTTGAACTTGGCGTCTAGGATGGTGCCGGAATTTTCGTCCACTTCGATCTGCAGGCGCATCACATCGCCGCATTCGGGTGCGCCGACGAGGCCGGTGCCGACATTTTTCTTGTCCTTGTCCAAGGTGCCCACATTGCGGGGATTTTTAAAGTGGTCGAGTACTTTTTCGGAATATGCCATGGCGAACGGATGATGATGTACGGTTGACAGAAAGGATTTTTGCGGTGCAAATTTACTATTTTTGAACACTGTGCCGCCGGATTGGTTCACCTTATTTGAAAAAATTCTAAACAAGCCCGAAAGGGGCGGTTTCGGGAGCGGGTCTAAGCGCATCATCTTTTTTTTGGTTAGTGTATTTTTTACACTATTTTTGCAAAAAAATAAAAGTCCCCGTGCGGGCAGACTTCTTTATGGCCGACATGAGAAAAATCGGGGTGTTGACCTCGGGCGGGGATTCGCCCGGAATGAACGCGTGCATCCGTGCCGTGGTGCGCACTGCGGTGCACCACAAGGTGTCCGTGGCAGGCGTTCTGCGGGGATACGAAGGGCTGATCAAGGGCGATTTCCAGCCTTTGGATTCGCGTTCGGTGGGCAACATCATCCACCGGGGAGGCACGGTGCTGAAAACGGCGCGCAGCGAGGCCTTTCGGACGGAGGAGGGGCGCCGAGCTGCCCATGATCAGTATCTGGCCGAGGAACTGGACGGGCTGGTGGTGATCGGGGGCAACGGCACCTTCACGGGCGCGAAGTTGTTTTCGGAAGAATTCGGTGTACCGGTGATGGGCTGTCCGGGCACCATCGACAACGATCTGTACGGCACCGATCTGACGATCGGGTTCGATACGGCGGTCAACACGGCGATTTCTTCGATCGACCGGATCCGCGACACGGCGGATTCCCATGACCGGTTGTTTTTCGTGGAGGTGATGGGCCGCCATTCCGGTTGCATCGCCCTGCACGCGGCCATCGGATGTGGGGCCGGCACGATGCTCGTGCCCGAGGTGGAAACTTCCATCGAGCAGTTGGCGGACATTCTCAACCGCGGGGCCAAGCGCAAGAAACTTTTCAATGTCGTGATCGTGGCCGAAGGCAATCCCAACGGCAACGCCTATCAGATCGCCGAGCGGGTCAAGGAGCGTTTCACGCACAGCGAGATCAAGGTGGCGGTGATCGGGCATTTGCAGCGCGGGGGCGCGCCGACGGCGCTGGACCGCATATTGGCCAGCCGTTTGGGCTACGAGGCCGTGGAGGCGCTTTTGTCGGGGCGGACCGGCGAAATGGTCGGTCTGAGCAACAACGAGGTGGTTTTTGTTCCCTTTGGGACGGCTATTGGGCGGACGAAGCCGCTCAACCCCAATCTGCTGCGCCTTTCGGAAGTGCTGTCCATTTGAAACGGGCGATTTTTTCACCTTATATATATTCACACGGAAACCTTATGCTGCGCGCTTTTCTTTTCGATTTGGACGGGGTCATCGTGGACACGGCCAAGTACCATTTTCTGGCTTGGCGGCGGATGGCCAATGAGATCGGCTTCGATTTCACCGCGGAGCAAAACGAGCAGCTCAAGGGGGTGGGGCGCCGCGAGTCGTTGGAGATCATCCTCGGCTGGGGCGGCATCGAGCTCGGCGAGGCCGAAAAAGAGCAATGGATGGCGCGCAAAAACGAGTGGTATCTGGAGTACGTCGGCCAAATGGGGCCCGAAGAGGTGCTCCCGGGCGCGCGGGCCTTTTTGGAATCGGCCCTGGCCGCGGGCATCAAGGTCGGCCTCGGTTCGGCCAGCAAAAACGCCCGCTTGATTCTCGACCGCACGGGTCTGACCTCCTTGTTCGACACCATCGTGGACGGCAATCGGGCCCTCAGGACCAAGCCCGATCCGGAGGTGTTCCTGCTCGGGGCGGCCGATCTGGGGGTATCGCCTTCGGAGGCCGTCGTGTTCGAGGATGCGGCCAAGGGCATCGAGGCGGCCGTACGGGGCGGTTTCCACACCGTCGGGATCGGCAGTGCCGAGGTGCTGTCGGATGCGGAGCGCGTGGCGGTCGGCCTTTCGGACCTGACCGTGGAGGAGGTGGTGTTCGCTTTTGCCGATATCTGATCGACGGGCGGGCCGCCGATTTTTTTTCACAATTTTTCGATCCAAACTTTTTTCACCCAACTTTTTTTTGTCCGTGAAAAACTACATACGCCACGACGAGTGGAGCATCATCGAGGAAGGCTTCGACCCGAAGCTGAACCGCATTTCGGAGAGCCTTTTCAGCCTCGGCAACGGGCGCATGGGCCAACGGGCCAATTTCGAGGAGACCTATACGGGGGATTCCCTGTCGGGCAATTATGTGGCTGGGGTGTACTACCCCGACAAGACGCGCGTGGGCTGGTGGAAGAACGGTTATCCGGAGTATTTCGCCAAGGTGCTCAACTCGGCCAACTGGGTGGGTATCGATGTGAAAATCGATGGAGAGACCTTGGATCTTTCGACCTGTGAGGTCAAAACCTTTTCGCGCCGGCTCAACCTGCGCGAGGGCGTACTCGAAAGGCATTTCGTGGCCCGGATGCCGAGCGGCCGCGAGGTCGAGGTATGGGCGACGCGTTTTTGCAGCATGGCCGAGCCAGAGATCGGAGCCATCCGCTACCGCATCGTGCCGTTGAACTTCGACGGCCGGATCCAGTTCGACAGTTTCGTGGATTTCGATGTGCGCAACGAGGACTCGAACTATGGCGAGCGTTTCTGGGAAGAAGTGGAAAAAGTATCCATCCCCAGGAAGTCTTACATTACCTGCCGCACGAAAAAGACGGACTTCCACGTCTGTACCGGCATGAAGTTCACTATCCTGCAAAACGGCGTCAAGGCGTATTTCGAGGCCCAGCCGTATGCCCGTGAGCGCTATGTGGGCAACTTGGTGAGCGTGATGGCCGTGCGCGGCAAGGAAACCGTCATCGAGAAGTTCGCGGGCGTTGTCTCTTCGCTTTACCGCTCCAAAGAGGGGTTGATGGACTATACCCGCGAAAAGATCAAGGCCGCAGCAGAAACTGGTTTCGACCGATTGATGGCCGACCACAAAGCGGCTTGGGCCAAGATCTGGGAAGAATGCGACATCACGATCGAGGGGGATACCGCCGCACAACAGGGGATCCGCTTCAACATCTTCCACCTCAACCAGACCTACCGGGGCGACGACGATCGGCTCAACATCGGTCCCAAGGGTTTTACGGGCGAAAAATACGGGGGCAGCACATACTGGGACACCGAGGCCTACTGCCTGCCTTTCTATATGTCCACCCACGATCCGAAAGTGGCACGTCAGCTCTTGGTGTACCGCTACCGCCACTTGGACAAGGCCATCGAGAACGCCCGCCAGCTCGGGTTTACAGGTGGCGCGGCCCTTTTCCCCATGGTGACCATGAACGGCGAGGAATGCCACAACGAATGGGAGATCACCTTTGAGGAGATCCACCGCAACGGTGCCATCGCGTACGCCATCCACGATTATGTCCGCTATACCGGCGACGAATCGGTCTTGGCAGAGTTCGGCGCGGAGGTGCTCATCGGCATCGCGCGCTTTTGGGCGCAGCGGGTGAACTTTTCCAAGGAAAAAAAGAAATTCGTGATCTTGGGCGTGACCGGCCCCAACGAGTACGAGAACAACGTCAACAACAACTGGTACACCAACTACATCGCCGCTTGGTGCATGGACTATGCCCGCGAAGTGCTGGCCAAGGTGGAGGGGGCCTCGCCGTTCCGCTATGCGCAGATCCTCGAGTCCACGGCCTTTGACGCACCGGCCGAGACGGCCCGTTGGGCGGAGATCTCGGAGAACATGTACTATCCGTCGGACAAAAAACTCGGCGTTTTTTTGCAGCAGGACGGATACCTCGACAAAGAGCTCCTCGATGTGGACGAATTGTCGCCCGCCGATCGTCCGCTCAACCAGAAATGGTCGTGGGACCGCATCCTGCGCTCGTGTTTCATCAAACAGGCCGATGTTCTCCAAGGGCTGTATTTCTTCGAGGAACGCTTCGATCTGGAGACTTTGCGCCGCAATTTCGATTTCTACGAGCCCAAGACGGTGCACGAATCCTCGCTCTCGCCCTGCGTGCACGTGATCTTGGCCTCCCGGCTCGGCTATCGCGCCAAGGCCTACGCTTTGTATCTGCGCACCGCCCGATTGGATCTGGACGACTACAACAACGATACCGAGGACGGCTTGCACATCACCAGCATGGCAGGCACCTGGATGTCAGTGGTCAAAGGTTTTGGCGGCATGCGCGCGGTGGACGGCAAATTGTCGCTCAGTCCTTATCTGCCCGAGCAATGGAAAGGATTTTCTTTCAAGATCCGTTTCCGTGAACATTTGTTCCGGGTAGCCGTTTCGTCAAGTTCGGTCGATGTGGAGAACCTGTCGGACACCTCCGCGGAGATCGTCGTGCACGGCAAGCATTTCCGCATGTCCAAAAGAGACGTATTGGTGGTTCCGCTCGGCGATTCGTAAAATAATTTGGCCCGGGAACGGGTGCATTGAAAAAATATTCCGTTATTCGTGCCGGCTTTTTACAGAAAGTCGGCATGTTTTTTTCGTGGAAAAGTCCCGAAAAGGCAAAATGCAGTTCGCTGCCGCTGCCGTGCCGAACAAACGGACGCTGAAAAATTTCTTTTTTTCCAAAAAAAATTGTCGAGTCCACTGCTTCTGAAAAAAAGTTTTCGGATATTTACGCACTCATTTAATTTAACCATCTAAAACTAAACACAGCATGAGAATCTCAAAAGATTTACTCGCTGTTCTTGCCGCCACCCTGATTACCCTGACCGCACAAGCTCAGGACGTTCACTTTTCCATGTTCGATATGGCACCCCTGACCATGAACCCGGCCAATACCGGGAACTTGGAGGGTAGTTTCCGCATCGGCGGTATTTATCGTGATCAGTGGAACAACATCAGCAATGCGACTGGATTCCGCACCCCCAACATTTATCTCGATCTGCCCTTGGTTTCCCTGGGCAAACAGAAAATGTCCTTTTTGGGTTTCGGTCTGAATTTCATCAACGACCGTCGGGGAACGGCCTCGCTGAACAACACGGGGATTTCGCTTTCGGCGGCCGGCCACTTCGCGATGGGCAGCCTCAAGCGCTCGCGCCTTTCGATTGGCTTGCAGGGCGGCATCGTGATGGAACGCATCGACCAGTCGGCGCTGAACTTGGCGGACGAGTGGGATCCGAACAACCTGCCCGGCGGTCCGACCGGCGGCACCAACGACAACTTGGCGAACGACAATGTCACCTACCCGGATTTTGCGCTGGGCCTAATGTTCTCGTCGACGGTGAACAACCGTTTTTCCTACGAGATCGGTTTTGCCAGTCAGCACTTGGCAGAGCCCGATGAGGCTTTTATGGCGCAGACCGCGGCCCCGGAGGAGTACCGAAAGCGTCCGCGCAAGTACTTGGGCCACGCCCAGTTCGATATTGCGCTGACCGACAAGATCTCCTTGTACCCGAAAGCCTTTTACCAGTTCCAACAAAATGCGTCCGAGTTCAACCTGCAGACGCTGGTGGGTTTCCACATGAACCAGCAAAAAGACTTCACGTTGTTGGCCGGCGCCGGTTATCGCTTCGGGGACTCATTCTTCCCGCGCATCGGTGTCAATTACAAGCAATTCAAGGTGGGTTTTGCTTACGACATCAATGTCGGCTCCTTGGCCAACTTCACGCAGGCCCAAGGTTTCGAAGTAGCCCTGTCCTACATTGCCCGCATCTATCCGCGCATTGTTCGCCCGCCGCGTATTTTCTGTCCGCGTTTCTAATGCACCACGACCTATCGAGCTTGCAGCTCCAGCTTGCCACTGCTCTTTTGGACCTATAATCTAATCCACATCCATGAAACGTTTTCTCAGCATCGCCTTCTTGTTGATCCTCGGGTTCACCGCCCTTCAAGCCCAGCCTATCCGGGATCTTCCGCGTCCCCGGAAACTGGAAAAAGCAGCAGAGTACCTGAACAAAGGCGAAGACATCAGTGCCTTGGAGGTCTATATGACCATTTTCAGCGACGACCAAAAGACCAAGACGAACGACCCGTTCATCGTCAGTCGCATTGCCGATATCCAATACAACCTGCGCGACTATGTGGCCGCGGAACAATGGTATGCTAAGTTGCTGGAAGTGGACAAAGAAAACGCCTATCCGCTGGCCCGATTCCACTACGCCCGCAACATGAAAATGAACGCCAAGTACGATGAGTGCGTGGGCCAGTTCCAAATGTTCGCTTCCGGATACACGGGCAGTGATGCGGACAAGTACAAGAAACTCTCCGAACAGGAAATTTTGGGCGCCGAAATGTCCAAAAACTGGGTCGATCGGGTCAATATGGAGAAACAAGAGGTGGCCGATGAAAAGGGTAACCTGATGTTGCGCTACACCCACGAGGAGACGATCAACAGTCGTACACAGGATGCCTCTCCGGTGTTTGCCAGCGACAACGAAATGTTTTTCGCATCCCGCCGTGCCGACTCGATCACGGTAATCGATGTAAAAAACGGCGGCCCCGACGAAATCTACACCCGGATCTATCGCTCCAAAAAGGGAGCCGAAGGCTGGGAGAAGCCCGAAGCGGTCGGCACGGAGATCAACGAACCGGCCACCAACAACGGAAGCCCGATGTTTGCACCGTCCGGGGACTATATGTTCTTTACGCGCTTTGAATTGGGCGTCAACGTGTTCAAGCACTCCGATATATATGGAGCCAAGTATTTGAACGGCAATTTCGAAAAAGGGGAAAAACTCTCGTTCAACAGCTCCGAATATTCCTGCAAGCATCCGGCTTTGGCCAAGATCGACGGAAAAGACGCATTGGTGTTCTCTTCCGATATGCCCGGTGGTCAGGGCGGCTGGGACCTTTGGTATGCCTTCAAAAACGACGACGGAAGTTACACGACGCCCCTCAACTTGGGCAGCGATGTGAACACTGTCGGCGACGAAGAATGTCCTTTCTACTACGACAAAGTGCTGTTTTTCAGCTCCACCGGCCACCCGGGGATGGGCGGCTACGATATCTTCGAGGCCGATTACAAAAACAACGGTACCTGGGGCAACGTGGAGAACCTCGGACCTGGCTATAACTCCAGCGTGGACGATATGTTCTTTGCGCTCAACGGACAAAGCCCCTGCCATGGTTTCCTGGTTTCCAACCGTCCCGGCACGATTTCCGCCAGCAAATCGTCCACCTGCTGCGACGACATCTGGTCGCTGCTGATGCCTTCCCGCTGCCCGGTAGAACTCACCGTCAGCACGTTCGATATGGCCTCCAACGCCTCCCTGAGCGGTTGTACGGTACAGCTCCTCGACGAATCCGGCAAGGTGGTGGACGAATTGACCAACAACAACACCAACACGGTCACTTTCCGCTTGGAGCGCGGCAAAAAATACTCGCTCAAAGCGACCAAAAAGAACTACACCGACGGCACCGGCAAATCTTCCGCTATGGATCTGCCCATCGACAAGTCGGTTTCGCTCACCGCCAAGTTGCTTTTGGATCCCCGCAAGTCGGTCACGGTCCGCACTTTCGACGGACGCGATAAGACCAAGCTGAACGGTTGCACCGTCACCTTGTACGACGCCTCCGGCAAAGAGATCACTGCCAAAACGGACAACAACACCAATGAGTTCGTGTTCGACCTGATGGCTGGCCAATCCTATAAAGTCATCGGCACCAAAACAGCTTTCATCCCTGATGACGAAAGTTTCGCAGCCAACGATGTGAACGGCAAGTATGTAGATTTGATGCTCGGCCTCCCGATGTTCGATACCATCTACTTCGACTTCGACAAAGACATCATTCGCCCCGACGGCAAACTCAAGTTGGACAAGGCCGCCTCTGTTTTGGCGCAATATCCCCAACTTTACATCGAAATCAGCGGTCACACCGACGGATTCGGTACAGATGCCTACAACGTTGACCTCGGCAATCGCCGCGCCACCAATGCGATGAAGTACCTCATCGAAAAGAGCGTGACGGAAAACCGTATGGGCCATGTGAGCTTCGGCGAAGCCCAACTCTGGAAAAATGAAAAGACGGCCAAAGGAAGCGACAATCCCGTTGCTCGGGGCTACAACCGCCGCGCTGTGATCCGCATCATCAATGTGGACGAACTCAACAAGCTCCGCGAGGCCGACAAACCCAAAGCTGCAGATAAGCCCGCTGATAAGGCAAAACCTGCTGACAAGCCGGCCGACAAGGCCAAGCCCGCCGATAAGCCCGCCGACAAGGCCAAGCCCGCCGACAACAAGGCCAAGCCGGCAGAAAAGCCGACTCCGGCCAAAATGGGCAAAGAAGAAGCCAATGCCCAACCGGAGGACGACAAAAAAAAAGGGTAGCTGTTTTGAAGGTGGACAATCCTAAAGTGGATTTGGGCACCTTGAACAAAGGCGATGAGCGCAAGCATGTTTTCAAGATCACCAATGTGGGCTCCGCTCCTTATGTGGTGGATTTTGCCGGTGTGACCTGCGACTGTGTTCAGTGGGACGAAAAATATCCCAAATCGCTGGAACCTGGAGCTACTTTTGAACTCTCCGTCGGCTACAAAGCCAAATATGACGGCCCTTTCGACAGTGGTATCGATTTTCTGGGCAATACCGAGCCCATCATCACCCAAGTGAGATTTACAGGCCAAGTAATGCCTTGAAGATACCTAATAACCCGATCAAGACCTTAGACCAGCTGCCCGTTTCGTAAGAGACGGGCAGTTTTTTTGTTGGAAAGGCCTAACATTAAACCCTTTTTGTGCGTTAAGTAAGTCTGATGTCATGACCGGCCTTCTGACCGGCAACCATGCGTACGCATCGCTATGACGATAAAACGATATTGGCTTCTTTTATGGTGTTTCCTGCCGATGCTCCTGCGGGCACAGGATTTGTGCACCAACGCCGAGGTGCTGAACAATGTCAATAACTGGTGCTCGGGCCCGGCCCAATTCACCAACGTCGGCGCCACGCCCAGCAATTTTGCCAACGGAAACTGCTTCAGCAACGACAGCCACGACGTGTGGTTCCGGTTCACCGCCGTCGGACAGGATGTGACGATTACCGTGGTGGGCGCCAACAACGGAACCCCCAACACTTTGATGGGGCCCGAAGTCGCCCTTTACTATACCCCCAACTGCAGCAATTTCAACGAACTTCGCTGCGAATCCCCGCCTTTTGGACAAAATATCGTCAGCCTGTACAGGGGCGGGCTTACTCCCGGTCAAGCCTACTACATACGGGTGGACGGGTATCTCAACGGTACTGGAACTTTTCAGTTGTGCGTCAACAGTTATACGGCTCCGTCCGATCCGGGTTCCGATTGTCCGGATGCCGCTATTTTGTGCGACAAGTCTCCGTTCGTGGTACAATCGGTGCTCGGAACGGGCAACAACCCCAATGAAGCGGCCGGCACCTGTCTCGATATCAACGGAGGTTTCCAAAACACCGAAAACGCCTCGACTTGGTTTCAGTGGACTTGTGAATCGTCCGGCACGCTGACTTTTGCCCTCACACCGATCAATGCCAACGACGACCTTGATTTTGTGCTGTACGAACTGCCCAACGGACTTGGCAACTGCAACGGCAAGACTCAGATTCGGTGTATGGCTTCTTCGTGCATCGGACCCACGGGACTGAATTTAGCCTCCGTGGATGTTTCCGAGCCGCCCAATTGCGGATTCGGGCAGGACAACTGGGTGTCGGCGGTCAATATGGTGGCGGGGCGCAGTTATGCCCTGCTGATCAACAATTTTTCGAACACCGGCAACGGTTTTTCGGTCGAATTCGGCGGCACGGGAACTTTTCTGGGGCCGAGGGCCGATTTCGAGACGGTGCCCGCCCAAATCTGCTTGGGTGAATCCGTTACCGTATCCGACCTGTCTTTTTTCGCCGTGGGTCAGATCACCGGATGGGAGTGGAATTTCGGCGTGGACGCACAACCGGCCATCTCCAACGCTCGGGGGCCGCACGCCGTCCAATTCTCTTCGCCAGGCCCCAAGACCATCCTGCTCACCATCACCACCAACCTGGGCTGCATCGTCTCTCACCTCGAAACGGTGAATGTCAGCCCGCCCGTCCGCTTTTCGGCCCAACAGACCGACCTGCCCTGTTTCAACAGCCAAACGGGCAGCGTTTCCCTGACCCCGCAGCCCGGCACGGGGCCTTACGGATACCTTTGGAGCAACGGGGCCCAATCGGCCCAGATCGACGGCCTGCTGCCCGGCAATTATTCCGTGACGGTCAGCAACCAAGGCTGCGATTCGGTGGCCACTTATACGCTGCTCTCCCCGCCGCCCATTTTCTTGGGCGCGACTTCCCGGCTGGCCACCTGCAACGGCGGACAGGACGGGGCCATCTGGCTCGATGTGTCGGGAGGAGTGCCCTTCGCAGGCACAGGAGACGGTTATTTGTACGATTGGAACAACACCGGTTTCGGGCCTTCCGACAGTTTGGTCAACGTACCCATCGGGCCATACACGGTAACGGTGCGCGATTCCCTTGGCTGCCAATTGGCCGACACCATCGAGGTGGAAGAGTTGGAACTGGTCATCGATTCGTTTTTGTCGTTCGTCCGTCCGCCCACCTGCTACGGTTATACCGATGGGCGAATAGGCATCCGATTGGGAAACGGCCGATCGCCGTATTCCTTCGATTGGGGGCCGACAGGCACCTTTGTGCTGTGGGACTCCTTGCGCACACAACTGATAGAGGACATGTACGAAATTGCCGTCCGAGATGCCGACTTCTGTTACGGCCTTGTCCGGATTCCGTTGGTCGGTCCCGATTCATTGGTGGTCGATCCATTGGACTCGGTGGTCATATCGTGCTTTGGAGAAGCGGATGGACGGGCCGTGCCGTTCGTGTTCGGGGGAACATATCCCTACGTTTATGTCTGGGACGATCCCTTCGTGCAGCGCGATTCCGTCGCCATTGGGCTCGGCCCCGGACCTGTTTCGGTGACGGTCACCGACCGGAACGGATGCACTGCCACGGCAGCTACCACTATTGTCGAGCCGCCCCTTTTACGCATTGAGGCGGTTTTTCCGCGGGACGCCCGCTGCTATGGCGACTCCACCGGCCAAATCGCAGTGACTGCTACCGGAGGTACGCCCGGATATGTGTACAGTGCGGACGGACAGGTGTTTGGAGCCGATAGTCTGCTGACGGGGCTTTCCGCAGGGATGTACACGGTCGAGATCAGGGATGCCAGGGGCTGTGGGGCCTTTTGGTCGGATATTTCGATCGACCAGCCTTTCGAACTGATCGTGGACGCCGGGCCCGGACAAACGATCGATCTGGGCGACAGCGTGCGCATATCCGCCCAGGTCAACTCCGTTTTCGTGGAATCGTTTGCTTGGACGCCGGACTATCAGGTGGCCTGCGATTCGTGCGGCACTACTTGGGTCCGACCTTTTCGGTCCATTTTTTACACGGTCGTGGCCACCGATCGGGTGGGCTGCACCGCCTCAGATTCTGTGGTGGTTTTGGTGAATCCTTTTCGGCCACTGTTTGTGCCCAACGCCTTTACACCCAATTCCGATGGTCTCAACGACCTTTTCCGCCCCTACAACGATCGCGCGGTGCTTCGCGTGAGGCGCTTTTCGATCTACGATCGATGGGGCGAACTCATCTGGCAGACCGAAAACACACCCTTGGAAGTGGGCTGGGACGGGACCTTCAGGGGGAGGCCGATGAACACCAATGTGTTCGTTTACTATTTGGAGGTGGAATTTCTGGACGGTTTCGTCGGTCGGTACAAAGGGGATATCCAGTTGATCCGCTGAGCTTGTGGTCAAGGGATTCTTCGTTCGTTGCTTTTCGCTGCACTCTTGGTCGCGCAGCGCTGAACACAAGATCGTTTTCGCCTTTTCGGAAGAAAAGGGGAGGGGGCAGTGATTTGACCCCCGCAATGACCTTTGGAAATGTTGTACCCGTCTATTTTGTCTGAATCTGAGAACAAAAAAGTCCCCATTATTCGGGATACCCCACACCCGTACTGTCTGCCTCGCCCAATACACCACCGACAAAAAAAATTCTTGAAAATCCTGATGAAGGCAAAAAGAGGAGCAGCAAAAAGTCCTCCCATCCTTCCGCACGGTCCACATTCGGCGCCCCAAAATATATCCCTCCAAAACGCAATTTGGGGATAAACCCACCACGGCCCGTCCCGTTTTTTTTCATAAATAACCCAAAAAATAAACATTGTTTGTTTTTGACGTGTTATGATAAGGATCGATGCAATAATCCAATCATCGGTCGCTGTGAATAACAAGTGTTGGTGTATTTCCACTCCTTTGGGGGTTGATTTGTACATATAAAAAAGCAAGAAAATGACAATGTTACATATTAGCTGAGTATCCCGGGTACATAGTTGGAGAGGGGAGCCCCGAAAACCCTTGAACAGAGTAGGGCGCGATTGCCGAAAAGCGCAAGAGTAGGCTGTTCATTTCCTGTTTTATCCTTTGCTATGAAAAAATTTATAGTTGAAAAATTGTTGCGGCCCGGACTTTTGATCGGGGCGCTGTGTGCGGGGCAAGCCTCGCTCTCGGCCCAGTGCGGCTATGTTTTTGTGGACCAAACGGCTGTTGGGCTCAACGACGGCAGTGACTGGACCAATGCCTTCACGACCGTTCAGGCCGCTTTGGCCGCGTCTACTTCGAACTGCGACACCATATTGGTCGCCGCCGGTACTTATTCACCGGGGGGCGTTGCGGGCAGTACCTACAACCTCAAATCGCTTGTGCCGATGTACGGGGGCTTCCCGAACGGTCTCAATCCGCTGACTTGGACTTGGGCCAACCGAAACGTTGCGCTGAATCCCACGGTACTTGACGGAAACGGAGTCAACAACCGCGTGGTTACTGCGTCCAATGTTGGCTCCAACGCCGTGATGTCCGTTTTTGACGGCTTTACGGTACAGGGTGCTTTGGTGAACGGCATGTATGTCGTGGCCAACGGCACCGGTCAGGTCTCCGGGCCGATCGTCCGCAACTGTACGCTGCAGAACAACAACGGCGCCAACGGTGCCGGGGCTTGGGTTTATGCGCTCAAAGGCGGCAGCGCCACGCCGGCGTTCACCAATGTGCAAGTCGGCGGCAATACGGCCACCGGATTGGGCGGCGGAATGTGCTTGATGGCCACTGCGGGTTCGTCGGTGGGCACCACTCTGGACAATACGGTGTTTTCCAACAACACGGCCTTTGATCCGGGTACCCTTTTGGCGCGCGGCGGAGGACTTTATTCACAGTCCTTCGGAACGGGCTCTACCGTGACCGTCACTTTGAACACCTGTTCGTTCAACAACAACACCTCCGAACAGATGGGCGGTGGGGTATATGCTTACTCGCGCCTTTTCGGCGCCACCACTTACACGATCAACGGCAATACCTTCACGGGCAACTCTGCCGTATCCGGGGCCGGTATGTTCTCGTATGCTCAGGGTGGAGGAGTCACGATGAACGTAAACGGCACCTCTTTCACGACCAATGCGGCCACTACGAGCGGCGGAGGCGTCCTCAACTACTGCGAACTCGATGGCGGCAACGGAACTTTGAACTTCAACCAGTGCTCGTTCTCCGGCAACACTGCGGCGAGCCAAGGCGGGGGATTGTCCAACATTTCGCTCAAAGGCGGTCTGGCAGATGTCCATGCAATGCGTACTCTATTTGCCGACAACCAAGCCACCCGTGTGGGCGGGGCCACTTATTCGCACGGCAGCACGGCGAACCTGATCTATCCGGTGACCATCACCACGACCGACTTCGAAAACTGCATTTTGACGGGCAATTCTGCGGGCAACAGTGGCGGCGCCATCTACACCGAAGCCACCCGCGGTGCTCTTTGTGCCTCTGATGTCCACCACTCCACGGTGGTCGGCAACACCTCTGCCCGTGGGGGAGGCATTTATTGTTCCATCATCACGCCCGCCATTGCTGCCGTCGCCTCCAACAATTCGATCTGGTGGAACAACACGACTACCTCGGCCACCAGCCGCATGTTCCACTGTATGGGATCCGGCGCGTCCATCGGAACCCTGCACAGTTCGCTCCAAGATGCGGTCGTTGTCAACAATTTCACCGGCACGGGAGCTTTCACCGATGGGGGCAGCAACATCGGTGGCGATCCCTTGTTCGTCAACCTCGGCGGCGGCGATCTGCACCTCACGGGTGCTTCCGCTTGCATCGATGCCGGCCAAAACCTCGGCGTGGCCGTGGATTATGAAGGCAATGCCCGTCCCTTGGGTGGCGGTTACGACATGGGCGCGTATGAGCGCGCTGCTGGACCTCGTCCGATGTCCCGCATGGCTCCCATGACGGAAATGCCGACGGCCAGTCTCTATCCCAACCCGACCACCGGTGCCTTCACGGTTTCGCTCGATCGCTCCAGTGAGGGTTATGTGCAGATGTTCGACCAACAAGGCCGCTTGGTGGCTTCCCGGCAATTGAACGGCACCGACCGTGCCCAGTTCGATGCCCAAGGCATGGCCAACGGCGTTTATCTGCTGCGCATCGTGGACGGCGAAAGCGTCGTCACGAAGCAGGTCGTGGTGCACAAGCCCTAAAAAGGCAGACCAATGGTGTCATCGCGACGGGCCGCCCCCAAAAGGGGCGGCCCTTTTTTGCTGTG
>JBEIJQ010000071.1:0-15644 GCA_040380145.1 Lewinellaceae bacterium | reverse complement strand
GCCCCGCAAATCGAGTTTTTTTTCGCGCCCGCGAACAAAAGACTCGCGCTGGCGCCGGATTTGATCGGGATTTACTTTGGTTTCTTTTTCTTTTTGGGAAGAAGAAAAAGAAAAAGAAAGTCCATCAAGGAACAAATCACCTCGCGAACAGCCCAAACGCTACCGATGAAAAAGTCTAAAAAAGGCCAAAATTGAGCAGATCAAAAGGAGTCTAATGACAATTTTGGGATAATTTCAATGACAATTCTTGGAATCCTCGGCCGGGCTTGCCGCACAAAAAACGGACGCCCCCGTTCGAGGCTAGCTCGACGGGGGCGTCCGCAAAAATGCGGGCAGATCAGGAATGGCCGAAGGCTTTGCGGATCGCGTCCACCATGTCCAGTTTTTCCCAAGTGAAGGTTTCGACGGTACGGGACGAACCGTTGACGACAACCTCCTTGGTGCCGGGGTTGCGGCCCATGTGGCCGTAAGCGGCGGTCTCGAAGAAAATGGGGTTTTTCAGCCCAAGGCGCTGGACGATCTTGGCGGGGCGCATGTCGAACAACTGTCCGACTTTCTGGGCGATTTCCCCGTCGCTCATGGGCACTTTGGCGGTTCCGTAGGTGTCCACGAAAAGGCCCACCGGTTCGGCCACGCCGATCGCGTAGGCCACTTGCACGAGGCACTGGTCGCAGATGCCCGCGGCCACCAGGTTCTTGGCGATGTGGCGGGTGGCATAAGCGGCCGAGCGGTCCACCTTGGAAGAGTCTTTGCCGGAAAAAGCGCCGCCGCCGTGTGCGCCCTTGCCGCCGTAGGTATCCACGATGATCTTGCGGCCGGTGAGGCCGGAGTCGCCGTGGGGGCCGCCGATCACGAAGTTGCCGGTCGGGTTGATGTGGTATTTGATGTGGTCGGTGAAAAGCGACTGCACGCGTTGGGGCAGCAGCGATTTCACGCGGGGGATGAGAATCTCGCGCACATCTTTTTGGATGCGGGCCCACATTTCCTCGCGGCTGCTGAACTCGTCATGCTGCGTGGAAACCACGATCGCTTCGATCGCCAAGGGGCGGTGGTCGTCGCTGTATTGGATGGTCACCTGGGATTTCGCGTCGGGGCGGAGGTAGGTCATCACCTTGCCTTCGCGGCGGATGGCCGCCAGCTCCTGCACCAAGTGGTGGGCGATGGCCAACGGCAGGGGCATGTAGGTGTCCGTTTCGTTGGTGGCGTACCCGAACATCATGCCCTGGTCACCGGCACCCTGTTCTTCGTCGCTCTTGTTGACATCGACGCCCATCGCGATGTCGGGCGATTGGCCGTGCAGCGCCGACACGATGCCACAAGATTCGCTGTCGAAACGGTATTCGGCTTTGTCGTAACCGATGTGCTTGATGGCTTCCCGAACGACGCTCTGGTGGTCGAAATTGGCATGGGAACGCACTTCGCCGGCCAACACGACCAGTCCGGTGGTCACCAATGTCTCGCAGGCCACTTTGGCGTTGGGATCCTGGGCCAGGTAAGCGTCCAAAATAGAATCGGAGATCTGGTCGGCCACTTTGTCGGGATGCCCTTCGGAAACCGATTCAGAGGTAAAAAAGTACGGCATGGTTAAATAAGGGGTCTAGGGTGATGGAACATTCGTACTCTTGGATCCGTCCTTTCTGCCGGGCAATTCGGTCGGAACAATTTTCGGCGCAAAGATAATTTTTTTCGGAATTATTGTCCGCCTTCGTCGGCACCGTACGACAACGGTTGCCGTTGGTGTTTCCGTGCCGACTTTTCAAAAGATTTCGCCGTGCGTACATTTGGGAAAAATTGCAACGCCATGACTCGTTTGAAGACACTTTTCATGCTTTGTTCCCTTTTTTGCGCAAGCGGGAACATGTTCGGACAACAGCCCGCCAAGATCCAAGCCGGGCCCATGCTCGGACACTCGGACCTGCGCGAGGTGACTGTCTGGGTACAGTCCACCGCCGGCGCGGAAGTACAGATCCGTTACCGCACGGTCGGCGCTCCGGACGGTCCTTTTCTTTTTTCTGAAAAAAAAATGGCCGCTGCGCCCAACTTTTTTTCCGTGAAAATTCCCTTGACAGAAATCAAGCCGAGCAACCGCTACCGATACGATGTGCTGCTGGACGGGAAAGTGCAGGCCCTGCCCTACCCGACCGAGTTCGCGACGCAAGCGCTGTGGCAACACCGCACCGACCCACCGCCGTTCGCCGTGGCGCTCGGCAGTTGCACCTACATCAACGAACCGGAATTCGACCGCCCGGGCAATCCGTACGGGGGCGACTACCAGATTTTCGGGGCCATCCACCAAAAACGCCCCGATGCGATGCTTTGGCTGGGCGACAATGTATATCTGCGCGAAGCGGACTGGGGCTCACGCACGGGCGTTTTCCGCCGATATTCGCACACCCGCGCCACCCCTGAAATGCAGCCCCTGCTGGCCTCCACTTTTCATTATGCGATCTGGGACGACCATGATTTCGGAAGCAACGACAGCGACGGCACCTTTCCTTTTGCGCAATGGACCCGCGAGGCGTTCGAGACTTTTTGGGCCAATCCGACTTTCGGGCTGCCTGGCACGGGCGGCAAAGGGATCACCACGGCCTTCCGCTTCAACGACGTGGATTTTTTCCTGTTGGACAACCGCACTTTCCGATCGCCGAACGAATGCACCACCTGTACGCGGACCCTCTTGGGAAAAGATCAGCTGGAATGGCTGATCGGGGCGCTGCGTTCCAGCCGCGCGCCGTTCAAGATCGTCTGCATCGGGGGCCAGGTGCTCAGCACGGCGGCCGTACACGAAAACTACGCCCGTTTTTTTCCGGAGGAAAGAGAAGTCCTGCTCAAAAGGATTTCCGACGAAAAAATCAAGGGCGTTGTCTTTCTGACCGGCGATCGGCACCACTCCGAGTGCAGCCGCTACCAAAATGAGGCCGGCAACTGGGTGCACGATTTCACGGTTTCGCCCCTGACTTCCGGGCTCAGCAACGTCGATCCGCAAAAAGAACCCAATGCGCATCGCGTGGAGGGATCCCTTTTCGTCCAACGGTTGTTCGGCCTGATGGAATTCACCGGACCCAAAAAAGACCGCTCCATGAAAATGGGCTTTTACGATTCCAATGGCAAGGAAATATGGAACATCGTCCTGAAAGCGAGCGATCTGTGACGCTGATCGTCGGCGCGGGAAAATTGGGCCTGCACCTCGTCCGGGCTCTGCTCGAAAGGGGCGCCGGGCCGTTGCAGGTCCTTTCGCCCAGCGGAAAAAAAGCATCTGTCCCCGATTCCAAGGAAGTGGAATGGTTCGCCTCTACGGCCGGTCTGGACCCTCGCCCCCGGATCTGCGTGCTCTGCGTGCCGGACGCCGCCATCGCGGACGCCGCCCGAACGCTCGCAGACGCTTTGGAGCCCGGCACACCTGTGGCGCATACTTCCGGCACCGTGTCGGCCAAGGAACTGGCGCCGTTCTTTGCACACCACGGCGTTTGTTACCCTTTGCAGACTTTCACGCCGGGCCGCCCGGTGGACTGGTCGCAGGTGCCGCTGCTCGTGCAAGGCTCCGACCCCGAAGCGCTCGAGATCTTCACGGAATTTGCCCGGACGCTCGGCGGCCGTATCGTGGATTCCGACGACGAGCGGCGCGCGGCGCTTCACCTCGCCGCCGTTTTCGCCAACAATTTCACCAACCATTTTTTTTCCATCGCCCATCAGATCTGCACCGAAGCGGGACTGGATTTCCGACTGCTCCTGCCGTTGGTCGAGGCCACCGTCGAAAAAATCCGCCACATACCGCCGTTGGAAGCCCAAACGGGCCCGGTCGTCCGCGGCGATCTGCCGACGATCGCACGCCACCTGGAACGCTTGAAAGCCCACCCGGAATGGGCCGAACTGTACCGGGCGGTTTCGGACGACATAGCCCGGATGCGCCAAGAGCAACGAAAAGGGCCTTAATCCGTTTTTTCGGGCAAAAAAACCTCGGCCATCATGCACCGCGCCGATCCTCCCCCGTAGGTTTCGATCGTGTCCAAGGGAACTGGCAACAAGTTGGTGAATCCCTCCAGAGTCTCGATCTGCTCGGGCGTAAGGGCATCGTGCGCCTGCTGCGACATCACGAGGTAGCGCGAACCGAATTTGCTCTTGACTTGCAGCATGTTGCCGGCAAAACGGTTCATCTGGTCGAGGGTGATCTCGACGATGGCCTTTCCGGTTTCTTCGAAAAAGTCGAGCAAAAGGGCCCGTTCGCGCATGTTCTGCACCGTGTCGAGGCAGATGACCACGAAATCCTCGCCGAGGGCCATCACGACATTGGTGTGGTAGATGTCGCGGCCCTGTCCGTCCACGGCGTGGAAAACGGCTTTTTGGTAGCCCATTTCCGCACAGAAGCGGTCCAACAGCGCTTCGTCGGTACGGGGCCCGAGGCAGGCGTAGGCCACGCGCTCCAGGCGGTCGAGCACCATACTGCCCGTGCCCTCGAGGAACTTCCCGTTGTTTTCTTCCGGACTGAGATCCAGCAAACGGGAAAAAAGGCGGTCGTTTTTGGCCAGTTCCACGATCTCGGGGCGGCGTTCGATGCGCCGGTTGGGGGTGTTCATCGGATACAGCACCACCGTGCCGTCGTCGTGGAAACTTACCCAGTTGTTGGGAAAAACGGCGTCCGGCTTGGGCGGAACGAGGCTGTCCTCGGCGACGAGGACATGGACGCCCACGGAGCGGAGTTTTTCCACAAAGGCGTCGAACTCGGCCTGCGCGGCAAGCCGGATCGCCTCGGGCGAACGGGCGGGGTCGTTCTGCTGGAAGGCGTTGCTCTGAGCGGTCTGTTCGTTGAACGCGAAATTGGCCGGACGGACCATCAAAATGGTATTGGTCAGCTGGGGCATTTTTTTTGGATGTTTTTTTGGGAAAAAAAAAGAAAAAAAATCACTCGGAAAATCGGTCGGAAACGAAGGATGCCCCTTTTTTTCTGAAAAAAAGAACCCTTCTGGTGCGTTCGTTCTGGCGCAGCACGGCCGTGTAGCAGCCGTCCGACAGTCCGTCCAGATCGAAACGGTGGCCCACGGAAAACCCTTTTTGCACGAACATGGAATCGGCCGATATTTTTTCGGAGGCGTTGCGGTAGAGTTCGAGAAAAACCGTTTCGTCGGCGTCGGCCCGCCAAAACAACTCGAAGGAGGCATCGGCCAGACCGGGCGCCCATTGGGCGGAGCGCTCGTCGAGCACGCAGCCGCGCCCGGCGAGCCGTACGAATGCCTTGGCCACATTGGGGATCCCGTATCCGAGGCCGTCGTTGGGGGCCTCCGACTGGTTGCCCGCAGCCTCGAGGGCCCGGATGATGTCTTGGGCGCCGTTTTCGGGCACCGCGCCCCACAGCGCGGCGACCATGCCGGCCATCACGGGCGAGGAAAAAGAAGTGCCGTTGGCGGATCCGGCGCCATAGCCGTTGAGCTCTGCAACGGCGGTGGCGGCCCCCCGCGCGGCCACATTCGGCTTGATGCGCCCGTCGGGCGTGGGACCGAACGAACTGAAGCCGGCCTTCACGCCGGAGCGGTCCACCGCCCCAACGCTCAAGATGCTGTCGGCATCGGCGGGCGTGCCCACATAGTGCCATGCGTCGCGACCGGAATTGCCCGCGCTGTTGACCACCAAAATGCCCTTGGCGGCGGCCAGGTCGGCCGCGCGGGAGATCACCGCCCGGTCGCCGGTCAGGTCGCGGTAGCGATAACTCATCGTGGAATCGTCGTAAGCGGTGTAGCCCAGCGAGGAGTTGATCACCTCCACGCCCAGACTGTCGGCCAGTTCGGCCGCCGCCAGCCAGTTGTATTCCTCTTGGACCAGTTCGGCGCCCACATCTTCGGTCTTGAACAGGTAAAAAGAGGCCTCGGGGCCGGTGCCCACGACCACTCCGGGGATGAGGGCAGCCATGCAGGACAACACATTGGTGCCGTGGTTGCTGGCCTCGAAAACATACTCGTCGCCTTCCACGAAATCATGGGTGCCGAGCAGTTGGCCGCGGCGGAAGAGGCTGTCGAAAGCGGGCATCACATGTACATTCAAGAAACCGCCGTCGAAAATGGCCGCCAAGGTCGGCTTTCCCCGATGGCCGATCCCGTGCAGCGCCTCGCCGAATAGTTGGTTGACCTGCACGAAGGATTTTCCGTAAAAATTCTGTTCGCGGGGATAATCGGCATCCGGGGCGATTTTTTTGGCCGTCTTCACCGGGGAGGGCTTGGCCAGGTAGCCGATGGCGCGCGTGCCCGATACGAAGGGCAGCGCTGCGATTTGGCGGAGCGTATCGGGCTCGGCCCAGACCACGGCGCCGTTGAGCCAGCGGGACACGAACAGCACCCGCGCCCGGCTGTTGCGCAGCTCCTCCACATAGGCGGGCACCACGGGCAGATCCGACCAGTCGGGCAGGATGCCCTGCCGCGCACGCCGCTCCAGGGATTGGGCCGATAGGAATGCCTCGGGTTGCAGGACGCTGTACGGAGTGTTGTTCTTGTCGCGGAACTGCACCCAGAATTTGTTGTACGGCCCCCGTGGCGGCTGCGCCCCGAGTTGGGAGATGGCCAGCAACAGCAGGATGGCCGAAAAGATGGTGGAACGGATCATTTTTTTTGTGAAAAAGAAAAAAATCAAACCAAACGAATCCCGTAGGCCGCCTCGAATCGTTCGCCAGGGGCGAGAACGATGAGCCCGAGGCCGTTGTTGAACGCATCCGCGGCGCAGGTCATGGGCTCCAGCGCGACGGAGTTTCGGGCGGGCGGCACGTAAACCTGCAAAAAGTTGTACCGACCGGGCCCGGTTTCCTGCCAAAGTTCGAGGGTCAGGTCTTGGGCCGGGCACGACAGGCGGGTCTTGGCAAGTGGCCCCCCCGGGGGCAAGACAAAACCCGTGTCGAACGATTGCCCGCCGATCGGCGCTGCGCCGTCGAAACCTTGGAGCCGACGGGCTTCCCCTGTGGGGATCATACGATCGTCGGTGAGCAGGTACTCGCCGGAGGGAAGTTCCAGCCAAAGTTCGTCCGCGGGAACCCCGAAGGTGAAATACGGGTGCCAGCCGTCTCCGAAGGGCATATCGCCGGAACCTTCGTTGACAACCGTAGTGGTGACGGAAAGCCCGCCTTTTTCCAACCGGAAAGCCATGCGCAACGAATACGGAAAAGGAAAGCCGGGCCGGTCGCCCCCGTAGCGGTGCAACAATTCCACTGTGGCGCCCTCGTCGTCCGTTTCGGTCTTTTCGACTTGAAAATCCGCCTTTTGCAAAAAACCGTGGATGGCATTGTGCTCGTTGGGCTTGTTGATCTCCAACTGATAGGTCCGGCCCTGAAATTCGAAACGGCCATCGCGCACCCGGTTGGGGAAAGGCGACAATTTGATCCCCTTCGAGTAGGATAGGGCCTCGAGGGACGCCTCATCGGCATAACCGTCGAGCACGACCGCTTTTTTCGCTCCGTGCGACAGCCGCAGTTCGTTGAGCAATGCGCCGTGGGAGGGGTAAAACACGGCGCGGTCGCCGCTTTTGGAATTTTCGGCGATCAGTTGCCGATAGCGGCCCGTGCCGCGGGAGGTGACGACGAATGCCATTCAGGAATTGTTGGGTTTGGTTTCTGCCCTGAACTCGGGAAAATCCGGCAGCACGAAATCGCCGTTGCCGGGCTGCACGGGTTGAACGGGCGGTTTTTGGGGGAACGACGGAAGGGGCTCTTGGGGGAAAACCGGTTGTTCGGCCGTTCCAGAAGCCGGCTGGGTGCCCGGCCAGTCCATCGGCGAAGGGGCCGTTGCGCTGCCGACGGGCTGCATGGCCTCTTGGAGGAGTTCGTCGAGCGCGAGGGCGATCTCGGCGTTGTTGCCCGAACCCTTGGCCAAGTTTTCCTTCATAGAAATGAGCTGCATGGCCAATTTCAGCCGATCGGAGCCCAAGGCGGCCGCGTGGTCTTGGCGCATTTTTTCCAACTGTTGGTCCAGCTGCATGCGGGCCACTTGTTCGCGGGCCGCCAGCGCATCTTTGGCAGATCCGTCCACGAACGACTCCAGCGCCTCCACCAAGCGGGTGAGGATGCGATAGACGACCCTTGCAGAGAAGCCGCCCAAAAACGCCAGCAGCGGTTTGGTGAAATAGTACAGCCCCGCCGCGCTCTCGTTCACGGCATCCTGAACGCCACCGGCGCCCACCGTTTTGGGCTCCACGTAGATGAACTGCGCCAGCATCACGCCCGAAACGATTCCGAGGGTGAAGCGGATCCAATAAATGGATTCGTATTTGGAGTCGTAGGTACCGTCGGTCAAAAATTTGTAGGCCTCGAACAAATTGTAGAAACTGGCGCCGAGGGCCGCCATCGTGATCAGGAACAACTGGTTGAGAAAAAACTTTCTCGCATCGAAATTCAGGATGTTCTGCACGATCGTGTCTCCGCTGACCTCTTCGGTCATGAAAAGCCCGACGAACAGCAGCAGGCAGACCAGCACGATGAGGTTCATGCGGCGGACGAGTCCCACCGAACCGAAAAAGCGGAGCGGACCTCCAGATTCTTTTTCTTCTTTGAGCTTGACGACCGAATCCGGGGTGGCGGGCTGGATCGTGGCGGAGAGTTCGTTGTGGGCCTCCGTCAATTGGGCCATGAGATCGGCTTCCGTTTCGCCGGGCGAAAGGGCGGCATAAGCGGCGGCGCGCGAAGCGGCCTCGGGACGAATGGACGCACCCTGTTGCGCTTCCAGTTTTTCGAGGATCTGGGCCACCCTCGGAGGGACCGGTTTGCCCTGCGAAAGGGCGTGTTCGGCCATGGCCCGGCATTCGGCCAGCGTTTTTTCCCGAAGGGAGTTGTTTTTCAAAAGTTCGGCGGATGTGTTCATGGGCACGGTCGGTTACGGAAATGTTTCGGACAAAAATACCAATCGTTTCAAAAACACCACAATTGCACCAGGGCCGCCACGATCACGACCACCAGAAGGCGATAGGTCCACACCGCCGCGCGGGGATGGTGCAGCGAAAACCACGCGCCCAGCCAGCCACCCGCGAACTGTCCGCTGGCCACCAGCAAGCCCGATGGCCAGTGGATTTTGGCGGAGAGGGAAAAGCGCAGAATGGCGTAGGCCGTGTACAGGGTCACGCCCAAGAGTTTGATGGCGTTGGCCTCGTTGATGGTGAAACGGGCGCCCAGCACCATAATGGCCAGCAAGAAAACGCCCATGCCCATCTGAATGAACCCTCCGTAGAAGCCCAGCGCGAGGAACAGCAGGCACAACACCCATTTCGGGATCCGCGAGGGCTCGGTTGAGACTTTCGTCCAGCGTTCGGGGTTCACCAAAAGCACCAGCAGCAGGAATACCAGCAGGATGCCCATGGTGTTTTTGAAGGCCTCGGGAGAAAGCACCAGCGAGACCTCGATGCCGGCAACCGCCCCGATGCACAACGGCAGGATGTAGGGCAGCGAGGAACGGGCATCGATCTTGCCCTCCCGCCAAAAGGCCCAGGTCGAAACGGCGCCCCCGGCGAAAATCCCGATCCGATTGGTGCCGTTGGCCACATCGGGCGGCAGGCCCATCACCCCCATCAGCACGCTCAGCGTGATGGCCGATCCGTTGCCGGTCAGCGTGTTGACCACTCCGGCCACCAGACCGCCGAGCACGGCGATCGGAAAATGGAACCACTCCACGGTTATTCCACGTCGAGGGAAATGGACTGGCAGAGTTCCACCAGCACGCCCCGGGTATCCTTGGGATGGACGAAGCAGATCAACTTGTTGTCGGCCCCGCGCTTGGGGCGCTCATTGAGCAGCGTGAAACCGGCGGAGGCGAGCCGCTCCATTTCGGCATGGATGTCGGCCACTTCAAAAGCGATGTGGTGGATGCCCTCACCGCGTTTTTCGATCGACTTGGCAATGGCGCTGGAAGGATCCGTGGCGGCCAACAGTTCGATCTTGGTTTCTCCCTGTCGGAAAAAAGAGGTGTTGACATGCTCGCTTTCCACGGCCTCTTCCTTGTAAGGCTCGACGCCGAGAAGCCTGGTGTACAGTTCGTTCGCCGCGCGCAGGTCCGACACGGCGATCCCGATGTGCTCCACTTTCAGAAACATAGGCTGGGTTGTTTACGCAAAGGTAGCCCTTTCGCGCTATTTCCCTTTTTCCTTGGCCGCTGCTTTTTGCAGGCGCTCCTTGCGCTTCTGTTCTTCTTTTCTGGCCCAATCCTCGTTGTAAGCCTGGACAAGTTCTTTTGCTTTGGGGTCTTTGCCGTTGCGCGAACGGTGGTAAGTGATCAGGATCAGCGAGATCATGTAATCGAAATGCGGCACGCCCATGGCGTTGAACTTGGCCGACAAGCGGGATCCCTCCGAAATGTGCCAACGAACATCCATCCAGCGGCCGATGGTGTTGTGGGTGAGGGAATCGACTTCCTGTTCGGGGATCGCCAAAAAGGTTTTTTTGGCATCGGCGTCAAAAGCCTTGTCCAGTTGCACAAAGCAGTCGCCCAGATCTGCGGGAATATAGATGCCGTCCAGTTTTTCTTGTTTGATGCGCCAGCGGTAGAGACTGTCTTCGGTCACGACCACCTTGCCCTTTGGAGCGGGAGCCTGCGGAGCGGCCGGTTTTTGCGGGGCGGAAGGAGCCTGCGGGGCGGTCGGTTTCTGGGCGTTCAGGGCAACGGCAAAAAAGAATATCAGAGAAAAGCCGAACAAAAGTGATCTTGTCATGTGGAAGGTTTTTGAGATCGTCGGAAACAAATTTTTCGAATGAACTTTTTTTTAACGAAAAACTATGATGCAAGGTATATTACTTTTGGAAAAAAATTGAAAGGTCCGGCCATTCCTTCCTTCCGGTCACAAAAGTTCGTTTCGCCATGCGCACCGCCGTTTTAGTTTTGCTGGCCTCTGCTTTTTTGCCCCGGCTTTCGGCGCAGCAGCTTTCCCTTTACAGCCAGTACCTCCAAACGGATTTGTGCTGAACCCCGCCATGACGGGTTGGGACGACCGCATGGCCGTGCACGCCAGCTACCGGCAACAGTGGACCAACATGCCCGGCGCTCCCATCACTGGCACGGCCGCCTTTACGGATTACGAGCCTTACTATCAGATGGGCTTCGGTGGTTATCTGCTTTTCGACCAAGCCGGCCCGATCACCAGCATCGGCGTGAACGGCCTGTACAGTTACCACATCAACCTGAGCTCTTGGACCAAAAGCCGGCACCTCAGCATCGGCGTGTCCATGTCGCTGTCGCAGTACCGCCTGCGCGGCGACCAACTGATCCTGCACGACCAGGTGGACCCGTTGGTGTTCGACAACACCGGCACCCGTCTGGCGCCCGATGCGGGGCTGGGCGTTTTTTACTACACAGACAAAATCTACGCGGGTATCTCGGTCCCCCAGTTGTTGGGGCTCAACTTGCGCGTGAACGGCGACGGCGGACGCTCCAACCTCCGGAGAATCCCGCACCTGTATGGCGTGGTGGGGACCAAAGCTTATGTTTCCCAAAGGGGCGACTACTTCGAACCCACCCTCTGGCTGAAATACGCACCGACCTCCCCGCCCCACGCGCTGCTCAACTTGCGCTACAACTGGGACGACAGTTTCATGATCGGCGCGGGCTACCAGACCGACAATTCCGTCATCTTGGAAGCGGGTTTCAATTATCGGGACAAATTCCGGATCGGTTATGCTTTCAGCCGACAGTTTTCGACCCTGAGCGGACAACTGGGCTCCAGCCACGAATTGATGCTTTCCTACACGCTGCGGGAAAACGACCCGGACTGGTAAAAAACAAAAGCCCCTCACCTGGGGCAAGGGACCTTTGAGCGGGGCGGTGCCGGAGGCGAGACTCGAACTCGCACTGCATTGCTACAACTGGTGTTTGAGACCAGCGCGTCTACCATTCCGCCACTCCGGCTGCAGATCGAACGAGGGCTTTTCCCTCAATCGGGTGCAAATCTAAGCAGGTTTTCCCGAATGCGCAACAAATAGCGCGTTTTTAGAAAATAATCTTTTACGTTTTTCAGTGCCGACCGGGTCTCGGGCGAACCGTCGAAGTTCGAAAAAGACGGCAATACGCTTTCACGCAGCTCTTTTTCCTTATCGGCCAACAAGTTGGAAATATCCGCAAATGCTCGATCGTTGCTCTCCAATTCCAATTCTGCGATTTTTTCGTTGGCCTCCATCATTTCCATCAGAAACTCCGGATCCATTTTTTCCTGTCCTTCTTCGCCGAGCTCGCCGTACCAGGAAAGCACATAACGCAGGCGGGCGTTTTCGTCGGAAATGGTTTGGTAAGCCCGATTGATTTCGGTGGCCCGCGCCAGGGCCTCCGCTTGTTTTTCTTCGGATTCGAGGGTGAAGCGGTCGGGATGGTGGCTGCGGTTCAGCGCAAGAAAGCGGCGGCGCAGCTCCTCGGGATCGGGATCCAAACGGACCGGCAGTCCGAACAGTTCGTAGTAGGGCGGGATGTGCACGGTCAATCGAAGTCGAACAGGTCCGACCAATAGGATTTTTTCTTTTTGTGGGGATGGTGCTTGTGGCGGTCGTCGTCGTAATGGCCGTACCTGCCGTGTTCGTCGTCATGGCGGCGTTGCTCGGGCGCATGAGGGCGGGCATCGTCGTGGTGCGTGTGCAGGTGGTTGGATCGCTCGATGATCTTGTCGAGTTCACCGCGGTCCAACCAAACGCCCCGGCAGGAGGGGCAATAATCGATTTCGACTTCGTTTCGGGTCGTCATCACCAGCGTAGTGGTCTTGCAAACGGGACAGAGCATGTCGGGTAGTTTTTCTGAAAAATAGATTTTCGGGAAAAAAGTTTTGAACCACCGGTTTTCGAACGCAATTAAAGGCGGTCATTAGTGCTCGTATTTTTATTTTTTTATAAAAAAATAATTTTATTAAAATTTTATTAAAAAATAAAAAAATAGATAAAAAAACTATGGCAACACCATCAACCGTGCGAATTGGAGCATGATCCGTTTTTCGCCGGCATCTATATGCTCGAAGCGGATGGTGGCCACACGGTTGGCCGAACCGCCGTCCACCGCGACGACCTCGCCCTGCCCGAAGCGTTCGTGCAGGACCTTGACGCCTGGGCGGATCTGATCGATGGGGCTGGGTTTGAAGCCTTCGAGTTTGTGGGCCGGCAAGGGGGCGTGCTGTTTGAGGGCCGGCGGGCGCATCAGACCGCTCACTCCGCTGGTGCGCGCGCCGGTCGAGACGGCCCGCGGCGAGGGGGATTCCACGTTTTTGGAACCGATTTCGGACAAAAAGCGGCTTTTTTCGTTGTACGCCATTTTGCCGAACCGGTACCGGCTAACGGAATAGCTGAGGGTGAGGAGCTGTTCGGCCCGCGTGATGGCCACATAAAAAAGGCGGCGTTCTTCGTCGAGGGCGGCCACGGCGTCGTGCGACTGGAGGGCCATCGAACTGGGGAAAAGGTTTTCCTCCAGGCCCACCACGAACACGGATTTGAATTCCAGGCCTTTGGCCGAGTGCGCGGACATGAGCCTGATCCGGTCCTGTTCGCCGTCCTCGGAATCGAAATCCGTTAGCAGGGCCACATTTTGGAGGTAGGCGCGCAGGCTGCGGTCGTTGGGATCCTCGCCCTCGGCGACTGCTTTGTCGTCGTCCACGAACGCCTTGATACCGTCGAGCAGAGCCGTCGCGTTCTCGAAGCGGGCGATGCCCTCGGGCGAGGTGTCGTTTTTCAGTTCGGTCAGCAGGCCCGATCTGCGCCCGGCGTACAGGGCGAAATCGTAGGAATTGTTGCCGGGCTGGCGCGCGATCATTTCCTCTACGAGCAGCACGAATTCCTGCACGGCATTGGCCGCCCGGGCCGGGATGTCGGCCACCGCCGGGTTTTTCAGGACCTTCCACAGCGGGATGTTGTGGGCGCCCGCATAGGCAGAGAGTTTGTCGATCGTCGAATCGCCGATGCCCCGCCGCGGGTAATTGATGATGCGCCGGAGCGCTTCCTCGTCTTGGGGATTGACGGCCACCCGCAGGTAGGCCAAATAATCTTTGACTTCCTTTCTTTGGTAGAAAGAAAGCCCCCCGTAAACCCGGTACGGGATGCGCTGGTGGGTCAGCGCCTCTTCGAAAATACGGGACTGGGCGTTCGTGCGGTACAGGATGGCAATGTCTTGGTTTTTCAGGTGCGCCCTGTTTTTTTGCTCTTGGATGGCGTCCACGATGCGCTTTCCCTCTTCCTCGTCGGTCATCGCCTTGATGATCCGGATGGGTTCGCCCCGGCCTTTGTCGGTGAAGATCTTTTTGTCGAGCTGCTTTTTGTTGCAACGGATCAGATCGTTGGCCGCCTGAACGATGACCTCGGTGGAGCGGTAGTTCTGTTCGAGCTTGTGCACGGTCAGATCGGGGAAATCCCGCTCGAAGTCGAGGATGTTCTGGATGGTCGCCCCGCGAAAACCGTAGATGCTCTGGGCATCGTCGCCCACCACGCAGATGTTGCGCGGCGAGCCCGGGTAAGCGACGAGTTGCTGCACGATGGCGTATTGCAGGGCGTTGGTGTCCTGGAACTCGTCCACCTGCAGGAAGCGGAAGCGCTTGCGGTATCTGTCGAGCACCTCTTCTTTTTGGGAAAAGAGCGCATGGAGATTGAGCAGCAAGTCGTCGAAATCCATGGCGCCGCTGCGGAGGCACTGGTTGCGGTACGCTTCGTAGATCCGGTACAGTTCGGGGCGCTTGTCCTGCCGATCGGTGCTCAGCCGTTGGGCATCCCGCTTGTAGCGCTCGGGCGTGACGAGGTTGTTTTTGGCCAAGGAGATGCGGCTGTACACGGCCGAACCGGGATAGGCCTTGGGGTCGAGGCCCAGCTGTTTGACCACTTGGTTGATGGCGGCCTGGGCATCTTGGGCATCGTAGATCGTGAAATCGGAGGGAAAGCCGATGTGTTCCGCCTCGGCGCGGAGGATGCGGGCGAAAACCGAGTGGAAAGTGCCCGCCCAGACCCGGTTGCCCCGGTCGCCGACCACCTTGGAAATGCGTTCTTTCATTTCCTTGGCCGCCTTGTTGGTGAAGGTCAGCGCCAAGATTTCCCAGGGCGGCACACCGGATTCGATCAGGTGGGCGATCCGGTACGTCAGCACCCGCGTTTTCCCGGATCCCGGACCGGCGATCACCAGCATGGGGCCGTTCACGGTCGAGACGGCGAAGCGTTGTGTTTCGTTGAGTTCTTGCAAAAGGGCGGACATCGGTGCGTTTTTTTGTGGCCTGCAAAGCAAATAAAATCGGACGTAACCGAGAAATTTATTTTGGAAAGCCCCCCCCTACCCCGTTTTCGCCCCTTTCGACGGGCTCTCATAACATTCATTCTTGCGCTGTGGGAGTCTTTAAGTCCTTGCAACAAATGCATTCGTCAATTTCTTGAAAATCGCGTTGCACGGCCTAATAGTTTTGCTTTGAAAAAGTGCTTTTCGAGGCCTTTTTCCGCACTTGAAAATCCGCTCTCCCCCAATTTTTTTTCAGCTTTTTTTTCCAAAAAAGTGGAACCGAAACCACGCCAAAAAATCGGGGCGGGATCCGAAAAGCCTGACGAGTAGGAATGTTTTTATCCCCTGCCACAGCTTAATTGACCCAGAATTGTCATTAGACTTTTTTTGATCTGCTCAATTTGGGTCACTTTTAGACTTTTTCATCGGTAGCGTTTGGGCTGTTCGCGAGGTGATTTGTTCCTTGATGGACTT
>JBEIJQ010000070.1:0-16083 GCA_040380145.1 Lewinellaceae bacterium | reverse complement strand
GTAAGGAATTCTTACGGCCCAGCCGGCCTTCGAGCAAATCCCGACAGCGCGGCTTTTGGTAGCGGGCCTGAGCGAAAAACCTGTTGGATGATTTGCGGCTTACGACGCTGATCCGAGGCCCCAACGCAGCCCCGCAAATCGAGTTTTTTTCGCGCCCGCGAACAAAAGAATCGCGCTGGCGCCGGATTTGATCGGGATTTACTTTGGTTTCTTTTTCTTTTTGGGAAGAAGAAAAAGAAAAAGTAAGCCCAACAAGGAACAAATCACCTTGCGAACCGCCCAAACGCTACCGCTGAAAATCACCGAAAAGGACTCCTTGGGGGTGAATCCGAAAAATCCGATGACCAATTTCGGGGTTTCTCAGTCCAAAAGCGCTTGGTCCAAGGCGATCCGCAGCAGCCGGCAACAGTCCCGGATCTCCGGTTCGGAGATGACGAGCGGGGGCGCGAGGCGCAGGCTGCGGTTGTTGAACAGGAACCAGTCAACGATCAGCCCCCGTTCGAGGGCGACCCGGATGGTTTTGAGGCAGCGGTCGAAACTGTCCAGTTCGAGGGCCATCATCAGGCCCGCTTGCCGGAAATCCAACACGGCGGGGTGTTGGGCGAGCAAGGTCTTGAACAGGGCCGCTTTGGCGGCGACCCCGCCGATGAGGGCCGGATCGGAAACGAGTTCGTTCAAAGTGGCCCATGCGGCCGCGGCGCTTACCGGGTGGCCGCCGAAAGTGGTGATGTGGCCCAGCACGGGATCGTGCGAAAGGCCGGACATGAGTTCTCTGCCCGCCACAAAGGCGCCGATCGGCATTCCGCCGCCGAATCCCTTTGCCAATAGCAAGATGTCGGGCACCACGCCGTAGGACTGGAAAGCGAACAGGCTTCCCGTTCGTCCGCAGCCGGTCTGGATCTCGTCGAAGACCAGCAGGGCTCCGACTTCTGTGCATCTTTTCCGCAGGGCGGCCAGCCATGCAGTGCGTCCTGGAACTACGCCCGCCTCGGCCTGTACCGGCTCGACGATCACCGCGGCCGTTTGTTCGGAAATTTCGTTCAGGCACCAATCGCAATTGAAGCGGATGTGGCGGACGCCCGGCAGCAGCGGTCGGAAAGGGGCCGTGAAATACTCGTCGGACATCAGGCTCAGGGCCCCTTGGGTGCTTCCGTGGTAGGCATCGTACATGGATACAAACTCCGAACGGCCGGTGGTGCGTTTGGCGAGTTTCATGGCGCCTTCCGTGGCTTCCGCGCCGGAATTGACCAGATAGACGCTGTCCAACGACTCCGGCAATTGCTCGGCCAGCAAATGGGCCAACCGCACCTGGGGCGCCAACACATATTCGCCGTACACCATCGTGTGCATGTAGCGGCCCGCTTGGTCGCGCACGGCCGAAACCACGGCGGGGTGGCCATGCCCCAGGGCGCTCACCCCGATCCCGGAGATCAGGTCGGCATAGCGTCGGCCCTCGGTATCGTACAGGTAAATGCCTTCCGCCCGGGCGATTTCCAAGGAAAGGGGCATATCGGAGGTCTGGGCGAGATGCCGGAGAAAAAGGGGACGCAGCGACACGGTCAAAAACAGATTTCGGAAAAAAAATCACCACGCACAGCCGAGGCCGAAGGCAACATATTCCGCAACGGAATTGTGGGCTTTCAGGTAAACGCCGATGTGGGGCTTGAAGCCGGGCGCATCGGCCGGGCGAAAATAGTATCGGACGCCCAAACGGGCAAAATAAGGTTTGGGCTTGCTTTGCGGCTGCACGAAATATCCCCCGGCCTGAAAATTCATGCTGATCCTGCCCAAAAAAATCTCGTCGGAAAGATACAGGGCAAATCTTTGCGCCACCAGTTGCTGCGAGGCCGGATCGCCCGACCAGTTTTGGGAGAAGCGCAAAAATTCGTTCCAGCTCAAATCGTATTCCCACAAAAAACCGATGCCCAAACGGTTGACCGGGCTGAGGTAGCGACAGACCTCCAAACTGGCGGAAGGCAGCCAGAACTTGGGGCCGCCCGGGGCCGTCCGCTCGATCCGTCCGATGGCGGCCGTGGCCACACCGTGCCAACGCCGGCTGCGCTCCCGGGGCCTCGGCAGGCTGTCCGCCCGGAGCATGTCTTTCGCATAGGGCACCGGACGATAGTACAGGCCCACCAGACCCGACACGGTATTGATGCCCAAGTTGGGCAATTGGGAGCCGCCGTTGGAATAATGCGTGAGGCAGAGCGAAGTGTGCAGTCGGAGTGCTTCACCCAACTTGAATCCCAAGCCGAAACGCAGGCTGGTCATGTTGTTGAGGTAAGATCCGATGACGGAATTGTCGGGATTGGTCACGGGATCATACGGCTTGGTGATCACCGCCACGCCCACGCCCAAACGGAAATGCGCGTACACCCTTTTGGGCGATTTGGGCCCGAAAACGATATTGGGCAAAAATCCTATGGCATGGCCGTACACTTCGGGACTGGGCAGTTGCATGTACGAAATGGCGATGCCCACATCCGGTCTTCGGTGGCAGGCTTCCCAAATTTTCCGGCCGGTGGTCTGCCGGGAAAAATTCAGCTCGCTCCCCCAAACCAAGCCGTTCAGGGGCGCCTTGAATTTTGGGCTGTGCTGGATGCCCACTCCAACATGTACGCCTGGTTCGAAAACCCACCCCGAAGACGGAGAAGGCGCCGGCCCGATTTGCGCTTGGGCATAAGGAAACAGGCCCCAATACAATGCGAAAGAGCAAATACATCGGAGCATCGAAACGGAAAGGTGCCGCATCGCTCAACGATCCAACCAAGAGGCTAGTTCGGCCTCGTTTTTGCCCAAAATCTCCGCGATTTTGGAAAGCGACAACCCCTGTTCGAACAGTTTGCGGACCAATATCTTTTCCTCCTCTATGATTTTGGCCAGTTGCGCCTCCTTTTCGGCCAAAGCGCTGTCCTTTTCGGCCAGTTGCGCGTCCTTTTCGGCCAAAGCGCCGTCCTTTTCGGCCAGTTGCAACTCCTTTTCGGCCAAAGCGCCGTCCTTTTCGGCCAAAGCGCCGTCCTTTTCGGCCAAGGCTTTGTCTTTTTCCTGAAGGGCGAGATCTCGGAGGCCGAGCTCCATCTCCCAAAGTTCCAGTTCTGACATGATATCGTCTTCGGTTTGCATACGAGTGCGAATACTGCTGTCGGCAATGGCCATTTGCAGCCTGCGGATCAAGGGACGGTGGCTGGGCGGGAAATCCTCGTCTTGGATGTTCAGGATGTGGTGGGAATCGTCGCGATAGGACTGGTCGAAAATGGAAAGGATCTGCTCCAGTTCGTCCCGACGCCGATCGCTCAGAGAAGGCACCGAAATGATGTACATGCGGTGCGTGAGACTTTCCACGAAATCCTCTCGGACGTGGATCTGTTCGCCGGTGTGCCGGTCATAAAGCCGGTTGTCCACGTACAGGACGGGATATCCTTTGAGCCCTAAAAGTTCTTCGCCGAGGATGTAAATGGTCACGATGGGCAATCCGACCGTTCGGTTGACCCCGGAGGGCAGCTGCTTGAGCAGGAGATTGGACGGGCTGGCGTACTGGTTGCCCAGATAGCGCCGGAAACGTCCGATGTCGGTGAGCAGTCGGACTTTTTGTAGTTCGATCAGCACCAGTTTTTCACCGTCCGGCGTTTTGATCCTCGCTGAAAAATCCAAGCGATAAACCGCCAGTTTCACCCCTTTTTCGGCCGGCTTATCCTCGACAACCTCGTCAACGGAGAAATCGGACAAGTATTCTTGGGGCCTGAACTGCAGGTCCACGATCTCTTCGCCGATGATGGCCGACAGCAGCAGTTTGGCCACCTTGGAGTCGTCCATCAGGTACTTGAACACCACATCGTATATGGGATTGGCAATGCTGACCATAACGGTAAAATTACGTTTTTTTTACAAAAAAAAGGCCGCTTCGAAATCGAAGCGGCCTTCACTCAGTGAGTCGACTGGGATTCGAACCCAGGGCCCTAACATTAAAAGTGTTATGCTCTACCGGCTGAGCTATCGACTCGACCTTGGCCTGAAAGGCGGCGCAAAGATACGCCCCCAGAACCGAAATTTCAAAGCCTTGGTGCCGTTTTTGTGCAAAAAACTTTGAAATAAGGTGGGTGGTGGCCCTTTTTTTATTTCAAAAAATTGATTTTCAAATATTTTTTCAACCCAAATATTTTGCCACGATCGGCAATCTCCGGCCCATTCCGAAGGCTTTGGGAGAAACCCGGAGGATCGGGGGCGTTTGGGCTCGCTTGAACTCATTGGCGTTGACCATCCGCAGAACGCGCTCGACCAGGGCTTTTTCGAAGCCGGCTTCTATCAGTTCGCGGGGCCCTTGCCGCTGTTCGATATAGGCAAAAAGGATCTTGTCCAGCACATCGTATTCAGGCAGGCTGTCGGAGTCCTTTTGTCCGGGCCGCAGCTCGGCAGAAGGCGGCTTGGTCATCGTGCTGAGCGGGATCAACTCCCCCTCGCGGTTGAGGTGGCGGGCCAGTTCGTACACTTCGGTCTTGTACAGATCGCCGATGACCGACAGTCCTCCGCACATATCGCCGTACAGCGTTCCGTATCCCACGGCGGCCTCGCTTTTGTTGCTGGTATTGAGCAAGATACAGCCCGTTTTATTGGCCATGGCCATCAGCAGCACGCCCCGCGCACGGGCCTGTAGGTTTTCCTCGGCCACATTGAAGGGCAGTCCGAGAAAGTGGTTGGACAAAGTGGACAAAAACGCCTCGTAAACGCCTTCGATCGGCAGGATATCGTATTGGATCCGGAGGTTTTCGGCCAGGGTGCGGGCGTCGTTGATCGAATGGTCGGAGGAGAAACGGGAGGGCATCAGCAAGACCCGCACATTGCCGGGCCCCAAGGCCCGGGCCGCCAAAACGGCCACCACCGCGGAATCTATGCCGCCCGACAGTCCGAGGATGGCTTTTTTCAGCCCGAGTTTGCCGAAATAATCCCGGATCCCGGTCAGCAGCGCATCGTGGACGATGGCCATTTTGTCCTTGGGGCGTTGACGGTCGGTTCCGCCGCGCTGCACCTCTTCCAATACATAGGTGCGCTGGCAGCTTTCGAAGTACGGCATTTCGTCGAAGACGTTTCCGTCCGGGGAAAGCACCAACGAGCCGCCGTCGAAGATCAATTCGGTCTGGGCACCGGCGTAGTTGACATAAAAAAACGGGACCCTGTAGCGGGCCACATTGGCTTTGACGGTGTGCAGCCGCTCCTGGGCCTGGCGGTACGAAAAAGGAGAGGCCGACAGGTTGAGGACGAGATCAAAGCCGGTTTTGGCCATTTCGTCGAGCGGACAGACCCTGTAGAGCGGGTTTTCGTTGCCCACATTCCAGATATCCTCGCAGACGGTGACGGCAATGCGCTTGCCTTTGTACAGGACCGTGGCGAATTCGGTGGCGGGTTCGAAGTAGCGGTACTCGTCGAACACATCGTAGGTCGGCAGCAGGGCTTTGTGGGCCACATGCAGCACACGGCCGTCGGCCAGGAAATACGCGGAATTGAACAGGTCCTTGCCCTCGATGCGCGGGTTGCGGGTGGGAGCGCCCACGACGATGGCGATGCCCACGGCCTCGGCGCAAAGTTCTTCCACGCAGGATCTGGCCTTTTGCACGAAATCGTCGAACTCCAGAAAATCCCGCGGGGGATAGCCCGTGACCGTCAACTCGGGAAAGACCACGATGTCGGCACCATCGGCTTTTGCCCGGGCCACCGCTTCGCGGACGAGAGACAGGTTGTGCTCGAAATGGCCGATGTGGACATTGATCTGCGCGAGGGAGATTTTCATTTTTTTCTCAGAACAAAAAGCGTTTCAAAAACATCGTGATGGCCGCATTCGTGTAGTCGCGGTTGGTTTTCTTGGCCAAACTGTGCCCTTCGTCCTTGGCCATCACATACCAGATCGTGTTGCCCTGGGCTTGCAGGGCGTCCACCATCTGATCGGATTCGGAAAGGGGGACGCGCGGGTCGTTTTTGCCTTGGTAGATGAACATCGGCTTGGTGATCTTTTGGATGTTGCGGTTCGGCGAGATCTTTTCCAAATGCGCGCGCATGGCAGGATCCCGTTCGTCGCCGTATTCCACGCGGCGCAGGTCGCGGCGGTAGGGGCTGGTGTTTTCCAGGAAAGTCACGAAGTTGCTGATCCCGAACAGGTCTATGCCGCAGCGGAGGCGGTCGTTGAAATTCGTCATGCAGGCCAGCACCATGTAGCCGCCGTAAGAGCCGCCGTACACGGCCACGCGGTCTTTGTCCAAATCAGGCTGGGTGGCGATCCAATCGAGCAGCGCGCCGATGTCTTTGACGGAATTTTCGCGCAGGAAACCGTTGTCGAGGCTCACATAGGTTTTTCCGTAGCCGGTCGAGCCGCGCACATTGGGCACCAGCACGGCCACGCCCAATTCGTTCATCCAATACTGGGCCAAGGAGTTGAACTGGGGCTGGCTCTGTCCCTCGGGCCCGCCGTGGATGCTGATGATCACGGGCAACTTGCCTTTGGCCTGTTGAGGCTTGTACAAGAAAGAGGGGATTGTCCGGCGCTTGCCGCCCAAACTGTCGAAGGTCGGGTATTCGATCAGCGACGGGGCCACAAAAGTGGCCGGGTTGAGCCCACCCACTTCGCTGAATGTCCAACGGACGGAGGCCTGTTTTTTGACGTCCAGCACATACAGGTCGCTGGGGGCCGTGGGCGTGGTCACGGAAAAAGCGATGGAACGGCCGTCGGCATGCCATTTCAGGCCGCCGATCACCCCTTTGGGCACGCCTTTATAGGCGCCCGCTTTCTGCTTGGCCACATCGAAATAATTGAGGACTGAATAACCGGCGTTGTTGGTCACGAAAGCCACGGTCTTGCCGTCGGGCGACACGGAAATGCCCTCCACGTCCCACTTGTCGCCGCCCAGGGCGGTGAGGGTCTTGGCCGCGCGGTCGTACAAGCGCAGGGTGGCGAACTCGGTCCCTTGGTCGCACGACAGGTAGATGCTCTTGGCGTCGGGCGAAAACTCGGCGTCCTTGATGGCGAACGGGGGGGCGTCGGGCAGAATCGCCTCGAGTTTGCCGGTGGCCATTTCAAGGATGTACATTTTGACGTTGGTCACGGAAATGCTGTTGGTGATCAACAGCCATTTGCCGTCGTCAGACCAATCGCGGATGCCCCAGCCGCCGCCAGAGAGCTGTGCCACCGTACGCGGAGCGGAGGTATCGCCGGGCACCATGACGAAAATGTCGAGGTCGGCCCCGTTGCGGCGGTTGCCGGCATACACGAAGCGGTCGCCCTTGAAGCTCCAACGACCGGAGGTGTGGCGCGATTTGCCGTCGGTGAGCAGGAGAGTCTTGCCCGTCTTGCGGTCGAAAAAGTAGTATTGGAAATTTTCGTCGCCGCCGTTGTCGCGCGAGAAAGAAAATCCCGGAGAAGTGCGCCCGGGCCGGGTGGACACATTGCCGACGGGTTCGGAGAAAAAAGTGATCTGTTCGCGGTAGGCGCCGGGGCCCGACACGTGGTGCACTTGGTTGACGTCGCCGAAACGGGTCAAAAAGTACATGCCGCTGCCCTTTTCGTCCCAATCGCCGAAGGCCGCGCCACGGGTGTTGGTGTAGGGCGCGTACCGCTCAAAAAGTTCTTGGGCGGGATCCGCAAAACCTTCGAGCACGAGGTTGCCCCTTTCGCGGCGGCCTTCCTGCGCACCGAGGGAGCCCAAACAAAGCACCAGCAGAGCGGATGCGAACAGACTTATCTTTTTTTCCATATCGAGTTTAGGGTTAAAAAAATGAACCGCAAAGTTAATGGCCGTCAGCCAATCTTGCCCCAGCCCTCGGATTTGCCCATCTTTTCCAAAGTGGCGCGCAAAGGGGCGTTTTCGGGCGCTGAAAGGCCGGGGTCTTTTTCCAGGATCTCCGAGGCCGTGTCGCGGGCCAGTTGGAGCAATTGGCCGTCTTTGGCCAAATCGGCCAATCGGAGGTTGATCATCCCAGACTGCTGGGTGCCGTCGATGTTGCCCGGTCCGCGCAGGCGCAGGTCCACGTCGGCGATTTCGAAACCGTTGTTGGTCTCGCACATGGTCTTGAGCCGTTCGCGGGCGTCTGCCGAGAGTTTGAACCCGGTCACCAGCACACAGAGGGCCTCTCCCCCACCGCGGCCCACCCGGCCGCGCAACTGGTGCAGCTGGGCCAGTCCGAACCGGTCGGCGTTCTCGATCACCATGATGGTGGCGTTGGGTATGTTCACGCCCACTTCGATGACCGTGGTAGAGACCAGGATCTGGGTTTCCCGCCGGGCGAAACGCTGCATCTCGTATTCTTTGTCGGCGCTTTTCATCTGCCCGTGCACGATGCCCACGGCATAAGTGGGCAGCGGAAATTCCCGCGATATGGCCTCGAAACCGGACACGAGGTCGTTCAGTTCGTCTTGGGTTTCGGAGGCTTCGATCATCGGATAGACCACATACACCTGGTGGCCCTTTTCGATCTGTTCGCGCATCAGCCCGAACACCCGCTGCCGGTGGCTCTCGTATTTGTGCACGGTGGTGACGGGCAGTCGGCCGGGCGGCATTTCGTCGATCACCGACACATCGAGGTCGCCGTACAGGGTCATCGCCAAGGTGCGGGGGATGGGGGTGGCGGTCATCACCAGCACATGGGGAGGCTTCGTGGCGCTTTTCTGCCAGAGGCGGGCGCGCTGGGCCACCCCGAAGCGGTGCTGCTCGTCCACCACCACCATGCCGAGATCGGCGAACTTAACCCAATCTTCGATGATGGCGTGCGTGCCGATGAGGAGGTCGGTTTCGCCCTTGGCCAAGGTTTCGAGCAGTTCCCTGCGACGCCGAGCGGGCGTGCTGCCCGTCAAAAGACCGATCCGCACGCCGGATCCCTCCGCCAGAGCGGTCATGGATTCGAAATGTTGTTGGGCCAAGATCTCCGTCGGGGCCATCAGGGCTGCCTGGAAACCATTGTCGAGGGCGATCAGCATCGCCATGAAGGCCACGACCGTTTTGCCGCTGCCCACATCGCCCTGCAGAAGCCGGTTCATCTGCTTGCCGCCGCGCGCATCGGCGTGGATCTCGCGTAGGACCCGCTTTTGGGCGTTGGTGAGCGGAAATGGCAATTTTTTTTCGTAAAAAAAAACGGAACCGCTCCCCGACTTTCTCGAACACATGCCCGGGCGTCGCCGCGCCGCGCCGCACCTTGCCGTACAGAAGCCGGAGCTGCAGGAAAAAAAGTTCCTCGAACTTGAGCCGCCATTTGGCCGCCTCGAGCTGTTCCTCGTTTTCGGGAAAGTGCAGCCGCAGGAGCGCGGGGTATCTGCCCGCCAGGCGGAACCGCTCCATCAGATAAGGAGGCAGGGTTTCGGCGATCTCGGCGCGCCTCGGGTGCAGTTGCCGGAAAAGTTCTTTTTGCAGCGCCACCAGCCCGCGCGAATCCAGGCCCCTGGACTTCAAGCGCTCCGTGGACGGATAGACCGGTTGCAGGGTGCGCGGCTTCTGCACATTGGCCTCGGTGACCGGCTCCATCTCGGGGTGCACGAGGTTGTAGCGCCCATTGAAGGCGTTGGGTTTGCCATACGCCACATACTCGGTGCCCACTTGGAGATAGCGCTCGAGCCAGTGCAGACCGGTGAACCAGACGAGTTCCACCGAGCCCGTCTCGTCGCGAAGGGTGCCCGTCATGCGCCGCCGTTTCGCCTCGCCGACCGTGTGCAGCTCCCGCAGAACGCCCCGGATCTGCACGGGCTGGCCGTCGTCCGCGATCTCGGCGATCCGGTGGAACTTCGTGCGGTCCACATGCCGGAACGGAAAATAATGCAGCAGTTCTTCATAGGTGAACAACTGCGCTTCTTCGCCCAGCAACTTGGCTTTGCCGGGTCCGACGCCTTTCAGGTAGGTCAGCGATGTGTCGAGCATTTCGCGGGCTTGGGTTCTGGGGTGGACTGCAAAACAAACAACAAGTGGTGGCAGTTTTTTTCTCGAAAAAACAAAAATATGAAAAAAAATGGTTCAAAAGCCAAAAAAAATGGGACTGCCGGCTTGTCGAAAATTGATTCGTCCATTGTGGGGGAGCGTCATCCATCACTCGTCCGTCTATTTTGTCAGAATCCGGATTTTCAGGATCGTAGGATTTTCAGCATTTTTTTCGGCTCCTGTGGAGCCGTGGGAATTGACCCTCCATACCGTATCGGTTTCCTGTGAAGTGGGATTTTGATCTGCTCGATTCGGATCTTTTTACTGACTTTTTTCAAAGGTAGCGTTTGGGCGGTTCGCAAGGGATTTTGTTCCTTGTTTCATTTTCTTTTTCCCTTTGAAAAAGAAAATGAAACCAAAGTAAATTCCGATCAAATCCAGCGCCAGCACGAGTCTTTTGTTTGTGGGCGCGAAAAAACTCAATTTGCGGAGTGGCGTTTTCCCCTTGGATCAGCATCGTGTGCCGCAAATCATCCAACCGGTTTTTCGCTCGGGCCCGCTACCCAAAGCCGCGCTGTCGGGATTTGCTAGAAGGCCGGCTGGGCCGTAAAAATTTCTTACAGGTCGCTCTTCGATTTTTGACAACCTCAATGGTATTTTTTGAACTGTATTTCAAGTTTTTGCAATAGACAATTTCTAATGACGGTCATTAGAAATTTTTCCCAAAGACAATTTTGGGTTGAATTTATACGGGATCCGCTGCTGAACAACCGCCTTTTTTTTCAAAAATTTTTTTTTGAACGAATGTTCAAACTTCGTTATATTTGCTGAAAATACCGTCCTCTCCGACGACCGGCCCTTTTTCCTTTGCACCCAACCGTCGCGCAGCCGATGAGATACGATCTTTACCGCACCGCTTTTTCGCATTTACCCAAACCGTTCGCGTATGCGGATCTGTCGCGTTTCGACGAAAACGCCCGATCGGTGCTCGAACGCGCAGGCGGCAAGTCCGTCCGGATCGCCACGAAATCCGTGCGCTGCACGGCCCTGTTGCGCCGCCTCCTTTCCATGGACGCGCGCTTCCGCGGGCTGATGGCCTACACGGCCGACGAGGCCGCATGGCTGGCCCGGCAAGGGTTCGACGACATCCTGATCGGCTACCCGTGCACCGAACCGGCGCACTTGACGGCAGCTGCCGAACAAGTGCGGGCGGGCAAGACCATCTTGTTCATGGCCGACCTGCCGGAGCACCTCGACCTGTTGGAAGCAGCGGCCGTGCGGGCGGGCGTACGCCTGTCGGTGTGCGTGGACATTGACCTGTCGAGCCGCTTTCCGCTCCTGTATTTCGGGGTGTACCGCTCGGCCATTGTCGGGCAAGCCGATTTGGAGCGCTTTTTGGCGCACCTTCGGGAGCGTTGCGCGCACCTCGACCTGAAGGGGCTGATGGGCTACGAGGCGCAGATCGCCGGGGTGGGCGACGCAGTGGCCGGACAAGCCCCAAAAAATCTGGCAGTGCGCCTGCTCAAATCCCGAAGCCGCCGAGAGGTGGCCCGCCGGCGGGCGGAATCGGTGGCCCTCATCCGGGCGCATGGGCACGAACTGCCGCTGGTCAATGCCGGGGGCACCGGCAGTTTGGAATCTTCTTCGTCGGAAACCGTGGTGACGGAGGTGACCGCGGGATCGGCGTTTTACGCGCCGCACCTGTTCGACCACTACGCGGGTTTCCGGCACCTGCCCGCCGCGGGCTTCGCGCTGGCGGTGACCCGTCGGCCCGCTCCGGATGTGGCCACTTGTTTGGGCGGCGGCTATGTGGCGTCTGGCGAAACCGGCCCGGCCAAAGCCCCGCGGCCCTATCTGCCCGAGGGGCTTTCGCTGTTGTCGCACGAAATGGCGGGCGAGGTACAGACCCCCCTGCGCTTGCCGGCGGGCATGGCGCTGCGGCCGGGCGACCCCGTTTTTTTCCGCCACGCCAAGGCAGGCGAACTCTGCGAACATTTCCCCGCGCTGCACCTCCTGTCCGCCGACGGTTCCGTCGAAACGGTCCCCACCTACCGCGGGGAGGGGCAGTGCTTTTTGTGAAGCGGCCGAATTCCCGGGCTGCCTTTGCTTTTTCTTTTTTTCCCAGAAAAAAAATTTTTTTCAAAAAAATCCCGCGATGAACCGTTGGAACAACTGGGCCGGCACTGCGGCCTGCACGCCCGAACATTTGCACCGGCCCGGTTCCGAGGACGAAGTGCTGGAAACCATCCGGCGGACCGCCGCCGCGGGCAAAACGCTCCGCCCCGTGGGCTCCGGGCACTCCTTCACGCCGTTGGCCAAGACGGACGAGGCGCTGATGGATTTGTCGAAGCTCAGCGGACTGGTCACGGCCGACAAGGCAGCGCGGCGGGCCACCGCTTGGGCGGGCACCCGGCTGGACCGCCTCACGAGGCTGCTCCACGCCGAGGGCCTGGCCCCGGAAAATCTCGGCGACATCGATGTACAGACCCTGGCCGGGGCCGTTTCCACGGGCACCCACGGCACTGGTACCGCTTTCGGCAACCTGGCCACCCAAGTGTCGAGCTTCACCTTGGCCACGGCGGGCGGCGAACTGCTCCGGAGCTCCGAAAACGAGCTCCCCGATCTGTTCCAAGCCGGCCGCATCGCGCTCGGCGCCCTCGGCGTGCACACCCGGATGGAGCTGCGCCTGCTGCCCTCTTACCGGCTGGAATACCTGTCTGTGGCCGCCGACCTCGACGAAACCCTTGCACGATTGGACGAGCACATCCGCGGGCACCGGAATTTCGAATTTTACTGGTTCCCTTATACGCGGGTGGCGCAGTTGAAGTTCATAGACCAGACCGAGGCCCCGGTGAAGGACAACCCCTTGCTGCGCTACATGAACAAGCAGTTTTTGGAGAACAACGTCTTTTACGTGCTGTCGGAAATCGGCCACCGGTTCCCGTCCGCCACCAAGGCGATGGCCAAGGCCTGCGTGGCTGGCTTCACCCGCGAGCACATCACCAACTATGCGCACCTGATCTACGCCACCACGCGGCAGGTACGCTTCAACGAGATGGAGTACAACATTCCGATCGAGGCGTTCGAAACGGTTTTCCGCCGCTTGGTCGCCCGGATGGAGCAAAAGGGCTATCCCGTGTTTTTTCCGTGGGAATGCCGCTTCGTGCGGGGTGACGACCAGTGGCTCAGCCCGGCGTACGGGCGCGATTCCGCGTACATCGCCGTCCATACCTACCACAAGTACCGGGGCGCCGACGAATACTTCCGCGACCTGGAGGCCATTTTCCAAGAGCACGGCGGGCGGCCCCACTGGGGGAAAATGCACAGCCAGCGGGCAGCGGATTTTTCCCGGATGTATCCCAAGTGGGACGATTTTCTCGCGCTCCGCGAAAAATACGATCCCAATGGCGTTTTCCTCAACCCCTACCTGCGAGATATTTTCGGGGTATAGGCCTGAAAATCAACGCCGCACCACGGCGCCCAACTTGTCTTCGAGCACCTTCATCAAGGACTGCATCACGGCGTCCACTTCCGAATCTTTGAGGGTTTTGTGGTCGTCGCGGAAAAGGAAACTCACGGCGTAGGATTTTTTGTTTGCCCCCAGCTGATCGGCGTTCACATAGACGTCGAACAAGTTGATTTCGCGGAGCCATTCCTTGGCCGTTTTGCGGGCGGCCTCCACCACTTGGGCGTAGGGCACGGTCCGATCGAGCACCAGGGCCAGGTCGCGGCGCATAGAGGGGAATCGGGAAGGCTCGACGGTGCGCAGCGAAGGATTTTTGGCCATTTCGAGCACTGTTTCCCAGCGGACATCGGCGTAAAAGACCGGGTTGCGCACCTCGCGTTTTTTGAGCAGTCCCTGACGTACGGCCCCGAACTCGGCGACGACCTGTTTGCCGCGGTGCAGGCGCAGGCCATGGGCGAAGATCGGATCGTTTTCCAGCGGGCTCTGCTGGTAGGCGGAAATGCCCAAGCGGGCCAGCAGGTTAAGGACGTAGCTCTTCAGCGTATAGTAAGAGACCTGCTCCTTGTCTTGGGCCAGCCAATTTTCGGCGTGGCGGCGGCCCGTCATCAAGATCGACAGGTGCTGTGTTTCGGTGTAGGTGCCCTCGCGGTGGCGGTAGGTGCGCCCGAATTCGAACAGGCGCAGGTCGGCCTGTTGGCGGTTTTGGTTGTGCGCGACCGTGTCGAGCCCGCCGATCAGCATCGAAGCGCGCAGGACGTTGAGGTGCTGGTTGGCGGTGTTGTTGACGAACACCAGTTCGGCCTCGAGATCGGGCAGGCAATCGGCGTAGGCTTTGGAGGAGGCCAACGAGAGGCCCATCGTTTCGTGGAAGCCCTGGGCGGCGAGCGTATCGGCCGCCACATTGCGCATTTTCCACGGATCGGGCTTAGGGCTGAACGACAGCGAGGAGCGGATCTGGTGTCCGAACTCGATGCGGTTGAACCCGTAAACGCGCAGGATTTCCTCGATCACGTCGGCTTCGCGGGTCACGTCGGACTTGTTGGTGGGCACCGCCACCGTGACGGCATCGGGTTCTTCCGCGCGGAACTCCATCCCGAGCGCTTCGAGGATCCGTCGCACCTCGGCGGGCGGCAGGTGGTTGCCCAAGAGGCGGTCCACCCGTTCGTAGCGCACGCGCACCACGGCGGGCACGACCGGGTGCGGATAAAAATCGGAGGGCGCCGAGGCGACTTCCGCGCCGGCCACCTCGCGGAGCAGCACGGCCGCGCGTCGGAGCGCCAGCAGCGGCAGGTTCGGATCGGTGCCTTTTTCGAAACGCGTGGCGGCGTCGGTGCGCAACAAGTGCCGCATCGAGGAGCGGCGCACCGAGCGGGCCGAGAAATGGGCCGATTCCAAGAAAATTTCGACCGTGGATTCCGACACGCCGGAGTGGAGGCCGCCGAACACACCGGCCATGCACATCGGACGGCCCTCGCCGTCGCAGATCATCAGGTCCTCGGCGTGCAACTTGCGCTCGGTGCCGTCGAGCGCCACGAAGGGCGTGTCGGCGGGTAAGCACTGCACGATCGCCTTGCCGCCGGCAACGGCGCGCAGGTCGAAGGCGTGCAGGGGCTGTCCGAGCTCGTGCAGCACGAAGTTGGTCACATCCACCACATTGTTGATGGGGCGCACGCCGACGGCCAACAGCCGGTTTTTCAGCCAGGCCGGCGATTCGGCCACCCGCACATTGCGGAAGGTGAGGCCGCAGTAGCGCGTACAGGCGTCGGCATCGCGGACCTCTACCGAGACCGGGAGTTCCGGCGCGGTGGCGGCGGGCAGTTCGGGCATGTCGGGCAGCTGCAGGAAGGATTCCCCGTGCTCGGGACGGCGCACGCGCAGGCGGGCCGCCACGTCGCGGGCCACGCCCAGATGGCACATCGCGTCGGAGCGGTTGGGCGTGAGCCCGATCGAGATCACGTGGTCGGATTCGAGCTGGAAGTATCCGGCGGCCGATTGTCCGATGCGTGCGTCGTCGCGGAGCACGAGGATGCCGGCGTGGGAATCGCCGAGGCCGATTTCGTCCTCGGCGCAGATCATACCTTCGGACACCTCGCCGCGGATCTTGCCTTTTTTGATGGTGAAGGGTTCGCCCGTGGTCGGGTACAGCGTGGCTCCTTCGAGGGCAACCACCACTTTTTGTCCGGCCGCCACATTGGGGGCGCCGCACACGATGTCGAGCAAGCGCTCGCCACCCACATCGACCTTGGTGATCGACAGTTTGTCGGCGTTGGGGTGCTTGGCGCATTCGGCCACCCGGCCCACGACGAGGCCGCGGAGGCCGCCCTTCACGGAGTCCTGTTGCTCGAGACCTTCCACTTCCAATCCGAGGTCGGTCAGGATCTCGGCGAGTTCATCGGGGGAAAGGTCGGCGCGCAGGTATTGCTTGAGCCAGGAAAAAGAGATTTTCATAGGAGAAAAAAAATTTGCGCAAAGGTAATGCGCCGCCGAGGGAAAACGGGCATGCGGGCAGGTCTAAACCGCGTCCACGAACATCCGGGTCAGTTTCTCCAAAAAGTAACTTCCAGCGGCCGGATCCCCTACCCGGTCCACGCCGCTTTCCATTTGCAGCAGGTGCTGCACGTTGCGGGCGATCCGGCGGTGAAAGGCGTCCGAGCCGTTATTGGCCGGGCGGACGCCCAAGCTGTGCACGCCCGCCACGGCCGCCGAAAGCGCCTGCGTGGCGGCGGCGATCAT
>JBEIJQ010000069.1:0-16116 GCA_040380145.1 Lewinellaceae bacterium | reverse complement strand
GTCCTGAAAATCCGAAACGGCGGCCGTTTGCAGGCGAGAAAGGGGCAGAAAGCGCAACCAGCGGTTGTGCGGCCGGGCATCCTGTCCCATGAGCGTACAAGCCACCGGAAGGCTTTTGCCCCGCGTGGCAAGGGAGGCCAAAAACGCGGCCTCTTCTGCCCAGAACGCGTGCACGAGCACAGGTTTCCTCTTGGCGACCAGTGCTCGTACATGGCCCCAAGCCGTGCCCCACCAGGCCAAACGGCTCGGATAGGGACGGTTGCGTCCTCCGAGGACATGCACGGGGATGCCTTTCCAAGTGTAGCCGCCTTTTTCATAAGGGTAGTGCAGGGCGACGATCTCGATCGACACCGAGCGGGACCGTGCCAGCGAATCCGCCAGCGCCTGTAAGGGAGGGATGCAGGAAGTGTCCGCTTCGTGGGCCGCGAAACCCGGAACTATCCAGAGGATGTTTTCCATGGACCGATGGGCGGCGATCAATCGTCCGAGGGCGGGGCCATGCCGCCTTCTCCGCCGTCCTGTTCGATGTCGCGCACCGCTTCTTCGGCAGAAACATCCGTATCTACAATGCGCACGATGCCCGGCATATATTCGTCGGCGAAGTTCGCGTTGATGAACACGAGCCGGCGGAGCACGGCCGGACCGACGGCACCCTCATCGGTGTGCATCGAGGTTTTGAAGCGTACCTCACCGTCGGAGAGGTCGAGTTCGAAATTTCCGAACGGGAGGCCGTAGTTGGCCCGGGTCAGAAATTCGATCATGGTCTCGCGCTTGTTTTCGGGCGCACGGACCGGTACGATCGAAAAGCACTTGATCAACCGATGTTCGGGCAGAACATCGATCAGCATACTGTATGGCCCATTGCGGCCGCTGACCCCGAACCGGACGAGAGAATTTTCTTTGTCCAAATCGAAGTTGAACCCTTCGGATTCGAGAAAGTCGGCCACCATTTTGAGCAGTGCAGTCATATTGCGGGGATTGTTTGGGAAGCGGCGTCGCGTCGCGATCCAAAGATAAGCCCCGATCGCGCACGGTGAGAAAATTCGGTTGAAAAGGGAAATTCGGGATGCAAAAAAGGCCGACACTTTTGAGCATCGGCCTTTTCGCATTGTGAAAATGCAGGATCAGCGCACGACGATCCGAAGGGTAAAGAAGCTTCCGTTTTGGTTGGAACGCACGAGATACATGCCCTCGGGCCGGCCGGAAAAATCGAGATCGAGCGTAGCGCCGTTCACCGTCCCATGGCTTTCGATCAGACGGCCCTGCATATCGAAGACCTGAACGAACGCGTTTTCGAACGAGCCATCGCGTGCGCGGAGGGTGGCATGGCCAGAAGTGGGGTTGGGGAAAAGTTCCGGAGCCGAAGAGGCCGGAACTGATGCCTCTTGGATCGCCAAACGGGGAGTAACCACGATCAACTCATAAGCGCCCAAATCAAATCCGCCGCCCGAAGGACGGGGGTTCTGGTCGAAATCCAAGAGCGGAGCTCCTGCCGCCATGCCCAAGTCCACCGCCGGCGAAAGCGCCGAAAGGTGCAGATCACCCACGGCGGCATTAACGAACATCGGATCAAAGGCAAACATGTCGGGACCGCAGGACAGGAATCCCGGACCGCCAAAGAAAAGCGAACAGTCCACCGAATCGATGATGCTGTTGTTCATGAAAGCAGAAGTGGCTCCGTTGCACTGGAACGGACGGCTTTTGGGCGTGGTGGTGGGATTCTGCCAGACGATGCAGTTGTATGCGTCAAACAAAGCGGTCGTGCCCTTACCCTCTGAATAAAAGGCCCCACCGGACGGAGCGGTGTTGTTGTTCACCGTCGAATTGACGAGCTGAGTCACCACAAGCCCGTTGCCGGAGGCGAACTGGTACAGGGCGCCACCTGCTCTGCCGGCGGAATTGCCCCAACAAACGGTGTTGAAAAGAGTGGTGTTCGCCTGTGCCGACATGGACACCGCGGCAATGTGTACCGCACCGCCCGTCATGGCCGAAGTGTTCTCGCGGAACAGCACCCGGTCCAGCGTGGCGGAGCCGAGCCCTCCTTTCACGGCGAGGTGGGCGAAAGCGCCGGCCCCGCCCTGGTTGCCGATGAACTGTTGGTCGGTGAGTTGGTGGACGCCGATGCCCGTGGAAAGTTCCGTGTAAGCGCAGTAGCCCGAGCCATTGACGGTGGCGATGTTGTTGAGGAAAAGATTGTCATCGAAATCGCTGTCGATGAAACCGCCCTGGGAAAGGCTGAACACCCCCGCCCCGTTGGCAGCCGTATTGGCCGTGAAGGTCGAAGCGCTTACATGGACGATCAGCGAGCTTCCCGACCGAGCAAAGTGGGACATCCCTCCGCCGTTGGTGCCGGCCGTATTGCCGCTGAAGGTACAGCCGGAGGCATTCACCATCGTTCCGCCGGGCGCCACGGCCGTGTTGTGCAGGCCTCCGCCCCTGGAGAGCGAGGAATTGCCCGTGAAGGTGCAGTTGTCCAAGTCGATGTTGATCCCTCCGCCCCGTTGGGAAAGAGTGGCCAATCCGCCTCCGTCGCCTTGGGCCGAGTTGCCGGAAAAGGTGCAACCGGTGAACGACGGCAGAGCGCCCGAGTTGACCGTGGACTGGATAAAAACCCCGCCGCCCAGCCCGGCGGCCGTGTTCCCGATGAATTGGCACTGCAAAAAGGTCGGCGAGGAAGTCCGGCCGCCGCCGTTGGCCAACACATACAGTCCGCCGCCGTTGGCGTTGGAGTTGCCGTCGCGGATCGTGAAACCGTCCACGGTGACATTGTTTCCCACATTGTTGGCCAAAACAACGACGAAACTGTTGTCGGCCGATGAGCCGATCACGCCGATGTCGCCGGAAAGGACGGTCGGAAAAAGAGTCGGGTTGCGGTCGGCAAAGCCGGGACAGCCGTTGTCCTCGAATCCGCCGAACAAAGAAACGTCCGCTTTGAGGCGGAAGGCTGCGGTGCGGGAGGCGCCGTTGGTGGGGCGGTAGGTGCCCTGCTTGACCCAGATCTGTTCACCGGGCGAGGCGGCTGCCAATGCGGCTGCCAGACTGATATGGGCATTGTCCCAAGTACTGCCATCGTTGGCGCCGGTCGCATCGTCGTTCACGAAACGGATGCCCGGCTGCGGGCCGCAGTTGGGCGGAGGGCCTCCCGCCAAGAGAGGACTCTTGGGGCTGATCAGAGCCAGCGAGAGACAAACGCCGAACAGTTTTTGCAAAAAGGAAAAACGGACCATGGTGTTTCGGTTGTAGATTTGAAAGGAATACTATTACAAAGTATAATCTTTACAAACATAAGGCGATTCCGCCAAAAAATCGTTTTTCGAAAAAAAGTTGGTCGGATCGTACGCTTTGCCGCACGGGAAAAGGGACAAAAACCAAAGCCCTTTGTTTCGCAAAGCGCGGCTTTCGAGGTGCGTGCGGAGCCCAACAAATGCATTGCATCGTAGGTTGATATGGTTTGATTTGCATGCATTTACAGCCCAATGACATCCACGATCGCGGCGGATCGGGAGGGGGCTGCCGACAAAGGTGTTCGGCAAGGGCTGGCTTTGGCACGATTTTCAGCGAGGGGAACTTTTTCGAAAGAAAACGGCTTCCTAAGTCCCCAAGGTCAAAAATCCCGATACCCTTTTTCCGGCCACGCAAATTTTCTTTTGAAAAACAATTTGAAGAACAATTTGTATTATTTTTGCATTGGTGGGTTTTGGTTGCTCCTTGTCTTTCGGAACCCCCTGCGCGAGTTGTTGTCCGTAGTATTTTTTCTAAAAAAGGACGAAAAGGCCGACAACTACGTTTGAAACCAAAATAAACCGCTAATTTTCCGGGCTAATTTTCGATTAAAATTATGTTTCCATCCGTCTTTTTTCTTCCGTTAACCACATTGCGCCGCTTTTTCTTTTTGATGTTTTGTGGGATTTCCGTCCTTTATTCGGTGCCTGCGGCGGCGCAGGACGACAATCTTTCGGCGGGCGACCTCAATTATGAGACGCTGCGTTTTTACGAGAGAGCGATCCCTTTTTACGAAGCCGTGCTAGCGAAAAAACCCCAGAACGCTTCGGTGCACGCCAAATTGGCCGATTGCTACCGCTACACCAACGAAATGGCGAAGGCAACGGCCCATTTTGCGGACGCCTTCAAATCGGGCTCGGTTTTGCCGCCCCAATATCGTTTCCATTACGGTCAGACGCTGATGGCCTTGGGGCGCTACGAAGAGGCGAAAAAACAATTTTCGGAATTTGTCAAAACCGACTCCATCAAGGCTGTCCGGTTCATCAAAAACTGTGATTACGCGATGTCTGCGCAACATGCCGCCCCGCAGTTCGCGATCCGTGCCGAAGCGGTGAACGGCCCCGATTCGGATTTCGGTCCCGCGCTGTACGGCGACGAGATTTTTTTCGTTTCGTACCGCCCGAAAGAAAAAGGAGCCTCGGACTTCCAAGTTATCCGTGCCGCGGCGGATGCGGACGGCCGCTTGTCGGCGGCCAAGCCGCTCAACGATCGCATCGACATCAACGACCGGGGCTTCATGGTCTTTTCCGCTGACCGCAAGACGGTCTTTTTTGCCAAGCACCGGTTGCGCAACGGCATCCGTTTCATTGGCAACACGGATATGCCCCAGGCTCTTTTGTCCGCCAACGCCACCAACATCATCGCCTGGTCGGAGATGCAGCGCCTGAAGATCAACCGGGACGGCAGCAGCCTGACCTGTCCCGCACTCTCGGCCGACGGCAAAACCCTTTATTTCGCCTCCGACATGCCGGGCGGAATGGGCGGGATGGACCTCTGGGCCTGCGTCCGTTCGGGCGATGGCTGGGGGCACTCCGCAGAACCTCGGCAAAACGATCAACACTCCGGGCGACGAAACATCGCCCTTTTTGGCCCTGGACGGCACCCTGTATTTCGCCTCCGATTGGCATGCGGGCTTCGGCGGCCTCGACCTGTTTTCCGCCAAACCCAACGGCAAAGCCTGGCAGACGCCCCAAAACCTGGGCCTGCCGGTCAATTCCAGTTACGACGATTTCGCCTTCGTGGAAAACCCGGCCAACAAGCAGGCCTACTTCACGTCGAACCGTCCGGGCGGAAAGGGACTGGAGGACATATACGGGGCCACGCGCATCGCGGCAGCTCCGGTGGCGCAAAAACCGGCTCCCGCTCCACAGTCCCCGGCGCCCCCGACTCCCGAAAAATCCCCCGCCAAACCAGCACCGGCCGCCAAGGCCTTGTACGGCGAAGTGCGCGAAGCCGGTACCAACAGCCCGATAGCGGGCGCATACGTTTATTTCGAACCCGCCAAGAACAATCAAGTGGTCGAAACCTATACCAACGAAAAAGGAGCGTACCAAGTGAGCCTGATGCCCGGCGTTTCTTACAATGTGCTCGTTTCCGCCTCCGGCCACATCGAAATGCGTTCCACGATCACGACGCCGGATCTGGCCTCCCTGCAGACGTTCTTCCTCGCACGGACGCTCGCACGGAGCGCTCCGCCCGTCGCGGCCAAAACACCCGCGGAAACACCGAAAGACGTCGCCCCAAAAGGCGCACCGGCACAGGCAGCAAAGCCCAAGGCTCCTTCTCCGAGCCCCGCTCCGGCCGAAAAGCCGACGGGAGCCCCGGTAGCGAAGGAAAATGCTCCGGCGCCCGTACACAAAGCAAAGGAAAATCCCGAGGCCACGTTTTTCGTGACCGTACACCCCCAGATCGTGCGGGATAAGCGGCCCGGACAGGCCGATGGCACGAGCATTCTCGGAAGCACGGTTTTCCGCGTGCAGCTGGGGGTTTTCGCCGAACAGCGCCTGGGGCTTTTCGCCGAAATGACCGATCTCGGCAATGTGGAACTCTATGAGGATCGCGCACGACAAAACAACTCATATTACCTCGGGGTGTACGCCACCTTGCCGGAAGCGCAGGCCGTCCGCGACGCAGTGGCCGAGCGTGGCGTCCAGGACGCTTTCATCGTCGCCTTTCGGGACGGCAAGCGGATCAACATCACCGAGGCACTTTCCGATTGACAATCCCCCGTATGCGTTTGGCCAAAAAACTGCTGCTCTGGATCGGTGTCCCGATAGCCGCCTTTTTGCTTTTTTCTTTCATCGTCGTCGGCTTCTTCGGAAACCAGATCGGCTCCCTCGTGTTGGGCGAACTCAAAAAACGCCTCAAAACACCGATGGACTGCGAAAAAGTGGAGCTCAACCTCCTCTGGTCGTTCCCCAACGCCTCGGTCAACCTGCACCATTTCCACGTAATGGGCTCCGATGGCCGGGACACGCTGCTCAAAGCCGAGAACCTCTCCCTGCGCTTCCGCCTTTGGGGCATTTTTTCGGGCAACTACGACATCCATTCCGTGAGCGTCGAAGATGCCCTTCTCGCTGTGACCGTGGACAAAAAAGGCCGCGCCAACTACGACATCTGGAAAGAAGAACCCAAAAACGACCAAAATCAAAGCCCGGCCCCGGAAAATTCCTCGGGCGATGTGGCCTTTTCCATCCAAAAGGGCTATCTGCGCCAAGTCCGACTGATCTACATCGACGAACTCCAAGACCGGGAAATCGCCCTGCGCGTGGACGAGGCCAACTTCAGCGGCGATTTCGGCAGCGACCGTTTCCAGCTCCAAAGCGACGCCAACATCTTCTGTGGGTACATATCGCTGGGCGGCGACAAATATCTGGAAAGAAAAACGCTGCACTATGACTTGGACGTGGCCATCGACAACTCGGCAGGCACCTACACGCTGGACGATGGAGAAATCGGCATCGGCAAAAACACCTTCTCCGCATCGGGCTCCGTGGCCAAGATCCCCGAACAGGAAGGAGCTTTGCGCTTCGACCTCGATCTCAAAGGAAAAGACTGCGACATCGGAACCCTTCTTTCGCTGCTGCCCTCCGGCACCGAAGAGGGGCTCGGCGGGTTCGAAAGCGATGCCGACCTGAATTTCGTGGCCACCGTCAAAGGAGACTACAACAAAAAACGCCTGCCCCATATCACGGCCAGCATGGGCCTGGAAAACGGCAAGATCAGCCACCCGAAAATGAACGGCAAAATCCGGGACGTTTCCTTCCGACTTAATTTTTCCAACGGTGAAAACGGCCGGGCCCAAGATGCCGTGCTCCACTTGCGCGATTTCCAGGGCAACCTCGAAGGAAATCCCATCGGAATGGAACTCAAGATGCAGGGGATCGACAACCCCCTCATCGAATTCGATTTCAACGGCAAGTTGGCCCTGGCCCAAATTTACGGGCTGCTCGGCGAATCTTTTACCGGCGGCAACGGCGAACTCGACATCGAAAAGGTCAGTCTGCGCGGACACCTCGACGACATGACCGACCCGAAAGGCATGCCCCGCGTGGACGCTTCCGGAGCCATCAACCTGTACGCCGCTTCCCTCGAACAAAACGGCGAGACCATGATCGTCCAAAAAGGACGGATGGCCCTTTCCGACAACGATTTCCAAATCTCCGACCTGCGCATCGAAGGCGCCGGATGCGATTTCGCCATCAACGGCCTGTTCAACAACCTCATCCCGGTACTTTTCGCGGATTCCGTCAATTCCGACAAGGCCGTCATGGACTTCGAGGCCTCCCTCAACGCCCAAAACGTGGACCTCGACCGCCTGCTCAATTTTTTTTCCGATCCGTCCAAACAAAAAGAAAAAGGAGGCAAAAAGACCGGCCCGGAAACCGCAGAGAGCGCAAACGCACAGGGCTCCGTCACCATTGGCCAAATGCTCAACGGCACGTTCAGGGCCTCCGTGGGCCAATTGAAATACGGCCGAATGGTCGCCTCCGGCTTCAACGGGATGCTGACGTTTTCAGACAACAAACTCCTGCTCAAAGATGTCCGTGTGAACGCCATGGGCGGATCGCTCGAACTCGACAGCGAGTTCCGCCTCGGCACCCGTCCGGAAATGGAAATGATCTTCAACACGTCCGATCTGGACATCAGCAGGGCGCTCTACGAATGGGAGGACTTCGACCAGACCAGCGTCACCAGCAAAAACATCAAGGGCCAGCTCAACGCCAATATCTTCGTCAGAGCCTATTGGAACGAAAAGGGCGATTTCCTCAGCGATAAACTCTATGCGCTCGCCAACATCCATTTGAAAAACGGCGAATTGGTCAACGTGGAAATGCTCAAGCAACTGTCCAAGTTTATCAAGGTCCAAGACCTCGATAGGGTCGTGTTCACCGACCTGCGCAACCAGTTCGAAATCAAAAACAGGGTCTTCGTACTCCCGGCCATGTTCATCCAAAGCAGCGCTCTGAACCTCACCGTGGCGGGCCGACAGGATTTCGACAACAAGTTCGATTACTACTTCAAGGTAAACGCAGGACAGGTATTCTTCGACAAGTTCAAACGGCACAATCCCAACCATACGCCCAAAAAAGCCAAGAAAAACGGGCTGTTCAACCTATACGTCCACGCTTACGGCAACCTCGCGAAAAAAGAGTTCAATTGGAAATTCGACAAAAAAGGGGTCAAGGCCGTGATCGCCGCAGATGAACAACGCCAGCACGACGAAATCCAACGGACCATTCGCGAAAAATTCGGCAACGTCGTAATCTTCCAAGAGCCCGCCGAGTTGGAAGACACGCCAGAGTTCACCGACGATTGGAAAGACGATGCCGATAACGAAGAAGAAAACGGCGGCGACGGCGGTTTTCTTTGGGAGAAAAAAAAATGATCGGATAAGGACATGCGCCGTTTGCTGCTTTCTATTGCCCTGCTGGTGCTGTTCGTAACGGGCGGCATGGTGGCCTACAATACCGCCACCTTCGTGTCGGTACAGATCCCGGCCACGCCGGTGGCCCCCTGCCAAGTACCCGAAAAAGCACTTGAACGCCTGTCGTTGGGCCTGCAGATCCCCACCGTGTCGCGGCGATACCGCCTGGACACGGCGGCCGTAACGGCCTTCCATCGGCTGCTCGACACGCAGTATGTGCACATCCGGGCCCAACTGCGGCGAAGCACCGTCAACCGGTACGGGCTGCTCTACAAATGGGAAGGCCGCGACCCCAACCTCAAGCCCATCCTGCTGATGGCCCATTTCGATGTGGTGCCCGTGGATTCTTCAGAAATCGACGCTTGGACACGGCCGCCCTTCAGCGGCGCCCTCCACGAAGGATACTTGTACGGCCGTGGCGCGATAGACGACAAAAGCGCTCTGTTCGCCATTCTCGAAGCAGTGGAGTTGCTGCTGGCGGAAGGGACCGTGCCCCAAAGGACAGTTTACCTGCTGTTCGGACAAGACGAAGAGGTCGGGGGAAAAATGGGCGGACAGGCTGCTGCATTGGCCTTCGAACAGGCGGGCATACGCTTCGAGTATGTCCTCGACGAGGGAACCCACATCGCCACCGGGCTGTTGCCCGGAACGGATCGGCCGGTGGCTCTCGTGAGCATCGGCGAAAAGGGGTATCTCACCCTGCGCCTGCAGGTACAGGCCACGGGCGGGCACTCATCGCTGCCGCCAGCGAAAACGGCGATCGGAAGTTTGGCCGCCGCCCTGACGGCCCTTGCCGAAAACCCCATGCCCGCACACCTCGACGGACCCATCGGCCGCCTGTTCGATTTCGCCGGTCCGGAAATGGATCCGTGGCACCGGGCTTTGTTCGCCAACAGGTGGCTCTCTGCTCCGTACCTGACCCGAACGCTGTCGCGGAGACCGGAATTCGACGCGCTGCTGCGCACGAGTACGGCTCCCACGGTCATAGAGGGCGGTTTCGCCGAAAACGTGCTGCCCACCGGAGCATCGGCCACCGTGAATTTCCGTATCTTGCCGGGCGAAACCGTGAGCGATGTGGTGCAGCATGTTCGCCGCGTGGTCGGCCCCGAAGTACGGATCGATACCGGCGCGGTGGTGTCCGAACCACCGCCGCTGTCGCCTACCGACGCATACGGTTTCCGGATCCTGCAGACCACCCTGCGCCAATTGTACCCCGAGGTGGTGGTGGCCCCCTCGCTGATGACGGGTGCGACGGACGCCCGGCACTTCACGCGGATCAGCGAGCAGCTCTATCGGTTCGCGCCCGTCGAAATGCGCCCCGACGATTATGCCCGTATCCACGGCCGCGACGAACGCATCGGGGCAGACAACTTCCGCAGGATGGTCCGGTTTTACCACCAACTTTTGAAAAATTCCATCGCGCAGTAACGCGCTTTTTTTGCCAAAAACATAGCCCGAATGTCCCCCCAAAGCCGATTTTTCGCCGTCATAGGAGCCCAGCGGAGCGGCACGACCATGCTGTACGATCTGCTCGACCAACATCCGGAAATCTGCATGGCCAAGCCCGTGCGCCCCGAGCCCAAGTTCTTTTTGTCGCAAGACCTCTCCGACCGGGCATTTTCCGAATATCTGGAAAAGCATTACCCCCCCGAACCCGGGCACCGGGCTTTCGGAGAGAAAAGCACCAGCTACCTGGAAATACCCGGATCCGCCTCGCGGATGCTGGACCGTTTTCCAGACGCCAAAGCCTTGGTCATCCTTCGCGAACCGGTGGAACGAGCCGTTTCCAATTATTATTTTTCGGTGAAAAACGGCCTGGAAACACGCTCGCCGGAAGAGGTTTTTGTGGAAAAAAAGCCCGCCCCGACACTGTCTTTCACACCCTCCGTTTCGCCCTTCGCCTATGTGGAAAGGGGCCTTTATGTGCATTACCTGCGCCCCTGGCTGGATGTTTTCCCCTCCGGCCAGCTCCATGTGCTGATCTACGAAGAACTCCTGCAAAAGCCCGACGAGGTGCTGGCCAACCTGTTCGGCTTCTTGGGCGTGGATGCCGGCTTCCGGCCCCGGATCGCCGAAGAAAGGGTCAATACCGCCGCTTTCGGACAGCCGTTCCCCGACGGGATCCGCGACGAACTGGCCCGGATATATCGCGAGGCCAAACCCGAACTGGAGGCTTTTCTGGGCCGGCCGATCCCTTATTGGCCCTGATCGCACTTTTCCATCCGCTTTTTTTATGTCCAAAAAAAACAAACTCCAACGATTCGCCGAATTGGGCACCCTGCCCAATGTATATCAAAACCCTTCGATGGAGCAGCCTTGCCTGCTCGACCATAGGGACCAAACGGTTTCTCTCGGCGGCGCATGGGCCGATCGGCACTTTGGCCGTCCCGAAGCGCCCATCGTCCTCGAACTGGCTTGCGGCAAGGGCGATTACACCTTGTCCATGGCGCGCGACCGTACCGAAACTTGTTTCATCGGCATCGACCTGAAAGGCAATCGCCTGTGGAAAGGCGCCACCGTTGCGCAATCGGAGGGCTTGGACAACGCTGCCTTTATCCGTTCGCAGATCGAGTTCTTGGCCCTGTTTTTCGCGCCCGGGGAAGTGTCCGAAATCTGGATCACCTTTCCCGATCCGTATCCGCGCGCGGGCAAGGCCCGCAAAAGGCTCACCTCGCCCCGTTTCCTGTCGCTCTACCGCCAAGTGCTGTGCCCGGGCGGGATCGTCCACTTGAAAACCGACGACGACGGCCTCTTCGCCTACACCCTCGAAACGCTGGCAGAAGAAAAAGCACAGATCCTGTACTGCAACCACGACATTTACGCAGGTCCGTTGGCATATCCCGAACTGGCGCACCGGACCCACTACGAAAGGGGGCATCTGCTCGCGGGCAAAACCATCAAATACGTCCGTTTCGCGCTGCCCTGATGCCATTTTCCGCCGTATGCCCCGCTGCCCCAAGAGCCTGCTCCTCGTACCGCTGCTGATCTGCGGTCTCGCGCTCGGCCTGCGGGCCCAATCGGCGTATGTGTACCTCGACAGCGTGGAGTTCGTCGGCAACAAGAAGACCCGAGCGCCCTATATGCTGCGGGAAATGAACATTCGTCCGGGCGACTCCGTCTTGTTGTCCGAACTCATGCCCGCGCTGAAAACCAATGAGCGGCTGCTCCTGAACACGGGGCTTTTCAGTGCCGCGACCCTCAATGTGGTGCGCTGGGAAGGACGCCACATCACCGTGCAGGCCAAAGTTTCCGAGATCTGGTACATCATACCCTGGCCCAGCGTGGAACTGGCCGACCGCAATTTCAATGTATGGTGGGTGGAAATGGGCCGCAAGCTCAACCGCATCAACGGGGCCCTTTACCTCGATTGGGCGAATTTTACCGGCCGCAACGACCCCATCAGCTTCACCGCGCAATTGGGCTACACCCGCAAACTGGAATTCGATTACCGCCTGCCGCTCGTGCGGCCCGACAAACCCATCGGTTTCAGCTTCAATGTATTGTATTCCGACAACAAAGAACTGGCCTACGCTTGTCAGGACAACAAACTGCTTTTTTTCCAAGACTTCGAAACCTCAGATCGGCAGTTCCGGCGTTTTCGAGTGGGCGGATCGATCATCTATCGCAGGGGGCTGTACGGCCGGCACGAACTGGGGATCAACTACCTCGACCTGCACATCGGCGACACGGTGGCCCGACTGAACCCCGATTATTTTTTGGACGGGAAAACACATCAGCAGACCCTTAACCTGAAATACCGTTTCGCCTACGACCGCCGCGATGTGCGCCCTTACCCCACCAAAGGGTATTACCTGCGCGGGATAGTGGAAAAAGTCGGCGTGCCGCCTTTGGACGGGGCCAACCAGTTGTTCGTTTCCGCAGCCGCCGGGCTGTATCTGCCCCTGCACAAACGCTGGCACGTCTCACTGTGGGCGCAGGGGCGAAAAGCGCTCCTGTACGGGCCTCGGCAGCCCTTTTACAACCAGGTTGCTCTCGGTTATTTCAACGATTTCGTGCGCGGATACCAATATTATGTGGTAAACGGGCAGGATTACGCCCTTTTTCAATCGGACGTGCACTTCAAAGCACTGGATGTTGAGGTGAAAGTGCCCAAATTTCCCTTGAAAGCGCTCCGGAACATTCCGTTGCGGCTGTACTGCCGTTGGCACGGCGATCTCGGGTATGTTTGGGACCGCTACTACGCCGAGGGCAATCCCCTTTCCAACCGCCTGTTGGGGGGTACAGGCCTTTCGCTGGATCTGGTGCTGATGTACAACGCTGTTTTCCAAGCCGATTACACCGTCAATTTTCTGGGTGAAAAAGGGCTATATTTGCGGCTCAAAGGCAACTTTTGATGCAAATGCACCTTCGCACCCAACACCTTTCGCGGTTCGCTCTTTTGGGCCTGCTGCTGTTTTTTTCTTCCCCCTCTTTTTTCCCAAAAAAAATGGGAATTCGGCATCAAGGCCGGCGTGAACCTAGCCTCGGCAGTGGGCGCCTCCGAAACCGATTCGCTTGGCAACGGGCTGGAGTCCAGACGATTGGGCTTCCGCTTGATGGCCGGAGGCTATGCGCGCTACCGGATCGGACCGCGCATGTCGGTGCAGGCCGAACTGAACTATGTCCAGAAAGGCACCCCGACCACTTTCGAAGGGCCTTCTTACCAACAGCCACTGGCTTTCGGCTTTCCCCTGCTCACCCAAGGGCGGCGCACACAATCGCTCAATCCCACGCTCAATTACGTGGAAATGCCTCTGATGTTCGGCTTTGAAGCGATCGACAACAAGCTGGAAATCTCCGCCGGGCCGAGTTTCGGTCTTTTGTTCGGGGCCACCGCGGTGGGCAATTCCCGCTACACAGGCGATCCGGAGCTGGGCAACCAGACCATCGAATACGACTTGGACTATAGGTACGGACGCGACGAAGCGGGCGCGGCCAAAACCAACGCGGTTTCTTCCGTGGTGGTCAACGGCGACAACTTCCAGTACCCCAATATCCTGGGCGCACACTATTTCGAGACCCAGGCGGAGCTCGACCAGATCGGCAAAATGCCCTACAAGCCGTTCGATCTGGGGATCAACATCGGCGCCACCTATCGGTTTTCCGGCTCGCTGCGCTTCGGTTTCCGTTGGCAGTACAGTCTGCTCGACATCACCGACAACCGCAACGACCGTTCCTTGGTGCGGCCCAATACCTTTTTGAACACGGTGGACCGCAACATGGGCTTCAAGTTGTTCATCGGCTTCGGCTTCTGAGCCCGGTTTTCAGTCTTTTCCGCTTTCTCCGACGAAATAGTCCTCTTTGAACTTGAAGAGGACATTGAAGGTGGTCAGCGAGCCGTATATCTTGGTGATGTACTGCTGGAGATTGATTTTTTCCTCTTCGGAAAGTTTGCTGCTGTTGATCCGCTGCTCCATCACGCGCAAGCGGTCGCGTGTCATGATGATCTTGTTGAAGAACACCTCGATCGGCACTTCCTTGGGTTTGAGGCCAGTATCTTTGGGCTGCATCAGCAGGGTGCCGCCCTGCCAGCGGTCGCCGAGCAGCACGGGCTCCGGAATATCGGACCATGCGCGCAGCACATTGATCAGTGCCTTTTCGATGGGGCCGAAATCCGTTTCCTCGGCCGGGGCGATGCGTTCGATGACGTGGATGCGTTCGCTGTCCACGGGGATTTCTTTGATGCCGAGGGTGATGAAGCAGACCTCATAGAGGTCGGCGTTGCGGCGGAGCACCACACCGTCGCCGAAGCCGGTGTAAGTGATGCGGGATCCTGTTCCGAGCATATGGTCGATTTTGGGTGGATCAATCTTCGAGCAGTTTGAACAACTCGTTTAGGTCGGGCGAGAGGATGATCTCGCTGCGGCGGTTGATGGCCTTGTTTTCCGGGGAGTTGTTGGGCACTTTGGGGGCGTGTTTGCCACGGCCCGCGGCGGTGATCCGGGTGGGATCCACACCGTTTTTCAGGAGCTCGGCCACGATGGCGGTGGCGCGTCCCACGCTGAGGTCCCAGTTGAGTTGGTCTTCGCCGTCGCTGTCGGTATGGCCTTCGACGGTGATGGCCAAGTCGCTGTTTTTCACGAGCACCTCGGAAAGTTTGGCCAAGGCTTCCTTGCCTTTTCGGTCGATGACTTTGCTGCCGGTGGCAAAGAGCAGTTTTTGGCTGAGCGAGACATAGACCTTGCCGTCTTTTTCCTCGACGGTGATGTCGTTGCTGCCCTCGAAACCGCGCAGCGCCTGTCGGATGCGGTCGCGCAGCTCGGTGAGCTTTTGTTTTTGGGCGGAGAGGAGGTCTTCGAGTTCTTTGACCCGTTGTTCACGTTCGCGCAGGTCGGCCTCCAATTTTTTGAGCAGCGCCTCCCGTTCGGAGAGGGCTTTTTCCAGTTCACGGACTTTTTTTTCCCGTTCGGCCAAACTTTTTTCGAGTCCGACCTTGTCGCCTTGCAGAGCATTGAGGCGTTCTTCGCAGTTGCTGATTTCCAAGCGCGAGTCTTCCTCCAATTTTTTGCGCAGCTTCAACTGTTCGTCCATTTCCGCGGCGTGGCGCTTGCGGAGGGTTTCGATCTCCTGCTGGAGTTTGGCTTTTTCTTTTGCGAGATCGCCATTGGTGCGCTGTTCGTTGCCGTACAGGGCGCGGATGTTGCGCAAGGCGTTCGTGGAATCGCGCAGGCGCGCGTTGGCTTTGTTGTTCTGGGCTTCCAGTTCCTTGTATTTTTTGGAAGACACACAGGCGCTGAGCGCCAGCAGCAAGAAAAAGACGGGGAAAAGGGCGTGTTTCATGTATATTGGGTTTTACACTGCAAAAAAACTAAATTTTAGCCAAATCGCTACCTTTATCGCCCATGATCCACGCTGTTTTTTTGACGGTACAGCTCCTTTTTTGGGGATGGTTGGTACGCGGGTTGGCCAAAATGCCATCCAAGGCCCCGGAGCGCGGCGCTTCCCCACCACCGCCGGTGAGCATCGTGGTGTGCGCGCGCGACGAGGCCGACAACCTGTGGGCGCACCTGCCGGGCTGGCTCGCCCAACGGGGGCTGTCGGAATGGGAGCTCATCGTGGTGGACGATGCCTCGTCCGACGGGACGGCGGAGGTGCTGGCGGAATTCGGGCAGCGCTTCCCCATGCTGCGAGTATTGCGCCTCGGGCCAGATGCTCCGAGGCCGTGGGCAGGCAAGAAAAACGCGCTGGCCGCCGGGGTTTCGGCGGCACGCCACGGGTTGGTGCTGCTGACCGACACCGATTGCGCGGTGGGTCCCGATTGGGCCGTACGGATGGTCGCTGCCTTCGGCCCCGAAACCGATCTGGTGCTGGGGTACGGACCTTATGCCGAACGCCCCGGCCCGCTCACCCGCTGGATCCGCTTCGAAACGCTGTGGACGGCCATCCAATACCTGTCGTTCGCCCGT